>JBKPOX010000046.1:0-18566 GCA_046733335.1 Actinomycetota bacterium | reverse complement strand
CGCGAGAGCTCTTCGACGATCATCGCGTAGGTGGTCAGGTCGAGCCCCATGCCGCCGTACTCCTCGGGGATCGTGACCCCGAAGAGGCCGAGCTCCTTCATCTGCTCGACGATCGGCTCCGGGAAGGAGTCCTCGTGGTCGTAGTGCTCGGCGTTGGGGATGATCTGCTCGTCGGCGAACTGGCGGACCATCTCGACGATGGCTTCCTGCTCGTCGGTCATTTCTCGATACGCGGCGGTGTCTACGGCCATGGCTCCTGCTTCGATCGGGGAAGGCGGTCTAGCGCGGCAACGCGGCTGCGGCGGCGCTCTGGAGAGCCAAGGATATAGACGCGGGGTCGGCCTCGGGGTCGAACGCCCGCAGGGTCGCGACGGCCTTGAGCAGCATCTCCTCGTACTCCCGCTCCGGGTCCGACTGGAGGACGATGGCGCCGCCGGCACCGATCGTTGCCCGGCCTCCAGCGAGGACGATCGTGCGGATCGCAACCGACAGATCAGCGGCGCCGCCGAGGCCGAACCAGCCGATCGCGCCGGAGTAGACGCCGCGGGCGGCGCCCTCGAGGCGATCGAGGATCTCGGTCGTGCGCAGCTTCGGCGCCCCCGTCATCGACCCGGGTGGAAAGCAGGCGCGAACGGCGTCTGTGGCGCCGACGCCGGCGCGGAGTCGGCCGCCCACCGCGGAGACCAACTGGTGGACCGTCTCGTAGGTCTCCACCTCCATCATCTGCGGCACCTCCACCGAGCCGACCTCGCAGACCCGCCCGAGGTCGTTGCGGAGCAGGTCGACGATCATCAGGTTCTCGGCCCGGTTCTTCTCGTCGGCGGCGAGGGCGGCGGCGAGCTGGGCGTCTTCCTCCGCGTTCGTGCCGCGGCGGCTCGTCCCCTTGATCGGCCGCGCTTCTACGGCGCCGTCGCGGCTGACGCGGAGGAAGCGCTCGGGGGACGAGCTGAGTACGGCGAAATCGCCGAACTTCAGGAATGCCGCGAACGGCGCCGGGTTGGCGCGGCGGAGGCGGCGGTAGAGGTCGAGCGGGTCGGTATCGGCCTTCAGGGAGATCTGGTTCGTCAGGCAGATCTCGTAGCTGTCGCCTGCGTGAAGGTGGTCGATAGAGGCATCTACTTCCTCGAGGTATCGGGAACGGGATCGGGCAAGCGAAAGCGTGCCGGGAGAGGAATCAGGAGGGGGTCCTACTTGCTTGGTGGGGGGGCCTCCTGATTCCTCGCCCGCACCGATCGCGGCGAGGCGGCGAGACGTGGCCTGCAGCCAAGCTTCTGCTACTTCCTCTTCTCCTCGTTCGTGCAGGCAGAGGAGGTAGACGCACTCCTCCTCGTGGTCGAAGACGACGAGGCGGTCGGCGAGGAGGAAGGCGGCGTCGGGGTGGGCGGATTCGTGAGGTGAAGCGTGCCCGCACTCGGCCTTGAGCTCGTAGCCGAGATAGCCGACGAAGCCGCAGTCGAACTCGAAGGGGAGGTCGGAAAATGCTCCGGGGCGGAGCTCCGCGGTGCGACGCGAAAGGTGATCGAAGATTGACTCCTCGGCGCCGATGTCGTGGGGGATGACCTCGGTGAGAGGCCCCGAAGCGTCTCCAATGAAAGAAAAGTTCCCTCGCTCCCCGGAGCGGCTGCTGTCGAGCCAGAACGCGTAGTTGCTCTTGCCATAGAGAGCAACGAAAGCGGCCTCAGGATCCACAACCGCGTCGAGGCGCCGCGCCATCAGGTTAGTCAAGGGTCGCGGTGTCGCTTTTGTTACCTCATGGGTAACAAAAGCGACAGGCGCTTCCGAAGGCGGAGGGGTTAGTGCGCGGAAGTTTTCGAGGAGGCGCTTGCCGTGGTCTGTGGCGATCGACTCGGGATGGAACTGGACGCCCCACTGGGGGCGGTCGCGGTGTTCGAGCGCCATCGGGACGCCGTCGCAGCTCGCGATCTCGCGGAGCGAGGGGGGCAGCGGGCGGGTCAGGGCAAGCGAGTGGTACCGGGTCGCGCGGAACGGGCTGGGTATGCCCGCGAAGAGCGGCCCGCCCCGGTGCTCGATCGCGACCACCCTCCCGTGCATCGGCTCCGGCGCCCGCCGCACCTCGCCCCCCTCGATCCAGCCGATCCCCTGATGCCCGAGGCAGACGCCGAGCAGCGGCACGCGGCAACGGCGGATCGCCTCGGCGCAGACACCGAAATCACGCTCCGCCCCGGGCCGCCCGGGCCCCGGCGAGATGACGAGGTTGTCGAACTCCAGGCGCTCCAGCTCGGCCCAGGTCGCCGAGTCGTTGCGGACGACGATCGGCTCGCGCCCGTTCACCTCCGCCAGCAGCTGGAAGAGGTTGTAGGTGAACGAATCGTGGTTGTCGATCAGCAGCGTCTGCATGAAGCGGGCCGCGTCGGCAAGATATCCGGCCAATGGTCGAGCGCTGGCAACCGGACCGCTCGCGCGGCATCTTCGAGACCTTGCTGGTGGTCGACGGCGAGACGGTCGAGCTGGAGGCCCACCTCCATCGCCTGGCGCGGAGTCTGCAAACGCTCTACTCGGAGGCGCTGCCGACAGAGGCCGAAGGCGAGCTGCAACGGGCCGCAGAGGGAATCGCCCTCGGCAAGCTCCGTCTCACGACCGTTCCCGCCGAGGAGGGCCTCCGGCTCGACCTATTTGCCGCGGGGGTCGAGCCGGAGGCCGTCTTCCCCCCGCGAGGGGTGAAGCTGCGCACGCACCCCATCCCCGGCGGCATCGGCCCCCACAAGTGGGCGCACCGCCCCGGGATCAACCGACCGGCTCAGGGCGTAGCAGGGCCCCTGATCGTCGACGGCGGGGAGGTCCTGGAGGCGGGCTGGGCGAACCTCTTCGCGGTCCGAAGCGGCACCCTGTTCACACCTCCTCTGGACGGCCGCCTCCTCCCCGGCACCGCCCGCGCCGCGATCCTCTCGCTCGCAACCCACGAAAGAATCGACGCACGCGAGGAGCCGCTGCGACCGCAGGACCTCCTCGACGCCGACGAGACCTTCCTCACCGGCTCGATCCGCGGCATCGAGCCCGCCCTCTCGCTCGACTCCCAGCCGCTCGCCGGCTGCGGCGACGTCAGTCGTCGCCTCGCCGACGCCCTGCGCCGACGCTGGCGGCTTCCGGAGCCCCAAGTCGCCGCAGCCGCGCCGAAACCCGATCCGCTCTCTCGTTGAAGCTGCGGAACCTCGTCTCGAACCGCGGCGGCCGGGGCTGAGCCCGATCGGCGGCCTCTGCGGGGACAGGACCCGCCGGCCCAGGCGCCTCGTCCCTCGGCGCCTTCACCGCCTGCACCGCCGCCTCCGCGCTGCGCTCCGCCGCCTCGGCCGCCCGCCGCGCCTGGCGGGCGGCGTCGAGCGCCATCTCCCCCACCTCGCGCAGCCCCTCCTCGGAGGCGCGCGCGACCACCAGCGCCTCGTCGATTCGGGCCTCCAGCTGGCCCACCGTGGGCACGGCGCCCCGTGGGAGCACCCAGTCCTGCGTGCTGTCTCGCTCTTCGGCCGCGATGGCCGACAATCTAGGCGCGGGGGAGGCGGCAAACTCGCGCTCTGACTAGATTTACGCGCGCCCTTCCAGAGACCCGACCCGAGGAGCACCTTGAGACACCCACGAGACTTCTTCCTGCCGCAGGCGATCGGCGCCCCGGAGCCGCTCCGCGAGATCCCGGTCAAGCCGTCGCGGATGATCCACTTCCTCGACTTCTCGAACGAGAAGATGGTCGCCAAGGCCGGCGACATCGCGGCGAAGACCGACATCCTCCTCGGCAACCTCGAGGACGCGGTGCCGGTCGACCGCAAGGAGGCTGCCCGCGCGGGGCTGATTCGCGCCGCCAAGGAGACCGACTTCGGCCAGACCTCGCTCTGGACCCGTGTCAACGCGCTGGAGAGCCCCTGGGTGCTGGACGACCTGACCGAGCTGGTGACCGAGATCGGCGACCAGCTGGAGACGATCATGGTCCCGAAGGTCGAGGGCGCCTGGGACATCCACTACGTCGACCGCCTCCTCGCGCAGCTTGAGGCGAAGGCGGGGCTGTCGCGGCCGATCCTCGTCCACGCGATCCTCGAGACCCCGCAGGGGGTCGTCAACCTGGAGGAGATCGCCAACGCCAGCCCGCGCATGCAGGGGATGAGCTTCGGACCGGCCGACCTGGCGGCGGCGCGGCGGATGAAGACGACCCGGGTCGGCGGCGGCCACCCCGGCTACCGCGTGATGGAGGACCCGGACGATCCCGAGAACCCCGAGGCGGACCGCGTCAGCGCCCAGCAGGACCTCTGGCACTACTCGATCGCCCGCATGGTCGACGCCTGCACCTCCGCCGGCATCCTCCCCTTCTACGGCCCGTTCGGCGACATCAAGGACACGGCTGGATGCGAGACCCAGTTCCGCGCCGCCTTCCTGATGGGCTGCGTCGGCGCCTGGTCGCTGCACCCGGTCCAGATCGGGATCGCGAAGAAGGTCTTCAGCCCGCCGCCGGACGAGGTCAAGTTCGCGAAGAAGGTGATCGAGGCGATCCCCGACGGCCGCGGCGTCCACATGATCGACGGCAAGATGCAGGACGACGCCACCTGGAAGCAGTGCAAGGTGATGGTCGAGCTGGCGGAGATGCTGGCTGAGAAGGATCCGGAGCTGGCGGAGGCGTACCGGTAGGGCGTCCTGCCCGGGGGGCTGGTGGCCCGCGGGTCCTGTCTCCGATTCCGGGCTCTCCCTTGGCGGGAGAGCCCTCGAATCGTCGCCACCCGCGTGAGACGTAGAACGCAGGACGCCGGCGCTTAAGCCGGCGTCCACGGGCTCTCTAGCCAGGGAGGTTGTGGTGAGCGATTAGCCGAGGCGCTGTTCCAGGGCTTCCAGCTGGGACGAGACCTCGGGGGGGAGCTTGTCGCCGAATTTGGCCAGGTGCTCCTTCACCTGGGGGAGCTGCTCCTTGACCTTGTCGAGGTCGACGGTGAGCAGCTCGCGCATCGCCTCGGGGGAGATGTCGAGCCCGTCGGTGTCGATCTCGCCTTCGGCCGGAAGCAGCCCGACCGGGGTCTCGACCGCCTCGGCTTCGCCCTCGCAGCGGCGGAAGACCCACTCGAGCACCCGGCTGTTCTCGCCGAAGCCGGGCCAGAGGAACTTGCCCTCGTCGTCTTTGCGGAACCAGTTGACGTAGAAGACCCGCGGCAGCTTCGCGCCCTCGCGCCGGCCGATCTTCAGCCAGTGGGCGAAGTAGTCGCCCATGTTGTAGCCGCAGAAGGGCAGCATCGCCATCGGGTCGAAGCGAAGCTGGCCGACGGCGCCGGCCGCGGCGGCGGTCGTCTCCGAGGACATCGTCGCCCCCATGAAGACGGCGTGCTCCCAGTCGAACGCTTCCTGGACCAGCGGCACCACGGTGGCGCGGCGGCCGCCGAAGAGGAAGGCGTCGATCGGCACCCCGGCGGGGTCCTCCCACTCGGGCGCGATCGAGGGGCACTGGGCCGCGGGGGTGGTGAAGCGAGCGTTCGGATGCGCGGCGGGGACGTCGGACTCCGGGGTCCAGTCGTTGCCGTGCCAGTCGGTCGCGTGCGCGGGCGGCTCGCCGGTCATCCCCTCCCACCAGATGTCGCCGTCGTCGGTCTTGGCGCAGTTGGTGAAGATCGTGTTCCGCTCGATCGTGTCCATCGCGTTGGGGTTCGTCTTGTGGCTGGTGTTGGGGGCCACGCCGAAGAACCCAGCCTCGGGGTTGACCGCGTAGAGGCGGCCGTCGGAGCCGAATTTCATCCAGGCGATGTCGTCGCCGACCGTCTCCACCTTCCAGTCCGGCAGGGTCGGGACCAGCATCGCCAGGTTGGTCTTGCCGCAGGCCGAGGGGAAGGCGCCGGTGATGTACTTGACCTTGCCCTCGGGTGAGGTGAGTTTGAGGATCAGCATGTGCTCGGCGAGCCAGCCCTCGTCGCGCGCCATCGCCGAGGCGATCCGCAGCGCGAAGCACTTCTTGCCGAGCAGGGCGTTGCCGCCGTAGCCCGAGCCGAAGGACCAGATCTCCCGGGTCTCGGGATAGTGGACGATGTACTTGTTGGCCTCGTTGCACGGCCAGGGCACGTCCTCGGCGCCGTCGGCGAGCGGCATCCCGACCGAGTGGACGCAGGGGACGAAGTCGCCGTCGGAGCCGAGCACGTCGAGGGCGCCCTTGCCCATCCGGGTCATGATCCGCATGTTGGTGGCGACGTAGGGGGAGTCGGTCAGCTGGACGCCGATCTCGGAGATCTCGGAGCCGAGCGGGCCCATCGAGAAGGGGACGACGTACATCGTGCGGCCCCTCATCGAGCCCTTGAAGAGCTCGCCGAGGGTCTCGCGCATCTCGGCCGGGTCGCGCCAGTTGTTGGTCGGGCCGGCGTCGCCCTCCTTCTCGGAGCAGATGAAGGTGCGGTCTTCGACCCGGGCGACGTCGCCGGGGTCTGAGAGGGCGAGGTAGGAGTTGGGGCGCTTGGCCTCGTCGAGGCGCTCGAAGGTGCCGGCGTCGATCAGGACCTGGGCGAGGCGGTCGTACTCCTCGGCGGAGCCGTCGCACCAGTGGACGGAGTCGGGCTGCGTGAGCGCTGCGATTTCGTCAACCCAGCTGAGGAGCTTCTCGTGGGTCGTCAACTCGGCTGGGGCAGTGGTCAGGTCGCTCATTCGCCTTTGGCTCGCCTCTCTCTATTTCTCGGGTTTGAGGTCGATCATCGAGATGTCGGCCTCCTCGTTGCGGATCTCCAAGGTCGCTACTTCCCGCCTGTCGTCGGAAAGAATCACGTCGCAGGTGAAGGTCGTACCCGGCTCCACAGGCTGGTCGGAAGGGCATTCGACCCGCTTGATCTTCTCATGGATCGAGCTTTCGAGGCTCGCTTGGATCGTGTCCTGGAGCTTTTCCTGGCTGACGACGGTGCCACATCCGGGCAGCGCCGCGAGGCCGAGAATCAGCGTCAAGACGAGGAAAAGGCATCGCGGCAAGCTGCTGTTCGCCGCAGACGGGACGGGTCGCACCGACCGGAGTAAAGCATCCGCGGGCGATGGCGCCGACCTGGTGAGCGCTGCATCCGCCCCGTCTGGCGGGGCTCCTGCAGTTCTCGATAGGGTTCCGCGCCGCGATGAGGTTCTACGAGTACGAGGCACGCAAGATCGTCGAGCTGGCGGGGATCCCCGTCACCAGGTACGGCTTCTGTACGACGGCCGAGGAGGCGCGCAAGGTCGCCGAGGAGATCGGCGGCCCGGTCGTGATCAAGAGCCAGGTGCTGAGCGGCGGCCGGATGAAGGCCGGCGGCGTCAAGTTCGCCGACACCCCCGAGGAGGCCGCCGAGCACGCCGAGGCGATCCTGAAGCTGGAGATCAACGGCCACATGCCGCGCGGCGTCCTCGTCGACCCGAAGGCCGAGGTCAAGCAGGAGTACTACGCAGGCGTGGTCTGGGACGGGACCGCGAAGAAGCCGCTGATGCTGTTCAGCGACATGGGCGGGATCGACATCGAGGAGGTCGCGGAGACCCACCCCGACCACGTCGGCAAAGGCCACGTCTCCAACCTCCTCCCCGTCGCCGACTTCGAGGCCAAGCAGGTCGTCGCCGCGACCGGCGTCACCGGCTCGCAGCTGAACCGCGCGACGCCGGTCCTCGCCCGCCTCGCCCGCCTCTTCCTCGAGAACGACATGACCCTGGCCGAGATCAACCCGCTCGCCGAGCTGAGCGACGGCAGCTTCGTCGCCCTCGACGCCCACATGGAGATGGAGAACGAGGCGGCCGGCCGGCAGAAGAAGCTGCTGCGCAAGGAGCTCGGGATCGCCGAGGACGACACCCGCGAGACCTACGAGCCCTCCGACTTCGAGCGCAACGTCGCCGCGATCGACGCCGCCGACCATCGCGGCGTGATCCAGGGCAAGGACCACGGCTTCACCGGCAACCTCGGCCTCGTGATCGGCGCCGGAGGCGGCTCGCTGACGCTGACCGACGCGGTCCGCAACCAGGGCGGCCAACCCGCCAACTACTCGGAGATCGGCGGCAACCCGTCGGTCGCCAAGGCCTGCGGCCTCGCCAAGGAGGTGCTGAAGAAGGACGGCGTCGAGAAGATCGCGGTGATGATGTCGATCGTCTCCAACACCCGCGTCGACATCGTCGCCCGCGGCGTGATCAAGGCCTGCCTCGAGCTGGGCAAGGACCCGGGCGAGACGATCGCGATCTTCCGCATCCCGGGCGCCTGGGAGGAGGAGGGCTTCAAGATCCTCGACCGCTACGGGGTCGAGTACTGCGACCGCTCGGTCTCGATGTGGGAGGCCGCCGGCCGCGCCGTCGCCAAGATCCAGGGGGCGCCGGCCTGATGTCGATCCTGCTCAGCAAGGACACGACCTTCATCGTCCAGGGGATCACCGGGCGCGAGGCGGTCAACCTCACCCGCGAGTGCCTCGACTACGGCTCCAAGGTCGTCGGCGGCGTCACGCCCGGCCGCAAGGGCCGCGAGGTCCACGGCGTGCCGGTCTTCGACACCGTCGCCCAGGCGGTCGAGCACCACGGCGGGCCGATCGACGGCTCGGTGGTCACCGTCCCCCCCGCCTTCACCAAGGACGCCGTCCTGGAGGCGATCGAGAACGGGATCAAGTTGATCGTCATCGTCACCGAGCGGGTCCCGCGCGGCGATGTCGCCCAGATGGTCGAGCTGGCCGAGATGCGCGGCGCCCGCATCATCGGCCCCAACTGCCTCGGCCTGATCGTTCCGGAGGTCTGCAAGATGGGCGGCATCGGCGGACCCGCCAAAGACGCCGCCAAGGCCTACCAGCCCGGGCGCGTCGGCGTGATGAGCCGCTCCGGCGGGATGACCACCGAGATCTCCTCCTCGCTGACCGCCGCCGGCCTCGGCGTCTCCACCGCCGTCTCGATCGGCGGCGACGCGATCATCGGCTCCACCTACGCCGAGCTGATGCCCTACTTCGAGGCCGACGAGAAGACCGAGGCGATCGTCATCTACACCGAGCCCGGCGGCCGCATGGAGGCCCAGCTCGCCGAATGGGTCAAGGACAACGACTCGCGCCTCCCCATCGTCGCCTTCATGGCCGGCAAATTCATGGACGACGAGGAGATGAAGGGGATGAGCTTCGGCCACGCCGGCACGATCGTCGAGGGCAAGGAGGACACCGCGACCGAGAAGATCGCCCGCCTCGAAGCCGCCGGGATCCGCGTCGTAGAGCGCATCGACGAGATCCCCGACGTCGTCAAGGAGAAGCTGGGGGTGACGGCCTGATGGCCGAGCAGCTGGACAAGGTCTTCATCGACATCGAGGTCGAGGACTCGGTAAGGAACGACCCGGCCCTCGCCGCGAAGCTCGAGGAAGTCTGCCCGGTAGACATCTACAAGGACGCCGGCGGCAGCGTCGAGATCGTCGACTCCAACGTCGACGAGTGCGTCCTCTGCCGCCTCTGCATCGAGGCGAGCCCGCCCGGCACCGTGCACGTCAAGAAGCTCTACGACGGCACCGAGCTGGAGTAGCTCGCCTTCGCGCCCCTGAATCACGAAGACCCGCCGAAGCGGGTCTTCTTCGTGCGGGGGAGCGACCCCCGGACCGCCTGACACACGTGGCCGGAGCGTACATTTCCTCGATTTCAGAGTCAACGGGAGGGGAACTTCCGGGGCTCAGGACTTAGACGTGCGGAGGATGAAGCGGCGAGGTGCCGCGACCGCTTGACACGCGGAAGTCCGAAGTCGCTCTTCGGATGGGGTTCGAGTCCCCCGTCCTCCGCACAATCTGCTGCCGGGCCGGGATTTCTGGCGAAGCCGCTACGTCATGCGGCGGTGGGTAGCTCCCACCGATCGACCAGCCGGTGCCCGGCAGTCGAGCTGCGATTGCTAGGCGGCCGCTTCGGCGGCGGCTACGAGCAGGGCGCCGGACTCGACCAGCATCTGCGCTTCCTCGCGCAGGCGCTGGGGGATGACCACCATCCCCTGCAGCTCGTCGAGCAGGGCGGCGTCGCCTTCCAGCTCGAAGCCCGGAACGCCGGCCGACCCGACGACGACCGCGGCCAGGACCTCGATCGGCGAGCCCGAGAGGACGAGGTCGGGCTCCCCGACCGAGCCACGCGAGGCGTCGATCCAGCCGCGCCGGGCGCGCAGCGCGAAGCTCTGGCCGCTGCTCCGCAGCCCGATATCGAACGAGGTGTCGGGCGGCGGTCGCAGCACCACCCGCAGTGCGTTCGGCAGCGACGAGGGGGCGAGGCCGACGACATCCTCGGCCCGCTGCAGCTCCATCCCCCAGCGGGCCAGCTCGAGCATCGGCCGCTCGAGGCCGCGGCCGAGCGCCGTCAGCGCGTAGACGGTGGCGGAGACCGGCGCCGCCAGCTCGCGCCGCTCGATCACCCCGTCGGCTTCCAGGTCCCGCAGGCGCTTGGTCAGGACGTCGGTCGGCGCGCCGCCGACCGAACGCGCGAGCTCCGAGAAGCGCAGCGGGCCGAGCGACAGCTCCCGCACGACAAGCAGCGACCAGCGCTCCCCGATCGTGTCGAGCGCGCAGGCAAGGCTGCACTCCTGGCCGTACTCACGGCGTCCCATGGGCCCATGGTAGCGAGTATGCTTTGAGTTTCCAAGCATCTACTTTGAATTCTGGTACAGTCCCGCCCGATGACCCGGATCGCGGACCTGACTTGGAAGCATCCGAAGCTCGTCCTCGCCGCGGTCGCGGTCTTCACGCTCCTGGCCGCCGTCGCCGGGCGCGATGTCGAGCAGCACCTGAAGGCGGCGGGATTCGCCGACAGCGCCTCCGAGAGCGAGCGGGCCGGGGCGCTCCTGCGCGACTCCCTCGGCTACGACCCCAATCCCGCCCTGGTCGTCGTCGTCCGCTCGCCCGACGGCGGCCGGCTCGACCTCGCCGACCCGGCGGTGCGGGGCGAGGTCGAGCGCCTGAGCAGGGAGATCGGCCGGGTCGAATACGTCGGCCGGGTCGCCAACCCGCTGCGCGACAAGGGGGCTGCGGCGAGCCTGATCGCCCGCGACGGCGAATCGTTGGCGATCGCCGCCTACCTCTCCGCCGGCGACGTCCAGGACGCGGGCGGCGTCGCCGCCGAAGAGGTCCAGCCTGTGCTCGCAAGAAGCCGCCTTGACGTCGCCCTCGGCGGGTTCGCGGCGGGATTCGACGAGACCAACGACCAGACCCGGGAGGATCTGACCAAGTCCGAGCTGATCGCCTTCCCGGTCCTGGCGCTGCTCCTCCTCTTCGTCTTCCGCGGCGTCGTCGCGGCGGCGATCCCGCTGCTGCTGGGGGTGATCTCGATCGTCGGCACGCTGCTGGTGCTGCGGGTGATGGCGGGCTTCGCCGACACCTCGCTGTTCGCGCTCAACATCGCCACCGGCCTCAGCCTCGGCCTCGCCGTCGACTACGCCCTGCTGCTGGTCTCGCGATACCGGGAGGAGATCGGCGGCGGCGATGCTCGGGAGGCGCACCGCCGCACCGTGCAGACGGCCGGGCGAACGGCGGTCTTCTCCGGCCTGACGGTGGCGGCGGCGATGGCGGCGCTGATCGTGATGCCACAGCGCTTCCTCTACTCGATGGCGGTTGCGGGATCCTCGGTGGCGCTGCTCTCGGCCCTGATGGCGATCCTCGTCGTCCCCTCCCTCCTCGCCCTGCTCGGGCCGAGGATCGACGCGCTCTCGATCCGGCGCGGCCCGGCGGTCTCCAGCGCCTCCGGCGGCTGGTACCGGCTGGCGCGCGGGGTGATGCGGCGGCCGATCGCGGTCGCCCTCGGCAGCTCGATCCTGCTGCTGGCGGCGGCGGCGCCGCTGCTCTGGACCACCTTGACCGGTCCCAGCGCCGAAGCGGTTCCTCCCGGCCAGCCCTCCTACGACGCCTACCGCTACCTCGAGGCCCATTACCCGCGCGATGTAACCGAGGCGGTGACGGTGACCGTCGACGGCGGCGCCGGCGGCGAGGAGCTGGCCGCGTTCGAGCGCCGGATCGAAGCCGTCGGCGGCGTCGTCCGGGGGACCCCGTTCGTCCCGGCGGACGGCATCGCCTACGCCAACTTCGCCCTCGCCGGGCCGGCCCTGAGCGGCGGCTCTCAGGACGCCGTCCAGGCGATCCGCGACCTGCGACCCCCCGCAGGCGCCGCCGCTCTCGTCTCCGGCAACACCGCCGGCTTCATCGACCAGAAGGAGAGCCTGATCGAGCACGCGCCGCAGGTGGTGGCGATCGTCGCCACCACCACCCTGGTCCTGCTCTTCCTCCTCACCGGCTCGGTGCTGCTGCCGCTGAAGACGCTGTTGATGAACATGCTCACCCTCGGCGCCACCCTCGGCGTCCTCGTCCTCGCCTTCCAGGAGGGCTGGCTGAAAACGCCGCTCGACTACACCGGGCCGGGTGCGATCGAGGTGACCAGCTTGGTCTTCCTCTTCGCCGTCATCTTCGGCCTCGCCACCGACTACGCGGTGCTGGTGATGGCGCGGATCAAAGAGCGCTACGACGCCGGCGACACGAACGAGGAGGCGGTGGCGGTCGGGATCGCCCGCACCGGGCGCGTGATCACCGCCGCCGCCCTCGCGATCGCCCTCGTCTTCCTCGCCTTCGGCGTCAGCTCCGTCTTCTTCGTCAAGCAGATCGCGATCGGGATGGCGGTGGGCGTGATGCTCGACGCCACCGTCGTCCGCGCCCTCCTCGTCCCCTCGCTGATGCGCCTGCTTGGCGAGTGGAACTGGTGGGCCCCGGCGCCGCTGCGGCGCCTACAGGTGCGGTTCGGGTTCTCCGAGGCCTGAATACTTCGGCGGCTGCTGCCGAAGCACGGCGGGCAGTGCCCATCCGCGCTTCGGCAGCCGCTCCTAGCTAGTTGCCCTTCCCGGTCGCTAGGTGGGGGAATGGGGTACAAACGGAAATGGTCATCCTGCTCCTCTCTTGGCCACCGCCGAACGGGCGGCCGGACCTGCAAGAGTAGGCGTGATAAACACGCGTGTCTAGGCAGGCTCAAGAGATATGTGAGGTCGATCACGTTACCCCAATATAAATTTATATTGGGGTAACCTCTGCATCGATGGATGCATCGGTACGCACGCGGCTCTCCCGGGACGACCGCATGGAGCAGACGCTGGGGGCGGCGCACGAGCTGTTCGCGGAGCGCGGCTACGCGGCGGTGACGATGGACGAGATCGCCGCCGCGGTGGGCGTGACGAAGCCGCTGCTCTACAACTACTTCGGCAACAAGGAGCGGCTGTACATCGCCTGCATGGAGCGGGCGGGCGATTCGCTGATCAGGACGATCGCCGAGTCGGTCGGCGAGAGCGCCAACCCCGGCGATGCGCTCGGCGCGGGCGTCCGCGCCTTCTTCGGCTTCCTCGACAGCGACCGCGCGGCCTGGGCGGTGCTCTTCGACGAGACCCTCCCCCACGGCGGTGAGGTCTTCGACCGGGTCGCCGCCTACCGCGGCCAGATCGTCGACCTCGTCTCGGCCTCGCTGCTGGCGCAGCTGCCCGAT
Organism: Actinomycetota bacterium; assembly: GCA_046733335.1. Taxonomy (GTDB): domain Bacteria; phylum Actinomycetota; class Thermoleophilia; order Solirubrobacterales; family 70-9; genus VAYN01. The sequence goes on along the minus strand of JBKPOX010000046.1, from coordinate 5,160 downwards.
CGCCGCCGCGACAAGGTCAAGGTCGAAGTCGAGGCCCTCTCCACCGCGCTGCTCGGCGCCTCCGAGGCGCTCGCCCGCTGGTGGCTGCGGACGGAGGCGATCTCCGCCGAGGACGCCGCGGACCTCCTCGTCTCCACCGTCGAGCCGGGGCTCCGCCACCGCTCCGCCCCCACCCCCACTCCGACTTCCAATTCCCCCCAAGGAGGACCTACGCCCAGATGAACACCGAGACCCGCAAAGTCGCCGTGGTCGGCGGCAACCGGATCCCGTTCGCGCGCTCCAACAGCGTCTACTCGCACGCGAGCAACCAGGACATGCTCACCGCCGCCCTCGACGGCCTGATCGACCGCTACGGCCTGCAGGGCGAGGCGCTCGGCGAGGTCGCCGGCGGCGCCGTGCTGAAGCACTCACGCGACCGCGACCTGACTCGCGAGAGCGTGCTCAGCACGCGCCTGGCGCCCGAGACCCCCGCCTACGACGTCCAGCAGGCGTGCGGCACGGGGTTGGAGACGACGATCCTCGTCGCCAACAAGATCGCCCTCGGGCAGATCGACTCCGGCATCGCCTGCGGCGCCGACACCACCTCCGACGCGCCGATCGCCCTCAACGAGGACCTGCGGGAGACGCTGCTGGAGGCCAACCGCGAGCGCTCGACGGTGGGCAAGCTGAAACAGCTGACCAAGGTCCGCCCCGGCCACATCGTCCCGGCGATCCCCCGCAACGAGGAGCCGCGCACCGGGCTCTCGATGGGTGAGCACTGCGCGATCATGGCGACCGAATGGGAGATCGGCCGCGAGGAGCAGGACGAGCTCGCGGTCAAGAGCCACAAGAACCTCGCGGCGGCCTACGAGCGCGGGTTCTTCGACGACCTGATGACCCCCTACATCGGGCTGGAGCGCGACCAGAACCTCCGGCCCGACTCCAGCCTCGAGAAGCTGGCGAAGCTGAAGCCGGTCTTCGGCGGGCCCGAGGGGACGATGACCGCGGCCAACTCGACGCCGCTCTCCGACGGCGCCTCCACCGTCCTCCTCGCCTCCGAGGAGTGGGCGAAGGAACGCGGCCTGCCCGTCCTCGCCTACATCACCGAGGCCCAGACCGCCGCCGTCGACCACGTCCACAAGCGCGAAGGTCTGCTGATGGCGCCGGCCTACGCGATGCCGCGGATGCTCGACCGCGCCAGGCTGAAACTGCAGGACTTCGACTACTACGAGATCCACGAGGCCTTCGCCGCGCAGGTGCTCTGCACGCTGAAGGCGTGGGAGGACAAGGGGTTCTGCCGGGAGAAGCTCGGGCGCGACAAACCGCTCGGCGCGATCGACCGCAAGAAGCTCAACGTCAACGGCGGCTCGCTGGCGGCCGCCCACCCGTTCGCCGCGACCGGCGGGCGGATCGTCGCCAGCCTCGCCAAGCAGCTGAACGAAGACGGCAAAGGCCGCGGCGTGATCAGCATCTGCGCCGCCGCCGGCCAGGGTGTCGTCGCGATCCTCGAGGGCCCGGGAGGTGCCAAGTAAATGGCTGACCGCTACTCGCAACTCGTCAACGCGCCCGTGGTCGGGACGCTCGCCAAGCAGCTCGGGCTGCCGCAGCCGGTCGGGCTCGACCGCTACCAGGCAGGCCAGCCGGTGATCGCCGGCCCGGTGCTCTCCGGCGCCGCCCCTGAAGGCCGGCTCGGCAAGCAGATCGCCGCGATCCTCGACAGCGTCAAGGCCGAACGCGCCGGCGCCGAGGGGAAGGCAAAGGCGCTGGTCTTCGACGCGACCGGGATCAGCGACTCGACCCAGCTGGTCGAGCTGCAGCGCTTCTTCTACCCCGGGGTTCCCCGCCTGCAGCGCAGCGGCCGGGCGATCGTCCTCGGCACTCCGCCGGAGAAAGCCGGCTCGGTCGAGGCCCACATCGCCCAGCGGGCGCTGGAGGGCTTCGTCCGCTCGCTCGGCAAGGAGATCGGCGGCCGCGGCTCGACCGCGCAGCTCGTCTACGTCGAGCCCGGCGCCGAGGACCAGCTTGAGTCGACGCTGCGCTTCCTCCTCTCGCCGAAATCGGCCTACGTCTCCGGCCAGGTCATACGGGTCGGTGAGGGCGTCGCCCCCAGCCCGAAGCTCGACTGGGAGCAGCCGCTGGCCGGCAAGGTGGCGCTGGTCACCGGCGCCTCGCGCGGGATCGGCGCCGCGATCGCCGACACCCTCGCCCGCGACGGCGCCGAAGTCGTCGGCCTCGACATCCCGCCGATGGAGGCCGACCTGAAGGCGGTGACGGACGCGATCGGCGGCCGCTCGATCGCGGTCGACATCACCGCCGACGACGCGCCGGAGAAGATCGCCGCCGAGCTGTCCGAGGGCGTCGACGTCGTCGTCCACAACGCCGGCGTGACCAAAGACCGGACGATCGCGAAGATGCCGGAGGAGCGCTGGACGCAGCTGATGGAGATCAACCTGTCCAGCGAGGAGCGGATCAACGGGGCGCTGCTCGGGAGGAAGCTGCTGCGGCCGAACGGGCGGATCGTCTGCGTCTCCTCGATGTCGGGGATCGCCGGCAACGGCGGCCAGACCAACTACGCTGCCTCGAAGGCCGGCGTGATCGGGATGGTCGAAGCGATGGCGCCGGAGCTGGCGAAGCGCAAAGCGACGATCAACGCGGTCGCGCCGGGCTTCATCGAGACGCAGATGACCGGGGCGATGCCGATCGGCCCGCGCGAAGCCGGCCGCCGGCTCTCGAGCCTCTCCCAGGGCGGGCTGCCGGTCGACGTCGCCGAGACGATCGCCTGGTTCGCCAGCCCCGCCTCGACCGGAGTCAACGGCAACACGGTCCGCGTCTGCGGCCAGAACCTGCTGGGGGCCTAGATGCCGAAGACGCTCGACAGCTCCCCCAGCATCCTGCCGCTCTACGCGCGGGCGGCGCTGCCGATGATCCCGGGCGCCTCGCTGCTGCCGTTCGTCCCGGGCGGCGGCGGCGAGATCCCCGACGGCCTCGACCTCGAGCTGACCGCGGTCACCGCCAGCGCGGAGGATGTCGCCGCCTACGCGCGGGTCTGCGGCTTCGCGCTCCGCGACACCCTGCCGTCGACCTACCCGCACATGCTCGCGTTCCCGCTGCACATGGCGGTGATGAGCGACGGCTCATTCCCGTTCGGCGCGGTCGGGCTCGTCCACGTCGAGAACTCGATCGTCCAGCACCGGCCGATCGGGATCGGCGAGGAGATGGCGATCCACGTCCGCCCGACGAAGCTGCAGCCGCACCCGAAAGGCAGGGCCTTCTCGCTGGAGACCGAGGTGCTGGTCGGCGGCGAGCTGGTCTGGGAGAGCACCAGCACGATGTTGCGCCGCGGCAAGACCGACAACGGCGAACTGCATCAAAAAACCGGTCCGGCAGGCCGGAAATTCGATGCAGTTCGCTGGGAGGGGGTTCCCGCGGAGACGCCGGCGAGCGCGGAGTGGAGGCTCCCCGGCGACCTCGGCCGCCGCTACGCCGGCGTCTCCGGCGACCGCAACCCGATCCACATGCACTCCCTGACCGCGAAGCCGCTCGGATTCCCCGGCGCAATCGCGCACGGGATGTGGACGAAGGCGCGGGCGCTGGCGCAGCTGGGAGCGCGGCTGCCGGCGGCCTTCGAGGCCGACGTCCGCTTCCGCAAGCCGGTCCTGCTGCCGGCCCGGGTCGAGTTCACCTCCGAGGACGCGGGCGAGGAGATCCTCTTCGCCGTGCGCGACGCGAGGAAGGGCACGCCCCACCTCGACGGCCGAGTGCGGCCGCTGAAAGTCGGCACGGAGCCGAAAGCTGCCAAACCCAAAGGCAAGACCGCCAAAACCGGAAGGAAGAAAGCGAAGTGACGACCACCACCGAAAACAAGGGGATGGCGGAGCGCGGGATGGGCTTCGGCCTGCGGGCGCTGAACCGCCTCGCCGGCTCCGACCTGCTGGATCGCATCCGCATCCGCAAGCAGGTCGAGAGGGCCCTCTTCCAGGGCACCAAGAACGGCTTCCGCACCGCCACCGCCGCCGGCCGCACCTTCAAAGCGGCGCAGTCGCTGGGTAAACCGGCGCGCCAGAAGAAGGGCAAGTCGAAGGGCCTCTTCGACCTCACGCCAGACGACGAGCAGCAGATGTTCCAGGAAGCCGGGCGCGCCTTCGCTGAGGAAAAGGTCCGCCCGGCCGCACTGAAGGCCGACGAGGAGCGCGCGACGCCGAAGGAGATCCTCGACCAGACGGTCGAGCTCGGGGTTGCGATGCTCGGCGTGCCCGAGGAGCTCGGCGGCGTGATGACCGAGCAGTCGGCGGTGACCAGCGTCCTGATCGGCGAGGCGCTCGCCCACGGCGACATGGGCATCGCCTACGCCGCCCTTGCCCCCGGCGCCGTCGCCACCGCGATCGGCCTCTGGGGCAGCGCCGAGCAGGAGGCGACCTACCTGCCGGCCTTCACCGGCGAGGACGTCCCCGCCGCGGCGCTCGCCGTCCTCGAGCCGCGACCTCTCTTCGACCCCTTCGAGCTGGAGACGAAGGCGAAGCGCAAAGGCGAGGAGTGGGTGCTGAGCGGCGCCAAGTCGCTCCTCGCCCGCGCCACCGAGTGCGAGCTGTTCGTCGTCGCCGCAGACGCCGAGGGCATCGGCCCGGCCCTCTTCGTGGTCGAGTCCGGCGCCAAAGGCCTGACGGTGGAGGACGAGCCGGCGATGGGCCTGCGGCCCGCGGCCACCGGTCGCCTGCTGATCGACAACGTGAAGCTGCCGGCGAGCGCGCTGCTCGGCGAGGGTGAGGCAAAGGCCAAGGACTACGCCGCCTGCGTCGCCCGCTCGCGGATCGCCTGGTGCGGGCTCGCGACCGGGACCGCGCAGGCGGTGCTCGACTACGTGATTCCCTACGTCAACGACCGCCAGGCGTTCGGCGAACCGATCTCCAACCGCCAGGGCGTCGCCTTCGCGGTCTCCGACATCGGCATCGAGCAGAACGGGATGCGCCTGGCGACCTACCGGGCCGCGAGCCGCGCCGACCGCGGCGAGAAATTCGACCGCGAGGCAGCCCTCGCCCGGCAGCTCTGCTCCCAGAAGGGGATGAAGATCGGCTCCGACGGCGTCCAGCTGCTCGGCGGCCACGGCTTCGTCAAGGAGCACCCGGTCGAGCGCTGGTACCGAGACCTGCGAGCCGCGGGCGTGATGGAGGGCGCCCTGCTCGT
>JBKPOX010000045.1:0-9665 GCA_046733335.1 Actinomycetota bacterium | reverse complement strand
GGTAGTGGGTCAGTTTGAACCATCGGCCCGTTTGTCTGAGCGGGGTTCGGGAAAGGACAACTATGTCTGCCCTTTTTAGGCATCTGCGCTGCTTCTTGACCCCCCGAATACGGCGCGAGGTCTGCAAGCGCTGCTGGCGCGAAAATGTGGTGGGCTTCAGCGTGCCGAATGAAACGTGGCGCGCCGTCGTCCCGGCGCGCCACGCTGACCACGTTCTATGCCCTTCCTGCTTCGATCACTACGCAACGGCGCGTGGAATCGACTGGGTAGCGGACTGCGAGTTCTACCCGGTCCCCGGTGTCTGGCTCTCTACGAGCAGTTGTTGTTAGAACGTTTCGACTTGCACTCGTTGCAGAACTCGCCCGTCGTCGGCTTCGAGGTCCGCGAGTCGTAGTTGCTCGTCGGCCAGTTCGAGCAATTGGAACAGAAATGCCAGGTGTCGTAGCCGCCTTTGCGGCGGCGGTAGCTACTCGCCATGCTGGCGCGCCTCCTTCTGAATTGATGACAATGAAGTCCCTGCCGTTTGGGGTACTTCACAGGTTCTTAGCATGAATCCATGCATACTTCCAAAGCGGACTCTCAATCCAATAGCGCCGCGATCTCTTCCAGAGACCAGATGTGATCAGCAACCCCCGCCGCCATCGCCGGAGTCCTCGGGTAGCGCTCCTTCAGCGACCGATGAGGACGGGCGAAGTTGTAGTGGCAGAAGTGCAGAGAAACCGCGTGCGCCAAGTTCTCGACCTTGCGGCTGAAGCCATTCGTGAGCCGCGTGAAGCGCCGCATGCCCATCCGCATGGTCAAGTTCTGGCGCTCGACGTAGCTGGTTGAGATCCGCTCCGGGTCCGGGTCTCCCTTCATCGCCCGACGCTTGGTCCCGATGCAGACGGGCGGGCTGTATTTGCCCACTTCGCCCCCGGCGAAGCTCTTCTGGATCTGCGCCCAATCCACGTTGTGGCGGAAGGCCGGTCCCACGGTGCCTTCGTAGATCCGGTGGCCATCGGTGCTGAGCTGAACGCGCCCCTCCAACCGACTCGCGAGGTCGGTCAAGAAGACCTCCGCGTCATCGGCCGTGCGCTCTCCGACCAGCCACGACGGAACCAGCTTCGTGTCGGCGCAGAGTGCCGTGAACGTCCAGACATCGCCATAGCCGGGAGTTCCCTTGAACTGCTCGGGGACGTTCTTCTGCTTGGCGTAGCAGTAGCTCCAGATCTCGTCGACCTCGACCACCTTGCAGGGGAGGTCTTGGAAGACGCCGTCCTGGTACTCGGCGCAGGCTTCGCCAAGATCAGCCAGCAGTTTGGTGATCGTGTTCTTGGCCGCGCCGGTCATCCGTACCGTGGCGCGAATGCTGTTGCCCTCCACGAGGCAGCCGATGATCTGCGCCCGCTTCTCGGTGCTCAGCCTGTTCATACTGACCATTTTGCTTGAGCGTGCGTACGGAAAACTCTGCTCTTTGTCGAGTGGCAACCTCCCTGTCAGGTATGGGTACGGGCCGGTCATCCAGCCCCTCGCGAAGGTAGCATCGCTACTGGAAGGGGTCAGCGTGACGACGATTTCAGGACTTGACCGAGGCACCGAGCTGGGCCAAGGGCTTTTCAGCCTCGCCGATCTGCGTGCCTACATTGCCTTTAGCGGGAAGCCCGACGATGGGGATCGCGCGCTGCGCTGGTTGACGAACGTCCTTAACCCAGTAAACCACCACAGCCGCCGCCCCGACTACAGCTTCGGCGACCTGATCAGCCTCTTCGTCGTGCGCGAGCTACTTGGTAAAGGTCTGAAATCGAAGACCATCAGGGAGGCGGAGGACTATCTGCGAAGGAAGTGGAAAACCGACCGCCCTTTTGTTACCGACGAACTGAAAACGGATGGCTGCGGCATCTACGTGGATGACGAGCTGGTCGCGGGAGGCCAGATCGAGTCGGCGGACAAGCACGGCCAGCAAGTGATGCGTGAGGCCGTGAAGGAGCGGTTGTCGAGCGTCCACTACGACGAGGGGATGGCGGCTAGCTGGAATCCAGCTCGGCACATCCTTGTTGATCCGCGAATTCAGTTTGGTGAGCCCGTCGTTGATGGAACGCGTATTCCCACCGCGCTGGTGGTGGATATGGCGACCTACGCACCCGTAGAGCGAATCGCTTCCGATATGGGAATCACGGCCGATCAGACCAAGGCGGCCTTGAACTTTGAGCGGCACCTAGCTGCCGCTCTTAACTAGTCCGGACGGAGGACGGGCAGCCCCTCAAAACCTTGCAGCGGTTGTTCTTTGATCAGGGGCTTCCGGGAGGCGTCGGAACGGCGACGGCGCTTGCTGCGCTTGGGCTGGAGGCAAATGGCGTAGGTGGAGAAGGTGCTCCACCCAACGGAAGCTCAGACGAGGAAAACTGCCTCTGGTGCGCCCAAAACGATTCGATCCTGATCACCCACGACAGGGGCAAGAAGGACAAGGAAATCCTCAAGGTGCTTGACCAGCATCAGGTGGGTGTGATCCTCGTTCTCAAGGATCTGCGATCCATGCCTGCTTATCACCTGGTCCGTGCTCTGCTGAACGCAGAGGGCAAAATGGATCAGATCGCAGAAAGCAAGAAGCGGCTGCGACATGTCCTCCGGACGGGCGGCGGCTTGGCTCCGAGAAACTAGGAGCGCTTCCAGCGGGCCTCGGCGGCCGCTTTTGCGATCTCGCGCCTTCGCTCCGGCGAGAGACTGTCGGCCCTAGCTCTTCCACCCTTTGCGCCGCCTGCGCGCCCAGCGCGGGCCTGCCGACTCTCCGACTTTTGCGGCGTCTCATCGGTCGCCTCGCCGACAATGGCAGCGGCAAGGCGGTTCAGGTCCGCAGGCTTCTTGCTCCGCTTGGCCATGGTCAAAGCCTACGGCAGCCTCAGGCGCTCCATGTGGGCGATTGCCTTAGTCGGGCGCACCGCCGAGCCGTGGCTTTCCAGCAGGCCCAGCGTGATCAACTCGATCACCGCCCGCGTCAGTGCCCCGCTGGGACCGATCTCCCGGGCGAGTTCAGGGATCGTTCGCCAGTGGGGATAGACCTCCAGCGCCAAGGCCATGACCGGACGTTGAAGGGGGATCCGGTCGGCGGGCCAGTGCCTGCGTTTGTTGCTAACTGCCATCGCTCCAGAGGTCGGCACCGACGACGGCAGCCCTGGAGGCGAAGACGAAGCCTTGGCAGCGGTGGATCTGCCCGGCGCGCTCTAGCCGAGCCACCGCATCTTCGGCGGCGAGCTTCTCGCCGAGCTTCGTGGCGATCTCCGAGAGCGCGAACAGGCCCCGATCCTCCAGCAGCAACCGCATCACCGCCTGCTCTGCCATTGCGTCTTCGCTCGCAACTGAGCGACTAGCCTTGTCCTGCATCGGAAGGTTCCGCCTTTCGGTGCCGGGCGGCGGGCTGTTAGCGCAGCGCCGCCGCCACTTCTTCATCTGACGCAGGCGAAGCTACCGGTGGATCAGGCCCCCGTGGGGCTCATTTCAAACTGACCCACTACCCCGCGGGTCCCTCGCTACACTTTCTGAAGTAAGGGCGGCGGATGCGAGACGAATTACTCAACAGACCCTGCGGGGGGCGCTTCGGCGACATCGTCGAGTCGATCGGCAACACGCCGCTCGTGGAGCTGCCGCGGCTCTCGCCGAAGCCGGAGATCCGCATCTACGCCAAGCTCGAGGGCCACAACCCCACCGGGTCGGTCAAGGACCGGGTGGCGAAATCGATGATCGAGGCGGCCGAGGCCGAGGGCGCGATCGAACCCGGCCACACGATCCTCGAACCCACCTCCGGCAACACCGGCATCGCGCTGGCGATGATCTGCCGCCGCAAGGGCTACCCGCTGAAGGTGGTGATGCCCGACAACGTGACCGAGGAGCGGACCCAGCTGCTGCGCATGTACGGGGCGGAGATCGTCTACTCGGAGGGGGCCAAGGGCTCCAACGGCGCCGTCGAGGTGGCGCTGGAGATGGCCGAGGAGCCCGGCTACTACATGCCCTATCAGTACGGCAACGAGGCCAACCCGCTCGCCCACTACAACGGCACCGCGGTGGAGATCCTCGACGAGCTCGGCGAGGTTGCCGCCTTCGTCGGCGGGCTCGGCACCGGTGGCACCCTGATGGGCAACGGCCGCCGCCTCAAGGAGGCGAACCCCGAGACGCTCGTCGTCGCCGCCGAGCCCAAACAGGGGGAGCTGGTCCAGGGGCTGCGTTCCCTCGACGACGGCTTCATCCCGCCGATCATCGACCTCTCCCTGCTGGACCGCAAGATCATGGTCTCCAACCGCGAAGCGATCGTCTGGACGAAGAAGCTGCTCGACGAGGAGGGCGTCTTCGCCGGCGTCTCCGGCGGCGCGATCGCCTACATCGCCAACCGCATCGCCACCGAACTCGACGGCGGCAACGTCGTCTTCCTCATCCCCGACGACGGCTGGAAGTACCTCTCCTCCGGCGTCTACACCAAGCCGATCGAGGAGATCGAGAACCTCGACTCCACCGTCTGGTGGTAGCGCGGGCGTAGAGTCCGGGCCGATGAGGATCTCCAAGGCCCTGATCGACGAGATGGTCGCCCACGCGCGGGAGGATCTGCCGAACGAGTGCTGTGGGATGGTCGGGGGGCGCGACGGCGCGGCGACCCGGGTGGTGCGGGTCGAGAACGCGGCGGCGAGCCCGCTGCGCTACGAGATGGACCCGCAGGGGCAGTACGACGCGTTGAAGTCGATCGAGGACGCCGGCGAAGAGCTCGTCGCGATCTACCACTCCCACACCCGCAGTGCCGCCTATCCCTCGCAGACCGACGTCAACGAGGCGGTGATGTGGCCGGAACAGGTCTACCTGATCGTCTCCCTGGAGAACGGCGATGCGCCCGACGTCAAGGCCTACTCGCTGAAGGACATGAAGATCGCGGATGTCGAGCTCGACGTCGCATAGCCCACCGGGCGGCAGTCACAAGCGCGGCGCCCACGGGAGCGGCGGCGGTCATGACCGCGGCGACGAGGGCGGCGGCGGCGGAGGTGGCAACGGGGGCGACCTCGTCAAGGTCGCCTTCGCCCGCAGCCAGGTGGAAGGGGAAATGCTGCAGGGCCTGCTCTCCGAGGCCGGCGTCCCCAGCGTGCTGAAGCGCAGCCGCGGTTTCGACAACCCCGACTTCCTCGCCGGCGGCCCCCACGACGTGATGGTCCCCGAAGGGGCGGCGAAGCGGGCGCGCGAGGTCCTCGCCGAAACGATGATCGAGAGCGAGGACGAGGAGCGGGCGGAGCTGGAAGAGGAGCGCCGCCTCGCCCGCGGCGAAACCGGCGACGTCTCGCCCGCGCGCCTGGCGTTCTGGATCGTCGTCGTCGGCCTCGCCGGCTTCCTGCTCCTCTGGCTGCTCTACCAGGCGACCGGATGAAGGTGGCGGGAGAGGTCCCCTACCGGACCGCCGCCGGGCCGCGCACCATCTCCCGCAGGTAGTCGCGCCAGGCGCCCTCGACGTCGCGGAAGCGGGCGTCGAAGGCGTCTTCGAGCTGCACCTCCGGGCCCTGCGGCAGGAGCCGGTCGACGAGGCGCTCGCAGGCCTCCGGCCCGCGCTCGTTCTCCAGCAGGTCGAAGATCGTGCCGCCGAGGATGACCGCGTCGCGGCGCGAGGGGGGAAAGGCGGGCCGGGCGCTCTCGCGCAGGCGGCGGATCACCGCCGCCCGGTAGAGGCCCACCTGGCGGGCGAAGTACTGGGCGCCGCCTTCCACCAGCCAGGCCCAGCGCAGGTAGCGGCCGAAGCGGCGCGGCGTCCAGGAGGGGGGGAGGGCCGTGTTGTTGGCGGCGATCGTCATCTGCGCGTAGAGGCGCTCGGCGGTGCCGCGCAGGGCTTCGCAGGAGTCGTCGCCGGCGGCGCGGCGCTCCATGTGTGTGTCGTTCAAGACGTGCAGCTCGGTCGACATCGGCCAGCCGGCGAGGTAGCGGCGCCCGGCGGGGGCGGCCGACCAGCGGGCGGCGGGGAGGAAGGGATGGGCCGCGGTCAGCCAGACCGGGTTCGTGTGGACGACGATCGTCACCTCCTCCGGGACCCGCTCGAAGCGGTCTTCGAGCCTCAGCCGCAGGTGCTCGAGCCGGTCCAGCGTCCGCTCCGCGTAGGCGGAGTCGTCGGAGTCGTGGCGCGCGGTGAAGCTCAGCGACTCGGTCTCGACCCAGGACATCGAGGCGAGGCTAGCGAGAAGGGAGGCCGCTCAGGCGAGCGCGGGCTCGGGCGTACCGCATCTATCGCGAATCTCTTCGCGGGCGCGGTCGAACTCTTCGTCGGCCATCACCGGAGTGCCCTCGAAGGGCAGTTCACGGTCGATCTCGACCCAGGAGCGGCAGCCGTGGTACTCGTCGCGGACGCGCACCGTCACCGGGCGCGGGATCCGGTGGACCCGCAGCAGCAGCACGTGCAGCGGGTGGCGGCGCTTCCAGGCGAGGCGCTTTTCCGCGTAGTCGGGAGTCCAGATGTAGTACGGCGAGAGCGAGTCCAGGGTGCGCCGGTCGTTGATCGTGACGTGATCGACGACCTCGGCCCAGGCGCGCAGGCGGACGCGGTCGGGCTGGGGGATGCCGCCGTCCTGGAGCAGCGCCTTCGGCGGCGGCTCCTCGTCGGGCCAGACGCCCTCCTCGAGCGCCCGGCGCAGCTCGGGGTGATGCGATTCGCGGACGAGGTCGTTCCGCTGGTGGTCGAAGGTCGGGTAGAGGAAGAAGCGCTCGTGCTCGAGCTCGAAGTGCTTGTTCTCCTCGCGGATGCCGCCCTTACGCAGGGTCAGCAGCTGCTCGCCCTCGGCGAGCGCGCGAACGGTTACTGCCCATTCCTTGAGAGCGATCGGCATTGAAGTAATCCAGCAAAGATTTCGTGGTTCGACTGGGGGTGGGCATCCGTCTCGGGGGCCTGTACAGGCCGTCTGCGCCCGCCCGGAGGCGCGCATTCTAGACGAGTGCAGCGAAATCTCAACTAAAAAACTGCGAAATTTGCAGTTCTGTCCGGCTGAGCGTGGCCGATGTCACACTAGGAGGGTCCGATTGGCCGTTTTGCGCCCTCAGCCGTGCCCGCCGCCTCCCGGAGTCTCGATTCTGAGGCGATCGCCGGCCGCGAGCTCGCCCGAGGTCTTCCCCGGCAGCGGCGAGCCGTTGAGGAGGTTGATTCCCGGCGCGCCGTCGCCGCCGCCCTCGCTGCCGCGCGGGGGATGGCGGCGGCGCTCGGCGATCAGCGAGAAGCGCAGAGGGGCGAGCGCTTCGATCTCGCGGACCACCCCCTCGCCGCCGCGTCGTGCGCCCTCGCCGCCGCTGCCCCGGCGCAGCGCCAGCTCCCTCACCCGCAGCGGGAACTCCGTCTCCAGCGCCTCGGTCGGGGTGTTCAGCGTGTTGGACATCGCCACGTGGATCGCGCTGGGGCCGTCGGCGTCGGGGCAGGCGCCCTGACCGCCCGCCAGCGTCTCGTAGTAGGTGAACTCCTCGCCGGCGAGGGTGAGGTTGTTCATCGTCCCCTGTCCCTGCGCTGGACCGGGCCGGGCCTGCGAGAGGGCGGCGAGGACGAGGTCGGCGACGCGGCTCGAGGTCTCGACATTGCCGGCGGCGACGGCGGCGGGGAAGCGGGCGTTGAGGAGCGAGCCGGGGGGCGCGAGAACCTCGATCGGGCGGTGGGCGCCGGCCGAGGGCGGGCCGTCGGGGTCGATGAGGACGCGGACGGCGAAGAAGGCCGCCGACTTCGTCACCGAGAGGGGGCAGTTGAGGTTGCCCTCGACCTGCCCCTCGCTGCCGCCGAAGTCGAGGCGCAGCGAGTCCTCAGCGACCGTCGCCTCGAGGCGCAGGCAGAGGTCCCGCTCGGCCCCGTTCCAGTCCGCCTCGAGCACGTCCTCGGCGCGGTAGGTCCCGTCCGGTAAGGCGGCGAGGGCGCTCCTGGTGCGCCGCTCGGCGTAGGCGAGGATCTCCGCCATCCCCTCGCGCAGCGCCCCGGTCCCGAGTCGCTCGCGCAGCTCCCCCAGGCGCTGCTCGCCGATCCGATTGGCGGCACGCTGCGCGCGCAGGTCGGCGAGTCGCTGCCGCGGCATCCGCATCTGGGCGGCGAGGCGCTCGAACGTCTCCTCGTCGACCCTGGTCGGCGGGATCACCACGCCCTCCTCCTCCAGGCGGGTCGAGAAGGCGGGCATGCTGCCGGGGGTGGGGCCGCCGACGTCCGCGTGGTGGGCGCGGCTGGCGGCGAAGCCGAGCAGCTCCCCGCCGGCGTGGACGGGGGAGACGAGGGTGATGTCGGGCAGGTGGGTCCCGCCCCGGTAGGGGTCGTTGAGGATCCAGCTCTGGCCTGGCCGCTGCACCTCGTCGAGGACGGCGGCGACGGCGTCGGGCATCGAGCCGAGGTGGACGGGGATGTGCTCGGCCTGCATCACCAGCTCGCCGGCGGGGTCGAAGAGCGCGGTCGAGCAGTCGTGCCGCTCCTTGATGTTGGCCGAGTAGGCGGAGCGGATCAGCGTCGCCCCCATCTCCTCGCAGGCAGCGCGCAGGCCGCCGACCAGGACCTGCAGCGCGATCGGGTCGATGCCGCTCATCGGCGCCCTCCCGCGCCTTGGGGCCCCGGCCGGAGTTGCCCGGTCCCTTTGTCGTCCGTGTCCCGACAAAGGAACCGCGCGACGATCGTGCCGTGCTCGTCGACGCGGGTGTGCCAGCCGGCGGGGAGGACGAAGGTCGCCTCGGGGAGCTCGAAGACGACCGGTCCCTCGGCCTCGGCGCCGGCCGGCGGCTCGCCCCGCAGGACCGAGGTCACGACCCACTCGCCCTCGAAGTGAACGGGACGGCTGCCCGGGTGGAGCGCGCCCTCGCGCGCCGCCAGCGGCCGCGGCGCCGGCCCCGGCACGATCAGCGCCAGGTCGATGTCGACGAGGACGACCTCGCCCTCCGGGTCGCGGTGCCCGTAGCGCTCCTCGTGGGCGCGCTCGAACCCGGCGACGAGCTCGGCGGGATCGGGGTCGACGGGACCGGGCACCGGCAGCTCGAAGGCCTGGCCGGCGTAGCGCAGCTGGTAGACGACCCGCGCCTCGGCCCCGGCGTCCAGCCCCGCGCCCATCTCCGCGCTCATCGCCGTGACCTCGCCGGCGATCCGTTCTGCGGTCAGCTCGCGGCCGCTCAGCATCACGGTCCGCGTCGTGTCGCGCCGGCGGTCGGAGGCGCAGAGGCCGAGCGCGGAGAGGACGCCGCCGGCGCGGGGGCAGAGGATCGTCTCGATGCCGAGCTCGGCGGCGATCGCCGCCGCGTGCATCGGACCGGCGCCGCCGAAGGGCAGCAGCGCGAAGCGGCGGGGATCGACGCCGCGCTCGACCGTGACCACGCGCAGCGCCCGCACCATCTCCTGGTTGGCGACGCGGAGGATCCCGGCGGCGGTCCGCAGCGGATCGAGCCCGAGCGAGCGGCCCAGCGCCGCGACCGCGCGCTCGGCCGCCTCGGCGTCGAGCTCGACGCCGCCGGCCAGCCGCGAGCCGGCGGCGAGATGCCCCAGCAGGAGGTTGGCGTCGGTGACGGTGGGCTCGCTGCCGCCGCGGGCGTAGCAAGCGGGGCCGGGGATCGCGCCGGCGGAGCGGGGGCCGACGCGCAGGGCGCCGCCGGGGTCGAGGTAGGCGACCGACCCGCCGCCGGCGCCGACGGTAACGATGTCGAATGCCGGCAGGCCGATAGGCAGGCCCTCCACGGTG
>JBKPOX010000044.1:0-4280 GCA_046733335.1 Actinomycetota bacterium | reverse complement strand
GCGGCGAGATCCTCCGCACCGACGTCGCCAGCGCCGAGATGATCAAGCTCGCCTCCAACGCCTTCCTGGCGACCAAGATCTCCTTCATCAACGAGATCGCCAACGTCTGCGAGGAGGTCGGCGCCGACGTCGGCCAGGTGGCAAGGGGAATGGGGCTGGACGAGCGGATCGGCTCCTCGTTCCTGCGCGCCGGGATCGGCTACGGCGGCAGCTGCTTCCCCAAGGACGTCAGCGCGCTGAAGATGCTGGCTGGGAACACCGGCTACCACTTCCAGCTGCTGACCGCGGTGATCGAGGTCAACGAGCTGCAGAAGCGGCGCGTGGTCGGCAAGCTGGAGAAGCACCTGGGTTCCCTGATCGGCAAGCGCGTCGCGCTGCTCGGGCTCGCCTTCAAGCCCGACACCGACGACATGCGCGAGGCCTCGAGCCTCGTCCTGGCGGCGCGCCTGCAGGGCGAGGGCGCGGAAGTCGTCGCCTACGACCCGGTCGCCACCGAGCGCGCCGCCGACCTCCTGGGCAGCGTCGAGATGGCAGGCTCGGCGATGGAGGCGCTCGACGGCGCCGACGCCGCCGTGCTGGTCACCGAGTGGCGGCAGTTCGCCGAGCTCGACTGGGCCGCCGCCGCCGAGCGGATGGCGCGGCCGCTGCTCGTCGACGGCCGCAACTACCTCGACCCCAGAACGCTGATCGACGCGGGCTTCGAGTACGAGGGCATCGGCAGGACCGTCGATTCGCCCCGACCGGCGCCCGCGTCCTAGGGTGCAGGCGATCGTCCTAGTCGGTGGCGAGGGGACCCGCCTCCGGCCGCTGACCAGCGACGTGCCGAAGCCGGCGGTGACGCTGGTCGACCGCCCCTTCCTCGCCTACGCGATCGAGTGGCTCGCCGCCCACGGGGTGGGCGAGGTCGTCCTCGCCTGCGGCTTCCTCCCCGACGTGCTCCGGGAGGCGCTCGGCGCCGAGGAGGAGCGCGCCGGGGTCGCGATCAGCTACGTCGCGGAGCCGGAGCCGCTCGGCACCGCCGGGGCGATCCGCTTCGCCGCCGAGGCGCTCGGCGACCGGCTGGAGGACCGCTTCCTGGCCCTCAACGGCGACGTCCTCGCCGATCTCGACCTCGGCGCGCTGGCGCGGGCCCATCGGGAGCGCGAGGCCCGCGCCACGATCGGCCTTCACCCGGTCGCCGACTCCTCCGCCTACGGCCTGGTCCGCTGCGACGAGGAGGGGCGGGTGCTCGAGTTCGCCGAGAAGACCGGCGAGCCGGCGCCGGGGGAGATCAACGCCGGCGCCTACGTGCTCGAGCGCTCGGTTCTCGACCTGATCCCTGCCGGCCGGCCGGTCTCGATCGAGCGCGACGTCTTCCCCCGCCTGGTCGGCGACGGCCTCTGCGGGCTCCTGCTCGAGGGCTACTGGATGGACATCGGGACGCCCGAGCGCTACCTGCAGGCGAGCTGGGACATCCTCGAGGGGGCGGTGAGGACCCAGGTGGCGCCGACCGCTCCGGGGCTGCTCCTCGCCGCCGACGCCGAGATCGACGCGGAGGCCCAAGTCGGGCCGCGGGCGGTCGTCTCCTCCGGCTGCCGGGTCGAGCGTGGCGCCGAGATCGCCGACTCGGTCCTGCTCGATGGCTGCACCGTCGGCCGCGACGCCCTCGTCCGGGACTCGATCCTCGCTCCCGGCGCCGAGGCCGAGCCCGGGGCGGTCCTCAGCGGCATGGTGGTGGGGCGAGATGAAAGAGTCCCTGCCTGAGATGAGCCAGATGCTCGGCGACGTCCTCGGCCTGCCCGACCAGCTCCGCGACGCGCTCTGGCGGATCGAAACCGCCCGCCTCGAGCCGGCGGAGTCCGCCGGTCTGATGGTCTGCGGGATGGGGGGATCGGGGATCGGCGGCGACTTCGCCGCCGCCGCCCTCGGCGAGCGTCTGACGAAGCCG
The DNA here is from genome assembly GCA_046733335.1 of Actinomycetota bacterium. GTDB lineage: Bacteria > Actinomycetota > Thermoleophilia > Solirubrobacterales > 70-9 > VAYN01. Next base: position 2,353 of record JBKPOX010000044.1, on the reverse strand, counting down.
CTGATCACCGTCCGCGGCTACGAGCTGCCGAGCTGGGCGACGCCGGAGTGGACCGTCCTCTGCTGCAGCTACTCCGGCGCCACCGAGGAGGTCCTGGCCTGCTTCGAGGCGGCCGAGGTGCTGGGGGCGCGGCGGATCGTCCTCAGCACCGGCGGGCCGCTGGTCGAGAGGGCGCGCGAGACGGGGGTGCCGGTGGTCGCGCCGCCGGGCATCTACCAGCCGCGGGTGGCGATCGCCTACATGTTCGTCGCCGCGGCGGAGGCCGCGGCGCTGGCGGGCGTGGGGCCGCGGATCCACACCGAGATCGACGCCGCCGCGGCCTTCCTCGAGCGCGAGCGGGGGGGGTTGCGCGCGCGGGCGAGGGAGATCGCCTCGGAGCTGGAGGGGGCGGCCCCGCTCGTCGTCCTCGGCGCCGGCGTCACGGCTCCAGCTGCCCGCCGCTGGAAGACGCAGCTGAACGAGAACGCCAAGTTGCCCGCCTTCTATTCCGAGCTGCCGGAGGCCGACCACAACGAAATCTGCGGTTGGGGAGGGGACGGCGCGGCCCGGATGGCGGCGATCTTCCTCGATGACTGCGACCAGCACCCGCGCGAGCGGCGGCGCTTCGAGCTCACCGCGGAGGTGGTCGCGGAGGGCGCCGCCGCGGTGGTGCGGCTGGAGACGGTGGGCGAAACGCGGGTCGAACGGCTGCTGTGGGCAACGCTGCTCGGCGACCTCGTCTCGTTCGAGCTGGCGGAGCGGCTTGGCGTCGATCCCGAGCGGGTAGACGCCCTCGACCGGATCAAGGAGGGGATGGCGGAGTGAGAGCGATGGTCCTGGCGGCGGGGCTGGGGACGCGGCTGCGGCCGATCACCTACGCGATGCCGAAGCCGATGGTGCCGGTGATCAACAGGCCGGTGATGGAGCACATCTTGCGCCTGCTCTCGCGCCATGGGTTCACCGAGACGATCGCCAACCTGCACTGGTTCCCGGACGTGATCCAGGGTTACTTCGGCGACGGCTCGGCGCAGGGAGTCTCGCTCGCCTACAGCCACGAGGAGCAGCTGCTCGGGACCTCGGGCGGCGTCCGCGGGGCGGCCGACTTCCTCGGCGACTCCTTCCTGGTGATCAGCGGCGACGCGCTGACCGACATCGACCTGACGGCGATGCGCGAGTTCCACGACTCCCACGACGGCATCGCGACGCTGGCGATGAAGCGGGTCGAGGACACGAGCCAGTTCGGGGTCGCGATCGTCGGCTCCGACGGGCGGATCCAGGGCTTCCAGGAGAAGCCGGACCCCTCCGAAGCGCTCTCGGACCTGGCCAACTGCGGCATCTACATGTTCCGCCGCGAGATCTTCGACTTCTTCCCCGAGCCGGGGAGGAGCGAGGCCGCGGGGGAAGGCGACCCGCCCGGCTTCGCTGACTGGGCGATGGATGTCTTCCCGCGCCTGCTGGAGGGCGACGTCCCCTTCTACTCGCACGAGATCGACGCCTACTGGAACGACATCGGCAACCTCGAGGAGCTGCGGGCGGGCAACGTCGACGCCCTCACCGGCGCGGTCAGGGTCGAGCGGGAGGGCGAGCTGGTCGACGGCTTCCGCAGCGGCCGGGACCCCGGCGACGAGGGCGAGCTGCTCGGCCCCGTCCTGCTCGGCCCGGGCTGCGAGATCGGCGACGACGTCCGCATCGACGGCCCCTCGGTGATCGGCGACGGCGTCCGGGTCGGCGACGGCGCGCGCCTGCGCGAGGTGATCGCCCTCCCCGGCGCCGAGATCCCAGCCGGCAGCGTCCTGATCGGCGCGATCGCCGCCGCGCGCGGCTGACGCTCCTGCGCGAGTCCGCGAAAACCCTTATAGAGCAAGGGTTTTCGCGGACTCGGCGAACGTAGCTTGCGAGGATTCCAGATCTGACCCGGAGGCGCGCAGGAATTTTTGCTTTGCGCGCGCCACTCGCGCGGGGTCGCTGGCGAGAGTGGCGGCATGGAGATCGCCCGCGTCGTCGCCACTGCCCTGGTCCCGGCCCTCTGTGCCGCCTGTGGGAAGTCGTGCCGGGCTGAGGCCGTCGTCTGCACGCGGTGCGCGCGGCGGCTTGCGGACGCCGAGCCGCTGGGCGGGAGCGGACCGCCGGGGCTCGATCGGGCCTGGTCCTCGGCGCCCTACGAGGGGGTCGCGCGGGATCTCGTCGCCGCCTTGAAGTTCCGCCGCCTGCTGCCCGTCGCCGACCTGATGGCCGAGCGGATCGAGTGGCTGGCGCCCGCTCGGATGCTGAGAGGCACGATCGTGCCGGTGCCGCCGGCGCCCCCGCGCCTGCGGCGGCGCGGCTTCGATCCCGCGGGCGAGCTGGCGGGGGCGCTCGCCGAGCGCCTCGGCGC
>JBKPOX010000043.1:0-1981 GCA_046733335.1 Actinomycetota bacterium | reverse complement strand
AGCCGCCGCCACGCGTACCAGGCGCCGTCCATGGTCGGCTGCCCGGTGCGGGTCAGCACGACCTCTCGCTTCAGCTCGGCCACGTCCTTCGCGACCTGGGTCAGCAGGGCCGCCTGCTCGGGGGTCAAGTCGTCCTCCTCGGGATCAGCGCCGATCATGCGCTGGACGGCGGCGCGGAACCGGTCCATGTCCAGATAGGGGGTCGGGCAGGGGTCACCGAACGCCGGGTCGGGTTTGCGGCAGTCGGGGCGGGCGGTTTCCTTGTGGCCGTAGGCGACCCGGGCGGTCCAGCCCTCGGCCTCGCAGATGCACGCCACCCCGAGGACATACGACCGGTACTGGGGGAAGGCGTCGGTGCCGGTGTTCCCGGTCGGGATGGGGCCGGTGCATTCGATCCCGTACGACTCCGAGCTCGGGAGGACACCGACGCCGGCGTGGTTGGCCCGCCCGGACGCGACCAGCCACCAGGAGCCGTCGCGGTGGAGGGCCCAGTTGCAGAGGGGCCCGGGGAGGTCGGCGCGGCCCTCCTGGAGGACCCGGTCGATGTCGAAGGCAACGGCGGTGTGGTGGCAGGTGACGGCCCGCGGGGCCATGGTCGAGGAGCGGCCGGCGGTCTCCCAGCCAGCGAACGCGCCGACGGTCAGCCCGCGGGCGCGCATGCGGGCGGCGGCCCGCTTCATCCGGGCGGCGACGGCCGCGTTCCCGGCCATCAGAGCGGCGGCAGGTCGTCGGTCTCCCGGGCGTGCCGGGGCAGCACCTGGACCCCGTCGGGCAGGTCCAGCCCATCGGGGAGGTCGAGCGGCTCGGTGGGGACGTCGAGGCCGGCCGCGCCGCCGTCGTCGAGCCAGCGGCTGGCGGTGTGGGGGGAGTCGAGGTCCTCGGCGGCGACCTCACCGACGGTGGTGTTCGACCGGGCCCGGTCCTCGGTGTCGTCGTCGAGGCGGACCTCGTCGCCGAGCGGTTCCGGCCCCAGGCCTCGGTCGTCGTCAGTTGGCATGGCGGGCTCGCCTCCTTCCAGGCTGCCCGCCACGGTAGCTAGTCTACGGCGGTCGTCTAGTCTCCTGGCCCCCCACTACCTACTTGACACTAGCGTAAGGTTAGTCGTATGCTCTACATGTCAGAGAGAGCGCCCCCCCAGGAGGCACCAGATGCAGGTCCAGCCCCAGGAGATCACCCTCCGCCGGACCTCCCCGGCTGGCCGCCCAAACCCCTACCGGACCCGCTGGGCCACCGTCAACGGCCAGACCTTCGTGGTCGAAGCTCGCAGCCTGGACGCGCTATGGAGCGTCAGCGATGAGACCTCGGAGCGTTTCGCCGATGACCCCGACGCCCACATTGCCTTCGTCAACTCCGGCGCCTTCCGTACCGCCTTCGCCTTCAGCCTCGCCGAGGCCCGCCAGCAGATCGCCGACTGGATCAACGCAGAGGAGCAGGCATGACCCGGGAGGCCGAACGCACCGTTACCATCCACACCCCGACCGGCCCCCAGGAGATTAGGGCCGGCGACCTCGTCGCCCGCTGGGTGTCGACCGGCAGTAACGGCAAGGGCGTCGAGCAGGCCGACCTCCAGGAACTGAAGGTCGTCCGGGTCAACCAGGTCACCGTGACCGTCCGGACCAAGCACGGCAGCCAGTTCCGCATCGAACCGCAGAACCTCTCCGATGTCGTGGACTGGGAGGTCTACGGCGCGGAAGGCTTCGACCAGTAACTACGTGCTACCTCGGGCAGGGACGCCGGATCAGGTTCTTGTTCTGCTCGTACACGCAGACGGTGAGGTCGTCGGCGTGGTCGAGGCCGCTGGCCTTGTTCCGCGGGGCCCGGCTGGTCGTCGTCGGCGGGGTCGTGGTGGCCGTGGTGGCCGTGGTGGTCGTGGTGCCGGTGGTCGTCGGGCTACTGGTGCTGGTGGGGGCCGGCGGGATCGTGGTCGTGGTCGGCGGCGTCCCCGGGCCGGCTGGCGGCACCGGGGCTGGGGGGGCGGGTC
>JBKPOX010000042.1:0-19939 GCA_046733335.1 Actinomycetota bacterium | reverse complement strand
GTCCTTCCCGCTCGGCGCCGAGGCAGATCGTCGCAGCACCGTCGACCGCAGCCAGCGCAGCGCCGCCGTGCGCGACCAGGGCCACGCGCGGGGCCGGGGTCAGCTCGACCTCGCCCCTGGCGAGCGGCTGGCCGAAGATCGACCCCATGCTCGCCCGCACCGCCTTCGGCGAGAACGGGTCGGCGCACTCGGGGCCGAGCACGACCGGCCCGTCGAGCAGGGCGTCGGCGGTGCGGATGATCGTGCCGACGTTGCCGGGATCGCCGACGCCATGAAGGTAGACGCAACGGCTTCCGTCCCCGGCCCCCGGAGACAGCGCCTCGGGGTCGGCCCAGCGCTGCCGCCAGACGGCAACCACCCTGGTCCCCGAGCCGAGCGTGGAGGCGCCGGCGAGCAAGGCGGGCTCGACCTCCTCGCCCTCGAGGCCGGAACCGGCGGCGACCAGGACGAAGCGCGGCGCCACCCCCGCGGTCAGGCCCGCCTCGAGCAGGTCCTCGCCCTCGGTCGCGAACAGGCCCTCGCGCTCACGGTGCTTGCGCTCGCGCAGCTTGCGGACCAGCTTCAGCTTCTCGTTCTGTGGGCTTGCGATCACGGTTGGTCTCTTCTGGTCTGCGAATTCTTCTCCTGGAACGAAAAAGCGGGCCGATTGACGGCCCGCCGGGAGAGAGTGATGTCGGTACGGCCTCAGGCGGCCGCACCCTCCCGGGCTAGCTCGACGAATCGGCGGAAGGCGTCGCGGTCGTGCACGGCGATGTCAGCGAGCATCTTGCGGTTCACCTCGACCTCGGCCTTGTTGAGGCCGTTGATCAGTTCCGAGTAGCTCATGCCCTCGAGCCGGGCGGCGGCGTTGATCCGGGTGATCCAGAGGCGGCGGAAGGTCCGCTTCTTGTTGCGCCGGTCGCGGTAGGCGTACATGCCCGACCGCTGCACCTGCTCTTTGGCGAAGCGGTAGGAGGAGTGCTTGCGGCCGAAGTAGCCCTTCGCTTCCTTCAGCACCTTGCGGCGCTTCTTGCGCGCGTGGACGGAGCGCTTGACGCGGCTCACTTCCCACCCCCGAGGAGGGTCCGCACCTTTTTCGCGTCGTTGGGCGAGATGTCGACCGGTTTCGCCATCCGCCGCTTCCGCTTCGGCGACTTTTTCTCCAGGATGTGGCTGGAGAAGGCGCGCCGGCCGCGGAGCTTCCCGGTGGCGGTCTTCTTGAAGCGCTTCTTGGCGCCGGAATGGGTTTTCATCTTCGGCATCGGGTCCGCTATTGAAGCAGACGCCTCGCCCGCGGGTACGCTGGCGCCGCGATGCGGATCCTCTACGTCGTCGGGACGCGACCCAACTTCGTCAAGACCGCCCCGGTGATCGGCGCGCTGCGCGAGCGCCATCCCGAGGGCCGCCACGTGGTCGTCCACACCGGGCAGCATTACGACCGGCTGATGTCGGAGGTCTTCCTCGAGGAGCTGGGGGTGCCGGCGCCCGACCACATGCTCGAGGTGGGCTCCGGCAGCCACGCCGCCCAGACGGCGAAGACGATGGAGCGGCTGGAGCCGGTGCTGGCATCCGAGCGGCCCGACCTGGTGATGGTCCCGGGCGACGTCAACTCGACCCTGGCGGCGGCGCTGACCGCGGTGAAGATGGGGATCCCGGTCGCCCACCTCGAGTCCGGCCTGCGCAGCTTCGACATGGCGATGCCCGAGGAGGTGAACCGGATCGTCGCCGACCGCTTCGCGCGCTGGCTCTTCCTCCACAGCTCCGACGCGGTCGAAAACCTGCGGGCCGAAGGCATCCCCGACGAGCGCATGCACATGGTCGGCAACACGATGATCGACACGCTGGTGGCGCTGGAAGGGCGCTTCCGCGCGGCCGGCGCGGCGGCGCGGCTCGGCGTCGAGCCTGGCTCCTACGTCCTCGTCACCCTCCACCGCCCCGCCCTGGTCGACGGGCCGCTGCTGGGCGAGACCGTGGCGCAGCTGGCGGCGCTGGCGCGGGAGATGCCCGTCGTCTTCCCAGTCCACCCGCGCACGCGCAAGATGATGGAGGGACTCGAGCCCGGCCATCCCGGCCTGCTCCTCACCAACCCGCTCGGCTACGTCGAGTTCCTCTCGCTGCTCGCCGACGCCGGCGCCGTCCTCACCGACTCCGGCGGCATCCAGGAGGAGACGACCTACCTCGGCATCCCCTGCTTCACGCTGCGCGACAACACCGAGCGGCCGGTGACGATCAGTGCCGGCACCAACACCCTGCTCGGCCTCGACCCGGCGGCGATCGGCGGCATCCCGCAGGCGCTCGCCGAGCGGGGCGAGGCGCCGTCGAAGCCCCCGCCCCTGTGGGACGGCCGCGCGGCGGGGCGGGTCGCCGAGGTGATCCTCGCGTCGGACTTCGCCGCGCTATAGCGAGGTCGGTCTCGGAGTCGCTTAAGAGGCCCCGGCGGGAGACTCGCCCGCGGCCTCGTCTGGCCGGTCCCCCGCGGCGCTGTCAGGCTGGTCGCCGACCGCGGCATCCGCCTGATCGCTGGGGGCGGCGTCGGCCTGGTCGGCCTCGACGAGCTTGTCGACCTCTTTGCTCGGGCCGAGCAGCATGCTCATGTTGCGCCCTTCCTGCAGGGGGGCCGACTCGATCGTGGCCAGGCCGTCGAGGTCCTCGAAGAGTTTCTGCAGCAGGTCCCGTCCGCGCTGGGGGTGGGCCTGCTCGCGGCCGCGGAACATGATCGTCACCTTGACCTTGTCGTGGTGCTTGAGGAAGCGTTCGACGTGGCCCTTCTTCGTCTCGTAGTCGTGCGTCGCGATCTTGGGGCGCAGCTTGATTTCGCGGACGTTGACCTGCTGCTGGTGCTTGCGCGCCGCCTTCTGCTTCTGCTCCTGTTCGTACTTGTACTTCGAGTAGTCGAGGAGCCGGGTCACCGGCGGCTTCGAGTTGGGGGCGACCTCGACCAGGTCGAGGTTGGCCTCCTGCGCTTTCTTCAGCGCCTCGCTGGTGTCGAGGATCCCCAGCTGCTCGCCGTCGGCGCCGATCAGGCGCACCTGCGGAACCCGGATCCGCTCGTTGATCCGCGTCGTGTCGCGCTCTGGGGGGCGCCGATCGAACCTGCGCGGGACCGGCACTATCGCGAGAGAAGGAGAGACTTCAAGAGGACGAGACTGGGGTCGGGCACGGGGCGCTCAGCGGCGGCGGCGGTTGTTCGTGCCTGCGATCAAGTCGGGCGCAGTATAGAGACAGGAACCGCCTCGCGTGAATCCGGTGCTCAGCGGGCGCCGGTTTCCGCGCGGAGGCGGGCGGCGAACTCGGCCAGCGGCATCTCGCCGAGATCGCCGTCGGCGCGGGAGCGAACCGCCACCGCCTCGCTCTCTTCCTCGCGGTCGCCGACCACCAGCATGTAGGGGTAGAAGCCGATCGTCGCCGCGTCGCGGATCTTCTTGCCGATCGACTCCGAGCGGTCGTCGACGGCGACCCGCACGCCGAGCTCGCGCAGCCGCTCGTGGGCGCGGTGGCCGTAGGCGTTGTGGCGGTCGGAGATCGGCAGGACGATCGCCTGCACCGGCGCCATCCAGGTCGGGAAGCGCCCGGCGTAGTGCTCGATCAGGATCCCAGCGAAGCGCTCCATCGAGCCGAGCAACGCCCGGTGGATCATCACGGGGCGATGGGCGGCGTCGTCGGCGCCGGTGTAGTAGAGCTCGAAGCGCTCGGGCATCTGGAAGTCGAGCTGGCAGGTCCCGCACTGCCAGGAGCGGCCGAGCGCGTCCGTGATGTGGAAGTCGATCTTCGGCCCGTAGAAGGCGCCGTCGCCGGGGTTGAGCGTGTACTCGCGCCCCTGGCTGTCGAGCGCTTCGGCCAGCGCCGCCTCGGCCTTCGCCCATTGCTCCTCGCTCCCCATCGACTTCTCCGGCCGGGTCGAGAGCTCGACGTGGACGTCCTCGAAGCCGAAGCGGGCGTAGAGCTCGTCGATCGCCTCGCAGATCGAGGCGACCTCCTCGCCGATCTGCTCCTCGGTGCAGTAGACGTGGGCGTCGTCCTGGGTGAAGGCGCGGACGCGCAGGAGACCGTGGAGGACGCCCTCGCGCTCGTTGCGGGAGACGCGGCCGAACTCTGCCAGGCGCAGCGGCAGCTCGCGGTAGGAGTGGCGGTCGGCGGCGTAGACGAGGCAGGCGCCCGGGCAGTTCATCGGCCGCAGCGCGTAGCGGCGGTCATCGTCCTCCATGAAGTACATGTCGTCCTTGTAGTTGTCCCAGTGGCCGGAGCGGTGCCAGAGGCCCTCGTCCATCACCTGCGGGGTGGCGATCTCCTGGTAGCCGCGCTTGCGCAGCTGGTCGCGGACCTCGCCCTCGATCGTCCGCAGCAGGGTCGTCCCGTTGGGGAGCCAGAAGGGCATCCCCGGCGCCTCCTTGCGGAGCATGAAGAGGCCGAGCTGGGGCCCGAGCCGGCGGTGGTCGCGGGCCTTGGCCTGCTCGAGGCGCTCGAGGTGCTCCTCGAGGTCCTTCTTCGAGAAGAAGGCGGTGCCGTAGATGCGGGTCAGGCTCTCCCGGTTCTCGTCGCCGCGCCAGTAGGCGCCGGCGACCGAGCTCAGCTTGATCGCCTTGATGCGGCCGGTCGAGGGGCCGTGGGGGCCGCGGCAGAGGTCCTCGAAGGGGCCGTTGCGGTAGAGCGAGACGGTCTTCACGCCCTCGTCGCGGACGAGGTCCTCGATCAGCTCGACCTTGAAGCCCTGGTCCTGGCCCCTGAAGATCTCGATCGCCTCCTCGACCGGGACGTCGCGGCGCGAGAACTCCTCGTCGGCGGCGATGTGGCGGCGCATCGCCTCCTCGATCTTGGGCAGGTCGTCTTCGGTGATCCTTGTATCGGGCGGGAACTCGAAGTCGTAGTAGAAGCCGGACTCGATCGGCGGCCCGATCGTCACCTTCGTCCCGGGGTAGAGGTCGACGACCGCCTCGGCCATCACGTGGGCGGCGTCGTGGCGGATCAGCTCGAGCGCCTCGGGGTCGCGGTCGGTGAGGATCGCCACCTCTCCCCCGCCCTCCGGCAGCGGCGCCGCGAGGTCGCGCAGCTCGCCGTCCACCCTGATCGCCAGCGCCGCCTTGGCGAGCCCCGGGCCGATCGCGGCCGCCGCGGCGGCGCCGGTCGCGCCCGCCGGCAACTCCAGGGGCTTGCCGTCGGGCAGGGTGTAAGTCGTCTTCTCGGTCGCGGCCTCCATCGGTGAAGGATGGTACGGGGAGATCAGCGAGCGGGTCCCTGCCGCGCCTGCCGTTCGGCGATCAGCGGGCAGGGGCTCTTGGCTCCGGCCGCGTGCGGCAGCTTTCGCAGCGCCCACCCGTCTTCGTCTTCGATCACGAAGCGCGTGCCCGGCGGCGGCTTCCCCGCTTCCGCGGTGGACCGGATGCAGACGCGGCCTCCCCGCAGTTCCCACGAGAGGAAGGGGACGCCGTGTTCCTGCTCGAGCAGCTGTGGCGAGGCGAGGACGAGCGTCGGTCCTGCGCCCACGAGCTGGCGGTAGTCGCTGAGGGTCGACGAGTAAGCGGCCGGCCCGACCGGCGCGTTGGCGAGCGCTAACAGCGAGCAAGCGGCGGCGGCGAAAACGAAGAGGGCCGCTGCCGCCGGCGCAACCCGCTGCAGTGCGCCTTTTCCCCCCATGGCGGGGATAAAGCGCACTGCCTGACTGAGGAGCGGCAGGAGGATCGCCAACGCGACGAGGGGCGCGCCGATCTCGATCGCCTTGGCGGCGGTGTAGGGCGTGCCGCCGACACGGGCGGCGATGTATGCGAGAACCGCGGCGCCGAGGCCGCCGAGGATCGCGACCTCGCGGCGGCGCCACAGCTGGACGACGCCGTATCCCAGGAGGAAGAGCGCGAAGGCGATCCCCAGGTAGTAGACGACCGCCGGCACCGCGCCGTCCCCGGGCGCCAGGCGGAAGTCGCCCGACGGCCAGATCCCGAGCGCCTCGAAGGGGGAGATCTGGCCGAAGAGGTTGCCAAGGCCGGGGCCGTTGGGGTCGAAGGTCTCGAACGAGTGGAAGTCGAGCATGCGGCCGACCTCGGGAGCCGTCAGGACGATGAAGGTCAGGAGCGCGAGGCCGAGGGGTCGGGCCGCGGGTCGAAGCGTGCGGACCGCGGGTCCTGGCGGTCGACCCGCGGGTCCTGTCACGGCAGGGGACCCACCCTCTCCGAGGACACCTCGGGGATGGTCCCCCCTACCGCGCCACCCGCGGGAGAGGAGTGGGTACAGGACGGCGGCACCCCCAAGCCAGATCAAGCTCGGGAAGCTGTAGGTGTAGACAGATCCCACCGCGATCAGGGCGGCTGGGACGTAGCGCAGGGGCAGTTGAGACCATTCGCGGTCCGCCTCGCGCAGCGCCAGCACGAAGGCGAGGAGGAAGAGCGCTTGGATCGTCTCCTTGAAGGCGCCCTGGGCGAAGTAGGAGGCGACGACGTAGGCGAGGCCGACGAGGAGGGCCGCGGCCGTGCGGGGCAACGGCGGCAGGTCGGCGAAGGCGGTGAGGGCGGTGAGGCAGGCGAGGAGCGCGACCGCCACCGTCAAGCCGCTGAATCCCTGCACGAGCCCGATCCCCAAGCCCTTGCTCAGGGCGACGACGATCGAGTGCGGACCCAGCGGATAACCCTGGTTCAGCAGCTGCGAGGCCTGGCCTTCCGCCAGCCGGTCCGCTGCCAGCAGGTGCTGGGACATGTCCGGGTTGAGGCTGGTGCCGAGGATGCCGAAGTGCCCCTCGACGAGGAACGGCAGCGAGGCCGCCAGCAGCGCGGCGAGCGCCACCGGCCAGCCCACGGGGAGCGCCTCCCCCGCTCCCTCGACCCGCCCCCGCAGGTGCGCGATCGCCGCCACGGACAGCAGGAGCGTCACCGCGGCCGAAACCGCCCCGCCCCCCGGCAGACGCACCGTCCCCCAGCAGAGCGCGCAGAGCAGCGCCAGGCCGACACCCGGCGCAAGCCACGACCAGCGCCGCCCCCCGCACAGCAGGATCGCCGCCTGACCGATCGCGAGCGACGCACCGCAGACCGCCGCCACCGCTGCATAGGTCCCGATCACGAGACCCACGAGCCTAGACTGCGGCGATGGCATCCGTACCTCCCGCCCGCCACCTCCTCAGGGCAAAGGACCTTGCCGACGCCAGCTACGCCGAGCCCCTGGAGGTCGAGGATCTGGCCCGCGCCGCCGGCCTCTCCAAGGCTCACTTCAGTCGCGCGTTTCGCCGCACCTTCGGCGAGTCACCGTACGTGTACCTGTTGACGCGGCGGCTGGAGCGGGCGGCGGCGCTGCTGCGGACCACGGACTACTCGGTTGCGGAGATCTGCCTCGAGGTCGGGCTGCAGGGGGTCGGCTCGTTCACGACCAGCTTCAAGCGCATGTATGGGATGACGCCGACCGAGTACCGGGATGCCCACCCGGCAGCCTCCGACTACGCCCGCGTCCCGGCCTGCGTCGTCCGCGCCTACGCCCGCCCCCAACACCGCACGTTTCGAGAAGACGCGGCCGCTTCGCGGACCTAGCATCGCCTCCAACGCGAATCCGACGAGGAGGACATGATGAAGATCGCAAACGCGCAACTGTGGGTCCACGACCAAGACGAGGCGCTCGCCTTCTACACCGAGAAGCTGGGGATGGAGGTGCGCTCGGACGTGTCGCTGCCCGAGATGGGCGACTTCCGCTGGCTCACCGTGAGCCCTCCCGGACAAGAGGACGTCGCGATCGTGCTGATGGCGATCCCGGGACCGCCCGTGATGGACGAGGCCACCGCCAACCAGGTCGAGGAGCTGATGGCCAAGGGCTTCTCCGGCACGGTCTTCCTCACGACCGACGACTGCCAAGGCGAGTACGAGCGACTGAAGGCCCGCGGCGTCGAGTTCACCGAGACGCCGGAAGAGCGTCCCTACGGCATCGACTCCGGCTTTCGAGACCCCTCCGGGAACAGCATCCGCCTGACCGAGGTGAGGCTCCCCTCGACCGCGTGAGGGTGGGTTAGATCCTCGACCGCGTGAGGTGAGCCAGGTCCTCGATGGGCGTTACTGGGCTCGAACCAGTGACCTCCAGCTTGTCGAGCTGGCGCTCTCCCAACTGAGCTAAACGCCCGGGAGAGGTGAATCTAGCAGCGAGAAAGTCGAAGCGGTGGAAGGCACGGCGGGGCTAAAGGAACTCCTGCAATTGTCGATGCAATCGGTGCAACTTTCCCCGTCCTTCGGTGTTTATGGGGCGAACTTCCAAAGCTTGAGGACCGACGAGCCAGCGACTTAGAACTCCCTGGCGGTACGTCCTTCGGAAACAAAGGGCCCCGATCGGGGCCCTTTTCCGTTCGGTGGGATGGTCGTGCCCGGCCGGCATCCTCGCCAGCGCCATCGCGCCGAGCCTATGCTGGTGCCGATGCCTCCGGCGACAAAGGGCGGTGCCGACTACGACCCGGCGGTGCTTGACCGCGCCGAGCGCCGGTTCTGGCGCGACATGTGGAGCTCGATGCCCGCGGAGGCGGCCGCCGAGCATGGGGTCGAGCTGCGGCGGTTCGGCCCGGTCCAGGCCACGGTCTTGCGCGACCTGCCGGCGGTTCCGATGCTGAACCTGGTCCTCGGCGCGCCGGAGGCAAGCCCGGCGGAGCTCGAGCAAGCCGTGAGCTGGGCAGAGGAGCGCGGCGTCGCCCCCTGCGTGCCGGTCACCCCCGGCCTGCCGGGCTCAGCCGCGGCCGAGGCCTGGCTTCGGGCCGACGGGTTCGAGCCGGCGTACGCGTGGATGAAGTTCGTCCGCGATCCGCACCCGCCCCGCTTCCCCGCCCCCGACGGGGTCGAGGTGGTCGAGCTGACCGCGCCGGAGCAGGAGCCGTTCGGGGCGATCGCCGCGAGCGGCTTCGGGTTGCCGGCCTGGGGGGCGGGCCTCTTCGCCCACCTGCCCGGCCGTGAGGGCTGGCGCTGCTACGCGGCCAGGGTCGACGGGAAGGCGCAGGCCTGCGCGGCGATGCTGGTCGAGGACGGGCTCGCCGAGTTCGGGGTCGCGGCCACCCTCGAGGAGGGACGTGGGCGCGGCTGTCAGACGGCGCTGCTGCACCGCCGCATCCGCGACGCCGCCGAGGCCGGCTGCCGCACCCTCTTCGTCGAGACCGGCGAGCGGGTGCCGGACCGGCCCTCGGCGAGCTATCGGAACATCCTCCGCGCCGGCTTCGAAGAGGCCTACCTGCGCCCGAACTGGCGGCGCCGGCCCTAGGCCGTCGCCGGTCGCCGTCGCCCTTCGGGGGCATCCCCGTACCCGGCCCGGTCGACCTTGCGGTGGTAGCGCTCGCCTGCCTTCCCTCCCGCGATCGCGGCGACGGCCGTCGCCAGCAGGATCAGCACCAGGGCGATCACCCCGCCCGTCGCCAACGAGCCTTCGTCGATCGGGATCCGCGGCAGGTTGATCTGCGAGAAGAGGTTCCACTCCGAGCCGCCGATGGCGCCGAGCACGGCGAGGGCAACCGTCACCACGAGGCCGAGCAGCCAGACCCCGAGCCCCTGCCGCCCACCGTCGAACCGGGACATGCGGCCAGCGACGTAACCGCCCGCGTAGTAGCTGATCGCGAGCACGAGGATGAGGAGGATGCCGCCCACGATGCTGATCGTGTCGGCGTTCGCCCGCGCCTCGCCCTCGCTCAGCTCGGTCAGCCCGATCGCCGCTCCCGCGGCGCTCAGCAGCGCGGTCAGGAGGACCGCGAGGCCCACCGCGACCAGCCAGCCGAACAAGGCGGCGCCGATGTTGAAGCCCCCGTATTCCTCGCGCTGCCGTTCGCGAGCCACCGCCCGGCCGGCAACCGGCTCTCGGCGTTCTTCCTCCCGGACAGGAGCCTCGCGCTCCTCCGCGCGATCCCTGCGTGCTGCCGGTCTCTCAGCCATCGCTCTCCTCCTGGTTCCCGTGGTCCCTGGTCTGCAGGGGCCAAATACCCGCGCCTTGCCCGGCCTAAGCGGTTTTGGACCGCTCCGCGCGTGGGTCAGAAGAGGTTCAGACGGAAACCGCCTAGACCGGCCTAAGCCTTGCCTCCAGCAGCTCGAGGTCGTCGACGGGCGCCTCGCCGGTCGCGGATGAGGCGCTCGCCTGGCCGCCGACGAGGAGGCTCAGCCGGGGGTGCTTGCCCCGCACGCTGGCGAGCACTCCCGCCAACGTCGGCGCGGATCCGGGCATCGTCGCCGAAAGCCCCAGCAGCTCCGGCGAGAGCGTCTCGAGCGTCCGCAAGAGGGCGTCGGTGGGCACGTCGGCGCCGAGATAGATCGCTTCGTAACCCGAATCCTCGACCAGGTCGGCCGCCATCCTCAAGCCGAGCGCGTGCTGCTCGCCCTCGACGGCGGCAAGCACCGCCCGCGGCCTGCCCGCTGCGAGCGGCGGTTTGGCGAGAACCGAATGCCGCAGCGCCGCCAGCACCCGGTGCGTCAGCGCGGTCGCCATGTGCTCGTCGGCGACCGTGATCGCCCCCATCCCCCACAGTCTGCCCAGCTCGTACATGGCCGGCGTGATCACCCGCTGGCAGAGAGCAGCGAACGGCATCCCCTGGCTCAGCGCATCCGCTGCGACCCGGTAGGCGCCGGCGGCGTTGGCGGAGCGCAGCGCTTCCAGGTAGGTCCGGGAGAGGCGCGGGGCCTGCGCCCAAGCCGCTTCCTTGGCCGACTTGCCGGCCTCCGCCGATCGCTCCGACACGCCTCAGAGGCTACGCGGGCGCCGGACGTAGCTCAAGCCGCTATTTGCCGACGCTCACCGTGGCGCTGGCGAGGCCGGTCGAGGCGGCCGTGATGGTGTGGGTGAAGGCGCCGCTCGCCGGGGCGCTGTAGGTGAATTCGCCGGTTGAGACCGCGGGCCCGCTCGCCGCGGTCGTGAGCGGCGAGCCGGAGATCGTGCCGCCGGTGGTGACCGTCACGTTGATGGTCTTTGCGGCGAGGTTGGAGACGGTGTTGCCGACGCCGTCGGCGACGGCGACCTTGGATTTCACGGTTCCGGCGTTCCCCAGGGAGGTGACGGCGCAGGTGAACAGGCACGGGGAGCCGACCGTGCCGGCGCTGGTGGTCAGACCGGTGAGCGCCAGCCGGGAAGCGGCGCCCGGCGAGACGGTGAGGGCGAGCGGCGCCGGCGTGGTGATGGTCCCGTCGCTGGCCACGACCGCCGCCACCTCGGCCTTGTTCAGTTTCGCGTAGCCGTTTTTCGAGGAGGCGACCGCGGCCACGCCGGCGGTGAAGGTGAGCGCCGTCGCGGCGCCGAAGTTGACGGCGGCGCCGGCGCTGTTGACGACGGTCGGCAGGGCGCCGGAGGGGCTCGCCGCGGCGCCACCGAAGGTGATGCCCTTCGAGCCGGCGTAGGCCGTCGCGGTGTTGCCGTAAGGGTCCTGGGCGGTCGTGGTCAGGTTGAAACCGGTCGCCGCCACGGGCGTCGAGGTCGAGGCGGCGAGGACCAGCTTGGCGGCGGTTCCCGCGGCGACGGTCACCGCCAGCGCGGTCGGGGTGGTGAGGGTGCCCTCGGTCGCTTTGACGCTGGTCGAACCGCTCTTGTAGAGCTTCATCGCGCCGCCGTCGCCTTCGCTCGCGTTGGCGACTCCGCTCGCGAACTCGATCGTGGTCGCGCTCCCGAAGGGAATGTCGGCGCCGGTGGAGTCGCCGACCGTCGGCGCGTTCCCGGCCGGGGCGGCGCTGGCGCCGGAGAAGACGAGGCTGTGCGGGCCGCCGTAGGAGGTGGCGGTGTTGCCGTAGGTGTCCTGCGCCGTGGTCGTCAGCTCGTCGCCGGTTCCCGCGGTGGGCGTCGCCGAGGCCGCCGCGAGGACGAATTTGGATGCGGCAGCTGAGCTCACGCTGATGGTGACCGGGCTCGGGGTGGTGATCGAGCCCTCGGTGGCGGCGACGCTGGCGGCGCCCGCCTGGTAGAGCCGAAGCAGTCCGTTTTTGGTCGAGGAGACGGTGGACATCCCGTTGGTGAAGGTGATCGCCGTCGCCGCGCCGAAGCTGGTCGCGGTCCCTGAGCTGTTGGAGACGGTCGGTTTGGTCCCGCCGGGGGCGGCGGTAGCGCCGGAGAAGGTGAGCGAATGCGAGCCGGTGTAGGTGGTGACCGTGTTGCCGTTTTCGTCCTTGGCCGTGATCGTCAGGTTGCTGGAGCCGCCGGCGACGATGCTGGTGGCGCTGGCCGCGACGGTGAAGGCGGCGATGGCGCCGACCGTGATTTTCGCCGTTTTGCCGCTGCTGGTCGCTTCCCACGTG
Organism: Actinomycetota bacterium; assembly: GCA_046733335.1. Lineage (GTDB taxonomy): Bacteria > Actinomycetota > Thermoleophilia > Solirubrobacterales > 70-9 > VAYN01. Next base: position 7,763 of record JBKPOX010000042.1, on the reverse strand, counting down.
CGCCAGACGGCGGTCACTTCGTAGGTGTGTTCGCCGACCGGGACGGCGCCGTCGGTGCAGCTCGTCACCGAGGCCGGCGATGACTGGCTGGGACAGTTTCCGGCGGGCGCGCCGCCGTCCCGCCGGACGTAGTAGCTGACAGCCCCTTCGCCGGGGGGCATCACCGCGCTCCAGTTCAAGGTGACGGCGCCGCCCGAGGCTGGGGTCGTGGCGGTGATCGTCGGAGCCGACAATTTCGAGACAGCCGCGGCCGCGTTGCCGGTCCCGCCAGCGGAGAAGTAGGCGAGGGCGCTGCCGGCCAGGCCGACGGAGACCGCGGCGAGCAGGCAGCCAGCGACGCCGCTGAGGCGGGGGCGCCTCACCCGCGGGCCTCGCCGCTGAACCGGAGCCGGAGGGTGGCGCCCTGGCACCCGTTCTGGTCGATCGGGAGGTCGCGCATCGCCAGGCTCGGCGCGGTCGCGGCCCCGCTCGGCAGGTTCACCGCGCCGCCGGCGGGAACCGGCAGAGGGGCCGTCGGCGCGAGGTTGGAGGGGAATGCGGCGAAGTTCGGCTCGCCGGCGCAGCCAGGCGTCTCCGGGGCGATGGAGACGGTGAGGCCGGTGACTTCGATCGGCGCCGGGTTCGGGTTGTGGATTCGCACCGGCAGTTGCCGCGGGGGATCTCCCGGCATCAGGTCCTCGACCGAGCCGAGCAGCTGCACCTCGAACTCCCTCGGCTCCCGCTGTGACCAGCGGTAATGGGCGGCGGGGCCGCTCAGCCCACGCTGGTTCAAGGCCCTGACCGCGAAGGCGTGGTCGCCGGGGACGAGGCCGCCGAGCCGGCGAGGGGAGGCGCAGCCATCCCATTCGCCGCCGTCCAGCCGGCATTCGAATTGTCGCCGCTGCGCCGTCGCCGGCGCCGGCGGATCAGATGCCGCCGGCGCCGGCCGCCGCGGCGGGGGCGCGAGGTGGAATCGGAACTGGTAGCCGCCGCCGACTCCGATCGCCGGCGGCACTTCGATGAAGCTAGGCCGAGGCGGTCTCTTGCTGTTGGCCCGCGAGCCCAGGATCTTGCGCTCGGCGCTTGGCCGCACCAGGTCGGGCCGGGTCGCGGCGTAGGCGACGCTTCCCAGGCAGGCGGCGGCGAGGGCCGGGGCGAAGATCGCCCTGGCCGCTCGACGGCGCCGCCCGTTCGAAGCGCCAGGCATCGGCTCGCGGCGCGCCAGCCTAGTTGCTCGAGAGGGCGAGCGTGAGTTCAGCGCCCTGGCAGGCGTTCTGGTTGACGCCGGTGTCGTTCATCGTCAGCGTGCCTTTCGGCGTCACGGCCTGGCCGTTCCCCGGTGCGAAGGTGGCGTTGACCGCGACCGCCGGCATCGAGAAGTCGGGGGTGCCGCCGCTGATCGTCGTGCTGCAGGTGGAATGCCCCGCGTCGACGGTGATGCCGGTCAGGCTGATGGTGCCGACCCGCTGCGTCCCGCTGGAAGGGTTGTCGACCGTGAAGGAGACCTGCGAGGAAGCGCCCGGGAAGAGGTTGCCGGCGACGGTCCCTTTCAGGATGACTGGCGAGCTGCTGCCGACTTTGGCGGTGGCAGTGCCAGAGCCGGTGCTGGTGAAGTACGCGTAGGCGATGGAGGCGACCGCCAAGGCGGCGAGGCAGCCAATTGCGACGAGCGTCCGTTTGCTGGTGAAGCGGGCCATGGATGTTCTCTTTCGTTTGGGGCGAGCGATGCGAGCTCCGAATGTCCGTTTATCGACATTTCGTCCAAACTCCTTAAGGCCCAGGGAGGCCGCTGGAGCAGCCGCTCGTGCTCCTGGCAGCCATCACCGACTGTTGAACATCCCAAGGAGCACCCTCTACGAGTTGGTGCGCTCTCCAGCCATTTGATGCAGCGAACGGCTGTCCGTTGACTTCCAGAAACAGCCAAACGGAGACCAGCGAACGATGCCGTGGGCCAGTTTTACATCCAGATAATCGGCAACAGCTGGACTCAGCCTGACGAGGAAGCGGCCTGAAAAGGCCGCGCGAAACGCTTAGCAAGCCAAATCTCGCTTGCTAGAGCCAGAGGCGCCTACCGGAATCGAACCGGTGTAAACGGCTTTGCAGGCCGCTGCGTAGCCACTCCGCCAAGGCGCCGGGAAGGCGGTTGAAGGGTAGCGGCGCTCAGGTGGTTTCGTTCGGCGGCTACTGCTCGTAGTTCTCGACGGTGCCGCCGTCGCGCATGCTCGCCTCGTCGGGGTCCTGGCCGGAGTGGCGGAGGGCCCGTCGCTGCCGAAGGTAGTCGTAGGCCTTGTCGAGCTGGACGCGCAGCTCGTCGAGGCGGGCGTGCTCGTCGTCGTCGAGGCCCTCGCCCTCGTGGCGGTGGAGGAGCGCCTCCTCCTCCTGGACCAGTTGATCGATGCGATCGAGTGCCTGCTGGTCATCCATGGGCTGACCCTACCCGCTGGCCGGGCGCCGTACGCAGGGCGGCTTCAGGCGGGTTCGAGGACGCGGAAGCGGATGCCGGCCTGCTGCAGCCGGCCGAGCAGGGCGTCCCCCATGGCCGCCGCGGTCGTCAGCTGCCCGGCGCCATGCGGAAGCTCGTCGAAGGCGAGGCAGAGACCGGTCTCTGCCAGCATCTTGGAGGTCTCCCCGTAGCCGGGGTCGCCGCCGCTCACCTCGGTGACGACGCGCTTGCCGCCGCCCTCGCCGACGAACGCCACCCTGAACCAGCTGCGCTCGCGCTCAGCCTCGCTCGGCCCCTCTCCTGGCGCTTTCAGCTTCAGCAGCAACCTGCGGGTCGGCGGCAGCTGGGCCAGCGCGCCGGCCGCGCCGACTCCCGTCGCGAGCGCGGCGACCGTCGCCAGGTGCTTGGCGACCATCTGGTGCCCGTAGGTGAACTTCGGCCCGTAGCGCTCGAGCGCGGCGGCCGAGCGGCGGACAACTGCGCCGTCGATCGTCGGCAGCGGGACAGTCCAGCCGCCGAGGCTCTCGTCGCGGCGGATTCGCGCCGGCGCGGCGTGGACCTCCCGCCCCGCCGCGCGCCCCTCGAGGCGGCGGCGCTCCTTCGCCGCGCTCAGCGTCTGCCGCGCCCGGGCGAACCCGTTCACGGCGGAATGGTAGGTGCCGCCGGAGAAGCTGGCGTTGGTCTTCACATAGCCGTTGACGGTCAGCGGCACGCCCTCGGGCAGCTGCTGCACCGTGAAGTAAGCGCCGAGGTCGTGCGGGATCGAGTCGAAGCCGCAGCAATGGAGGAGGCGGGCGCCGGTCCGCTCGGCCTCGGCGTGGTGCTCGATCCACATCCGATCGACGAACTCCGGCTCGCCGGTGAGGTCGCAATAGTCGGTGCCGGCGGCGGCGCAGGCGGCGACCAGCGGCTCGCCGTGGAGGGCGTAGGGACCGACGGTGGTCACCACCACCCGCGTCGCCTCCGCGACCTCCCGCAGGGCCTGCCGGTCGGCGGCGTCGGCCTCGAGGACGTCCGGCTTCGGAGCCCCGGGAGCGGCGGCGGCGAGGCGCGCCGAGACGGCCTCCAGCTTGGAGCGGTTGCGCCCGACCAAAGCCCACCGCATCTCGGCGGGGCCGTGCTCGGCCAGGTAGGCGGCGGTCAGCCCGCCGGTGAACCCGGTGGCGCCGCAGAGGACGAGGTCGTATCGGCGTCCGGCATCCATCTGCGCCCATTCTTCCAGGGCCGGCCGGCTCCGGCTCCCCGCGTCGGCGCCCGGCGGCGGGGTCGGCCGATCGACGAGGCACCTGCAACGGGCGCCGCAGACGACCAGTCAACGACCACGACGCCCGTTGCATGTGCATCGCTTTAACGAGCGATCGCGGCAGACGTCAGGCCAGAGCTACGCCGCCGTGGCGGCCTCGGCGGCGGTCTCGACCGGATGACCGCCGTCGCGCCAGACGCCGACTCCCCGGCCGACGTGGACGACCTGAAACCCGGCGCGCTGGAGGATCGAGGCGGCGAGGCCGCTGCGTTTGCCGCCGCGGCAAATCGTCGCGATCGGCCGGTCCTTGGGCAGCTCCTCGAGGCGGCCGGCGAGGTCACCGTAGGGGATGTGGGCGGAGCCGGGGATGTGCTCGGCCGCGTACTCGGAGTCGTCGCGGACATCCAGCACCACGGGGCCGGCGTCGCCGTCGACCCGCCGCGCCAGCTCGTCGGGGTCGATCAGCTCGATCCGGTGGACCGGCCGTTCCTCGGTGCGCCAGGCGGTCATCCCCCCCTCGAGGAAGCCGCGAACCGGGAGGCCGACCGAGGCGAGCAGCTGCGCCGCATGGCGCTCGTCGCCGTCGGAGGCGGCGACGACGACGATGTCGGTGCCCGCCGGAGCGACGCGCGAGACCTTGGTCGCGAAGCCGGTGTCGTAGGAGGAGGAGCTGAGCGCGCCCTCGATGTGGGCCTCGTCGAACTGCTCGTTGGTGCGGCCGTCGATCACCACGGCGCCCGCCTCGACCAGCTCCTCCACCTCGTGCGGGCTGAGCGGCGCCGGGGTGCCGAAGTCCTCCACCAGCGGCCCCCTGTTGAGGCCGACGATGCGCTCGACGTTCGGCGGCTTGTCGCCCAGGGAGGCGACCTGCTCCGCGACGAAATCCGCCTCGTCCGCGATCGCCAGGGCACGGTTGTGGCGGCGCTCGAAGCCGATCGTCGAGGAGGTCTTGAGGTCGAGGCCGGATCCGCCGCACAGCGAGCCGCCGAGGTGCCCGGGCCAGACCTCGACCTCGTCGGGAAGGGGCAGCAGGCGCTCGTGCAGGGAGCGGAACATCTCGGCGGCCCCTTCGCGCGGCTCCACCGCCAGGTCGGGCCGGGCGACGTCGCCGATGAACAGCGAATCGCCGGTCAGCAGCGCCCACGGTGCCCCGCCTCTCCCGGCGTCGCTGAGCAGGAAGCAGGTGTGCTCGGGTCGATGACCCGGCGTGTGGATCGCCTCGATGGTGAGATCGCCGAGCTCGAGCTTCCAGCCGTCGCCGAAGGGCTCATGCGGGTACTCGGCGCCGGCGAGCTCGTGGATGTGGATGGTCGCGCCGGTGCTGCGGCAGAGGCGACCGTGGCCGGAGACGTGGTCGGCATGGTTATGGGTCTCGAGCACGTGGCCGATCCGCACCCCGTGCAGGCGCGCCAGCCGCCTGTAGGGGTCGATGTCCCATTGCGGATCGACGACTGCGGCGACGCCATGTTCACGATCGGCGACCAGATAGGAGGCGCAGCCGAGGTCCTCGTGGATGATCTGGCGGAAGAGCATCTTCTTGCCGTTCCAGGCTAGCGCGAAGGGGCCCTTGGGTAGGTAAACTGCCGCTTGTGCGGCTGTAGCTCAGCTGGCTAGAGCGTCTGCTTGCCATGCAGAAGGTCGAGGGTTCGAATCCCTTCAGCCGCTTGACGAGGAGACTTACGCTATCGGCCCGTCCTCGCGCCAAATGGCGGAAGGTCGGCCGCCCGCGGGGCGAACCGGGGCGTCGCCGAATCAGCACTGATCCAGATGCGATCCCGTATTAGAAATCTCCTCCGCCTCGCTCTTGTCGCATCTGCGCTGGTGTCGCCCGCGAGCGCGGGCGCCGTGGTCGAACGGACCGTCTCCGTCAACGCCAGCGCCACGCTCGAGGTCCCGAACGACACCGCTCGCGTCGGCCTCTCCGTTAGCGCCGAAAGGCGAAGTCGGGGGGCAGCCCTGCGAGTCGTCTCCGGCCGCCTGCGCAGCGTCATCGCCGCCGTGCAGCGAATCCCCGGCGTCGGTGAGGGGGATGTCAGCACCGGGCGTATCTCGGTCCGCAAGACCTTCCGCGGCGAGCGCACCCTGTACCGAGCGTCGGAGGGGATCCGGGTCACCCTGCACGAGCCTGGGCGGGCCGGAGAACTCGTCGGCACCGGGGTCGGCGCCGGCGCGACCGGCGTCAACGGCCCCACCTTCTTCGTCGGCGACGCCGAAGCGGCCTATGCCGATGCTCTCACCGCGGCCTTCGACAAGGCGAAGCTGAAGGCAGAGGCATTGGCGGCGCGAGCCGGCGCCGGGCTCGGCCCGGCCCTCAGCATCCAGGAGGGAGGCGACGCCGAAGTCGTCCAGGACGGTTCGTTCAAGGGCGTGTCCAGCCCTCAATGCGCACCGGCTCCCGTGTCAGTAACCCCGAAGCGCGTCCGCACCGATTGCGCAGCGCCACCGACCAAGCCCGGCAACTCCACCGTCACCGCAACGGTCGGCGTCGTCTTCTCCCTCCTCTAGAGCCGCTGTTGAGAGTCTGAGCCGCGAGCGGAGCCGCTAGCCGGGGGAGCTCGGCAGGTTGCCGTGCCTGCCTCGTTCGCTTCCTTAGGGAAATTTTTCGAGAGAGCTGGTTTCCCTTACCGAATACTGGGTATCTTCCGGGCGTTCCCACATGATCCATCCCCGACGCGACGCGGAGGGAGAGCTCTTCCCCGTTTCGGCGCCGTCGTTTCCCTGGCCACGGCTGCCCTGACGCTCTCCCCCTGCGTCGCGTCTTCTTTCTTTCAGCGCTTTCGGCGGCTCAGTCCCGCAGCTCTGAGATCAGGTCGTCGAGGTCGAGAGGGGTGGTTCCCATCTGCACCCCCTGCCCGCCTGGTGGCCGCGGCCATTGCTCGCGGGGCCGGTCCCAGTAGAGCTCGACGCCGTTGCGGTCGGGGTCGGCGAGGTAGAGCGCCTCGCTGACGCCGTGGTCGGAGGCGCCTTCGAGCGGCCAGTGCGCCTCGCTCAGCCGCCGCAGCGCGTCGGCGAGGGAGCGGCGCGTCGGGTAGCGGATCGCGGTGTGGAAGAGCCCGGTCGTCCCGGGCGGCGGAGGCGAGCCGCCCTTCGAGGACCACGAGTTGAGGCCGATGTGGTGGTGGTAGCCGCCGGCGGAGATGAAGGCGGCGTCGGCGCCCCAGCGCTGCATCAGCTCGAAGCCGAGGATCCCGCAGTAGAACCCGAGCGCCCGGTCGACGTCGGCGACCTTGAGGTGGACGTGACCGATGTCGACGCCGGGATCGATCGGCTGAGCGGGGCGCTCGCCCTCCTCAGCCATCCAGGACCCCGTCGAGCGCTGCGTTGACAAGGCGGTCGGCGTCGGCGTTCTCGGCCCGGCGGACGTGGCGGATCGACCAGGACCCCGACCCCTGAAGCGCCCGCCGCACCTCCTCGTGGAGCTGCTTGATCCCGGCGTTCTTGACCTTGTAGCGGCCTTCCACCTGCCGCACGACCAGCTCAGAATCGCCGATCAGCTCCAGCTCGTCGGCGCCATGCGCCTGGGCCAGCTCGATCCCGCGCAGCAGCGCCCGGTACTCGGCGACGTTGTTGGTCGCCTCGCCGATCCTCTCCCCCACTTCCTCGAGCACCTCGCCCTCCCGGTCGCGGACCACCACCCCGATCGCCGCCGGGCCGGGGTTGCCGCGGGCGCCCCCGTCGACGTTGACCGTGAGCCGGCTCATCGCTTCGCCGCCGTGTCGCCGGCGAGGCCGAGCCTGCCGTCCTCGCCGACCGACGCGTTCCACTGCCGCGCGGCCGCGTCGAGCTGGTCGATCTCGCGGCCCTTGTCGATCTCGAAGACGGGTCGCAGCTCGTCGCCGATGTCGACCCCCCACTGGTACCAGGAGAGCTCCCAGGCGACGGTGACCCGTACCTCCTCCCCGGCGCCGGCGGCGGCGCCGACCGAGACGCAGGGCCTGCCGAGGGTGCGGGTGAGGCCGGCGACGGTCCGACCCGCCTCGCTGGAGTTGAAGCGAGCGACGGCGCGCTCGAAGGGCGTCGGGGCGTCGAGGTCGAGCGGGGGCGCGGGGCGCGGCCTCCTGGAGGCCGGCGCCGGCTCCGGTTTCGCGACCGTAAGCG
>JBKPOX010000041.1:0-9846 GCA_046733335.1 Actinomycetota bacterium | reverse complement strand
CGTCGTGGGCGGCGAAGGGCTTGCCGGCCAGCGCCGCCGCGAGCTCGTCGAGGGTCGCGGCGCCGGCGAGGACCCGCTCGGCTTCGGCCGCCGCCCACCGCTCGCCGGCGAGCGCCAGCGCCGCCGGCCCCTCCCCCAGGTCCTCTGGCCTCCCCGCCACCGCCTCCACCTCGAGCTCGGTCTCGACCTTGCGGCCGGGGACCGCAGCGCCCTCCGGCAGCGCTTCTTCCAGCCGCTCCATCACCGCCCGCAGCTCGAACTCGCGCATGAACTCGCGCAGGGCGCCGCGGTCGGGCTCGCTCGCCATCGCCTCCCCGAGGTCGACGCCGGTCTCGATGTCGTACTGCAGCGTCGCCAGCTGCTTGGAGAGGCGGGCGTCCTCGGCGTGCTCGACCAGGTTCTGCTTGCGTTTGGCGCCTGAGACCTGGTCGACGTTCTCCAGCACCGCTTCCAGCGAGCCGAACTGCTGCAGCAGCTGCGTCGCCGTCTTCTCGCCGATCCCGGGGACGCCGGGGATGTTGTCCGAGGTGTCGCCGCGCAGCCCCATCAGGTCGCAGATCAGCTCCGGGGGGACGCCGTAGCGCTCTTCCACCGCGGCGCGGTCGTAGATCTTCGTCTCGGTGATGCCGCGCGAGGTGCTCATCACCCGCACCCCCTCGCCGACCAGCTGGTAGGCGTCGCGGTCGCCGGTCACGACCATCACCTCGATCCCCTGCTCGCGCGCCTGCTTGACCAACGAGGCGATCACGTCGTCGGCCTCGTAGCCTTCGACCTTGACGTTGGTGTAGCCGAAGGCCTCGACCAGCGGCATCAGGTGGGGCCACTGCTCGCGCAGCAGGTCGGGCCGCGGTTTGCGCTGGGCCTTGTAGAGGTCGTAGGTCTTCTCGCGGCCGCTGTAGCCGGCGTCCCAGGCGACCACCACCCCCTGCGGATGGTGTTCGTCGATGATTTTCACCAGCATCGAGGCGAGCCCGTAGATCGCGTTGGTCGGCCGCCCGTCGCTGGTCCCGATCGACTCGGGCAGGGCGAAGAAGGCGCGGTAGGCGAGGCTGTTGCCGTCGATCAGGAAGAGCTGCGGGGGGTCCGCCATCGGGCGGTCACTCTAAGGCCCCTCACACCTGTCCCGACTCCACCAGGTCGACCAGGACCGCGACCACCTCCGGGTCGAATTGGGTCCCGGCGCAGGCACGCAGCTCCGCCAGGGCTGCCTCGGTCTTCATCGCCTTGCGATAGGAGCGGGTGGTCGTCATCGCGCTGAAGGCGTCGCAGCAGGTGACGATCCGGGCCTCGATCGGGATCGCCTCTCCCGCCAGGCCGTCGGGATAACCGGAGCCGTCGAAGTCCTCGTGCGAGGCGCGGACGATCGTGCCGACCTCGGCGAGGACCCCGCCGATCCGCTTCAGCATCCGCTCGCCTTCGATCGTATGGCGGCGGATGACCTCCCACTCGGCCTCGTCGAGCGGACCTTCCTTGTTGATGATCTCGTTGGGGACCGAGATCTTCCCGACGTCGTGGAGGAGGGCGGCGAACTCGACGTTGCGGCGCTGGTCGAAGCCGAGGCCGAGGCGGTCGCTGACCGCCAGCGAAAGCTCCACCACCCCGCGGCTGTGGCTGCCGGTGTAGGCGTCGTCGGCCTCGACCACGTCACCGAGGAGGAGCGCCGTCCCCTGGTAGGCCTCGCTGAGGGCGAGGGCCTGGTCGACCCGGGCCTGGCGCTCGCGCGAGAGGCTGGCGAGGACGCCCGCCAGCGGGATCACCAGCAGGCAGATCGCCGGGCTGACCGCGATCGCGGCCGTGGCGGCGAGCAAGCCGACCGGAGCCAGGGCCGCGTCGAGCACGTATACAGGGGCGATGATCCGCAGCACGGCGAATGGGGGCGTGCCGTCGATCAGCCAGGTACGGCCCGCGGCGGCGGCGTAGTCGAAGCCGAACTGGGCGGCGAGCGCCGCGACGTAGACAGGCCATGAGCCCCAAGAGAAAGTTTGCGCCCCGGCGACCACGATCACCAGCGCCGGCCCCACCGCGTGCCAGCAGTCGCCGAAGACGTGAAAGGCGCGGTGGACGCTGGTGCTGCCGCTCGAGTAGTCGATCAGACGGCCCAGCAGCCAGCTCAGGCTCACCGCCAGGGGCACGACCGGGGTCGGGAGGAGGAAGAGCATCGGCACCAGCACCAGCTCGGTAGGCACCGTGTAGCCGTCGGCAATATCGAACTTGGCGCGGCAGGCGACCACGTATGCGACCACGAGCACGGACAGGGAGCCGCCGTCGAGCCCCCGAGGCGAGTCCAGAAACATCGCCATCGCGGCGGCGACGAGCAGGAAGCCGACCCCGGTCACCTGCTCGACGGCGCGCTCGCGACCCTCGGCACGGGCCTGCGCACGGCTCCTGCCGCGTGCGAACAGCTGCTGGGGATTGGTTGACGGTGCTGCCGATTCCATGGTCGATACCCCGCCGGGCTAGGGCATGTATCGGCTGCTGAGGGCCCGGAAATAAGCGCCTTTTCAAGTTTTGCGAGAAGCCGATGGTGAAAAAGGCTTAGACAATTTGTCCAGGAGGTTTAAGTCCTCATTTCCCGTGCCCGATGCCTCCCCACATAAGTGCAGAAGTCAGCTGAATAAGGGCAAACCTGTCGCGAGGCAGGGACGCAAAGTCAGAGGTCTCGTTTCTCGACGAGATGGCTCGGCCGCCAGCTTGGTTACCAGCCAGGCTTTTTCGCCTGCAGAAATGGAGGTTTGCCCATGAATTCGATACGTAAGCTCAGCACCGTCGCGGCCCTCGTCCTGACCGTCACCGCGCTGTCGGCGGCAACGGCACAGGCCTGCACCTACAGCGGAGCCGAGCAGGTATTCAAGCCCTGGGGCGACTCGCGCTCCTACGTCCTCGCGCCCGACGGCGGCTTCGAGGCCGGCGGAGTGGGTTGGCAGCTCACCGGTGGCGCCGCGACCGTGGCCGAAAACGAGTCCTTCTACCTGAACGACTCGGCCGACAGCCGCTCGCTCGCGCTCCCCGCGGGCAGCACGGCGACCAGCCCGCCGATCTGCATGTCGCTCGACACGCCGATCCTCCGGCTGCTCGCCCGCAACAGCGGCGATCCGTCCTCGGAACTGCGGGTCGAAGCCCGCTACCTCCTGCTTGGACTGGTGCGCACCAAGACCGTGAGCAACGTCAAGGCGGGGGCGGTCTGGACCCCCTCGCAGCAGATGTCGACGGTGCTCAGCCTCTCGACGATCGTCGGGACCCTGATCCCCAGCGCGATCCAGGTCCGGGTCACGCCCCTGGGCAGCGGTGGCCGCTGGCAGATCGACGACCTCTACGTCGACCCCTTCGCCCGCCACTAGACCCGTTTCGCAGGCGAACCTCCGCCCGAGCCCGCGCGACGTCCGCAAGGGACGCGCGCGGGCTTCGCGCGTTCTGAACAGGGACGCGCGGGCGCCGCGGCGCTGAGCGAGGAGGCGTGGACCCCGCGGGCTCGAGAGGTGAGCCAGTCCCTCTTAGGCGGCCTTGGTGACCTTGCCGGCCTTGAGGCAGCGGGTGCAGACGTAGGTGCGCAGCGGCCGGCCGTTCTCCTGGATCCGGACCTTCTGCAGGTTCGGGTCGAAGCGGCGCTTGGTGGCTACCATCGAGTGGCTTCGGGAGTGGCCGAACGCCGGTCCCTTGCCGCAGCTGTGGCATACCTTGGCCATCGGTCGCGGGATGGTACAGGGTGCAGGGGTTATCCGGCTGACTTAACCGCCGACCTTGCGCTTGAGGAGGGCCATGCGGGCGACGGTGAGGGCGGCGTTGCGGCCCTGGTCGCGCTTGTCGCCGCCGGAGCGGGCCAGCGCCTGGTCCATGTTCTCGCAGGTGATGACGCCGAAGGCGCAGGGGACGCCGGTGGCGAGCTGGACGTCCTGGATGCCGCGCGCTGACTCGGCGCAGACGAAGTCGTAGTGGCTGGTCTCGCCGCGAATGACGACGCCGAGGCAGGCGACGCCGCCGATCTCGGGGCCGCCGCTCTGGCGGGCGTTCTTCCGCCTCACTCCGTCGATGATTTCTTTGGCGGCGAAGGGCAGCTCGTAGGCGCCGGGGACGGAGTGGTGAGTGACGTTCCCCACCGGCACTCCGGCCAGCTTGAACCCCGCGTCGGCGCCCTCGAGCAGCCGCTCCGCCAGATCCTCGTAGAAGCGACCGACGACGACTGCGAACCGCAGCTCCGCCAGCTTCGCCTTCTCCTCGTCCCGGAACTCCTCAAGGAACGCCCCCGCCTCAGCCATCGGCTTCCCTGGCGTCGCGCTCCTCCTCGTCGTGGATCATCTCCTCGTCGAAGGCGAGGCCCTGGTGGTGCAGCGAGTGGCCCATCTTGTCGCGCTTGGCCCGCAGGTAGGCCTCGTTGTGCGCGTTGGGGACCGACTCGATCGGCACCTGCTCGCTGACCGAGAGGCCGTAGCCCTCGAGGCCGACGATCTTTTTCGGGTTGTTGGTGAGGATGCGGATGCTGGTCAGGCCGAGGTCGCCGAGGATCTGCGCCCCGATCCCGTAGTCGCGCAGGTCGGCGGGCAGGCCGAGCTTGAGGTTGGCCTCGACCGTGTCGGCCCCTTCCTCCTGCAGCTTGTACGCGCGGAGCTTGTTGAGCAGGCCGATTCCCCGCCCCTCCTGGGAGAGGTAGAGGAGGACGCCGCGACCCTCGCGCTCGATCATCGCCAGCGCCGCTTCCAGCTGCTCGCCGCAGTCGCAGCGCATGCTGTGGAAGACGTCGCCGGTGAGGCACTCGCTGTGGACGCGGACCAGCACGTCCTCGGCGCCGTCGACCTCGCCCTTGACCATCGCCACGTGGTGTTTGTCGTCGACCAGCGAGCGGTAGCCGACGGCGCTGAACTCGCCGAAGGCGGTCGGCAGGCCGGTCGCGACGACACGCTCGACCAGCTTCTCGGTCCGGCGCCGGTAGGCGATCAGCTCGGCGACCGTGATCATCTTCAGCCCGTGCTTTTCGCAGTAGGGGATCAGGTCGGGCACGCGGGCCATCGTCCCGTCGTCGTTCATCACCTCGCAGATCACCCCGGCAGGGGTGAGGCCGGCGAGGCGCGCCAGGTCGACGCTGGCCTCGGTGTGCCCGGTGCGCTCCAGGACGCCGCCGTCTTTCGCCCGCAGCGGGAACATGTGGCCCGGGACGACGATGTCGCGCGGCCCGGAGTCGGGGTCGATCGCGACCTGGATCGTGTGGGCGCGGTCGTGGGCGGAGATCCCGGTGCTGACCCCGCCGGCGGCCTCGATCGAGACCGTGAAGGCGGTCTCCAGCGGCGCCTCGTTCTTCGCCGCCATCAGGTTGAGGCCGAGCCGTTCGCAGCGCTTCGCGGTCAGCGCCAGGCAGATCAGCCCGCGCGCCTCCTTGGCCATGAAGTTGATCGCCGCCGGCGTCGCGAACTGCGCCGCCATCACTAGGTCGCCCTCGTTCTCGCGGTCCTCGCCGTCGCAGACGACGACCATCCGGCCGGCGCGGATCTCCTCGATCGCCTCCTCGATCGTCGCGAACGGGCTCTCGCCCGCCGACGCCAGCTCCTCTTTTCGCTCGGTCTCTGCCATGCGGCTCACGCCTGCTCCTTTCCGGCGAATGGTGCCACCAAACGCTCCACGTACTTCGCCACGATGTCGCACTCGACGTTCAAACGGCTCCCCACCTGCAATTCGTCCAAGTTCGTCTGCTCCAGCGTCTCAGGGATGAGGGAGACCTCGGCCCAGGAATCGCCCAACTCAGCGACGGTGAGGCTGACGCCGTTGAGGGTGATCGAGCCCTTGTCGACCACGAACTGAAGAAGCTGGGTAGGGAGGGTGACCCTGATGCGCCGGGCGAACCCGTCTTCCTCGGTTGACGCGACGGTGCCAACGCCGTCGACGTGCCCCTGGACGATGTGGCCGCCGAGGCGGTCGCCCACCTTCATCGCCAGCTCGAGGTTGACGCGAGAGCCCTGCTCCATTCCATCGAGGGCGGTGACCTCCAGCGTCTGGTTCATCGCCTCGGTCTCGAAGGCTCCGTCGCCAACGGAGGTTGCGGTGAGGCAGCAGCCGTTGACCGCCACCGAGTCGCCCTCGGCGATCTCGGAAGACAGCTGGGTGGAGATGCGCAGCCGCGCGCCATCTCCCCCGCGCTCGAGCGACTCGACCAGCCCCACGTCTTCGATCAGTCCCGTGAACACGTCACCACTCCCTGAACATGGCGCGGATCAACGTGTCATCTCCCACGCGTTCGGTGCTGTGCTCCAGCGCGGCTCCTCGCGTGGGTGACGTCGTAGGGGGGACCGCCTCCTGCGCGGTTGCAGGAGGCGGTGGGTCCCCTGCGGCGGCAGGACCCGCGCGCCGAGCGCTTTCGTGATCCCCGAGGAGCATGGACGCGACGAAGGTACGGGATTCGTCGATCTGGTCGGCGGCGAGGAAGGCCGATGCGAGGGTTCGGCCGCCCTCGAGGAAGAGGCTGGTGACGTTGCGGGCGCCGAGCTCGCGTAGGGCGGATTCGACGCCGTTGGCGATGAGGGTGTTGGCGCCTGCTCCTTCGAGGGCGGCGATGCGGTCGGCAGGAGCATCAGTGGCAACGACCACGAGCACCGGGGTCTGGTCGAGCGTCCTCAGCAGCTGCGAGTCGAGGGGCAGGCGCGCCTTGGAGTCGAAGACGACCCGAAGAGGTTGGCGAGCGCCCTCGATGCGGGCGGTCAGAAGCGGGTCGTCGGCGAGGGCGGTGCCGATGCCGACGGCGATCGCGTCGGATTCGCTGCGCCACTTGTGGACCAGTTCGCGGCTCTGCTCGCCCGAGATCCAGGGACTGTCGCCGGGCGCGGTGGCGGTCTGGCCGTCGAGCGACATCGCCATCTTCAGGACCACGAGCGGCAGGCCCGTGCGGGCGTGCTTGCGGAAGGGCTGGTTGAGGCGCCGGGCGGCGGCCGCCTCGGCGCCGGAGGCGAACTCGACCTCGACGCCGCCGTCGCGGAGGATGCCCGGGCCGCGGCCGGAGGCCTTCTCGCTGGGGTCGTCCGACGCGATGACCACGCGGCCGATCCCGGCCTCGAGGATCGCCTCGACGCAGGGGGGTTGCCGCCCCTGGTGCGCGCACGGCTCCAGGGTCACGTACATCGTCGCCCCGGCCGGGTCCTCTCCCCGCCGGTGGCAGTCCTCCAGCGCCGCCCGCTCCGCGTGCAGCCCCCCCAGCTCCGCGTGGAACCCCTCGCCGATCACCTCCCCGTCCCGAACCACGACCGCACCGACGAGTGGATTCGGGCTGACCCGTCCCCGCCCGCGCTCCGCCAGCTTCAAGGCGAGGCGGAGGTGCTCCTGATCCGTGGGAGTCAGCTGGGATCTCATGGTTGATTGACTCGTCAATCAGTCTACGCCCCTCGCCCTGGTGGCGCATGGCCCGCGCCGAGCGCCCGGTGCGCCTTTCCCCCCTATAGCGGGGATAAAGCGCACTGCTCGCGCATCGGGGGCTCCAGCGCGGAAGGCGTGGGGGCGGCTGCCACGAATACCCTGACGCAGCCCTATGAAGCTGATCATCCAGATCCCCTGCCTCGACGAGGAGGCGACGCTTCCGCAGACGATCGCCGATCTCCCCCGCGAGCTGCCGGGGATCGACGAGGTCGAGCTGCTGGTGGTAGACGACGGCAGCAGCGACCGCACGGTCGAGGTGGCGAGGGAGTGCGGCGTCGACCACATCGTCCGCCTGACCAACAACCGGGGCCTCGCCGCCGGCTTCCAGGCCGGGCTCGACGCCTGCCTGAAGCTCGACGCCGACGTCGTCGTCAACACCGACGCCGACAACCAGTACCAGGGCGCCGACGTGGCGAAGCTGGTCGCCCCGATCGTCGCCGGCGAGGCCGACATGGTGGTCGGCGACCGCCGGGTCGCCGGGATCGAGCACTTCTCCGGCGCCAAGAAACGGCTGCAGCGGCTCGGCAGCTGGGTCGTCCGGCGCGTCTCCGGCACCGAGATCACCGACGCCACCTCCGGCTTCCGCGCCTACAACCGCGAGGCCGCCCTGCAGCTGCTGGTCGTCGACAACTTCACCTACACGCTCGAGAGCCTGATCCAGGCGGGGAAGATGCTCGTCGCCGTCGACGAGGTCGCGGTCGGGACCAACCCGCAGACGCGCGATTCGCGCCTCTTCGACTCGACCGGCGCCTACGTGCGCCACAACGCGCTGGCGATCCTCCGCATCTACGCCCGCTACGAGCCGCTGCGGGTCTTCGCCAGCGCCGCCGCGGTCGTCCTCCTGCTTGCCCTCGCCGCCTGGCTGCCGTTCCTGCTCGACTGGATCCTCAACGGCGACAACAGCGGCCACGTCCAGTCGCTGATCCTCGGCGCCGTGCTCTTCATCGCCGCCGTGCAGCTGTTCGCGCTCGGGGTGATCGGCGACCTGCTCGCCGGCCAGCGGGTGATGACGCAGCGGGTCTTCGAGCGGGTGCGCCGGGTCGAGCTGGCGCTCGGGGTCGAGCCCTCCCACTACGAGCGGGGCAGCAAGCCGGAGTGAGCGAGGACGCGCAGGGCAAGGGCGCCGCCACCAGCGCCGAGTACGGCAAGACCGCGAGCTTCCTGGCGGTGGGAGTCGGCCTCACCGGGCTGATCACCTACGCCTACTTCCTGATCGCCTCCCACACCCTCTCCAAGCTCGACTACGGGCAGATCACGATCCTCTGGTCGGCGGTCTTCATCACGATCTCGACCCTCTACCGGCCGGTCGAACAGCTGCTCTCCCGCCACATCTCCGAGCGTCAGGTGAAGGGGGAATCACTGGCCGAGCCGGTGCGGGTCGCGACGCGGATCCAGCTCGGGCTGGCGCTGACCTTCGGCGTCCTCGCACTCGTCCTGCGCGGCCCGATCCAGGACGGCCTGCTGGAAGGGAACGAGGACCTCTACTGGGTCTTCTTCGGCGCCGTCCTCTTCTACGCCGCGAGCTACTTCGCCCGCGGCTACCTCGCCGGGCGGGGGACGTTCGGGGCCTTCACCGCGCTGATCCTCTCCGAGTCCGTCTTCCGCACCCTCTTCGCCGTCCTCGTCGCCGCCGGCCTGCTGAGCGGCCAGTCGGCGGTGGCGATCGGCATCGTCGCGGCGCCCTCGCTGAGCCTGTTGGTGGTCCCGCTCGCATTCGCCCGGCAAGCCAAGAAAAGACAGCAGCAGGCGCAGCAAGGCTCAGCCGGCGCCCCCGGAAGCGAAGCAAAGGACGCGCCGGACGACGCGGATTTCTCGATGCGGCACGGGAGCGGCTTCGCGGCGGCGGTGCTGGTGATCATGTTCAGCGAACAGGCCTTCCTCAACGCCGGGCCGATCGTGATCCGCGCCCTCGACAGCGCCGAGGCCGCCGGGTTCATCTTCAACGTGCTGATGCTGGCGCGGGCGCCGCTGCAGCTCTTCCAGGCGGTCTCGACCAGCATCCTCCCCCACCTCACCAACCTCCAGACCTCGAGCGACCCCGACAGCGAGCGCGAGTTCCACCGCTCGGTCCGCGGTGTCCTCCTCGGCGTCGCCGCCTTCGCGGCGCTGACCGCGATCGTCGTCCTCCTCGCCGGCCCGCAGCTGATGCAGCTCGCCTTCAGCGACAAGTTCGCCTACGACCGGCCGGGGCTGCTGCTGGCGACGCTGGGGATGGGCCTGTACCTCGGCTCGGTCACGCTCAACCAGGCCTGCGTCGCCCAGGGGCAGGTGCGGCGGGCGGCGGTGCGCTGGTTCGTCTGCGCCGCCTTCTTCATCCTCTGGAACTTCCTGCCGATCGTCTGTGACGAGTTCCGCCGGGTCGAGATCGGCTTCGCGCTCACCGCCGGCGTCCTCTTCGCGCTCCTCTACCTCGTCTACCGCCACCCGCACGGCCGCGCCGAGGACATCCCCCGCGAG
>JBKPOX010000040.1:0-4967 GCA_046733335.1 Actinomycetota bacterium | reverse complement strand
CACAGTCCGAGGATCGTCGGCAGCGTCAGATGTGTATAAGAGACAGCCTCCGGGGCCGCGCCCGCGCCCGCCACCGCCGCGATCGTCGCGCCGGCCGCGACCGCTCTGGCCCTGGGGCTCGCCGTCGGCCGAAGCGAGGTCGGAGCGGAAGCCCTCCGGCATCACCTCGCCCTTGTTGATCCAGCATTTGACGCCGATCCGCCCGGTGGTGGTGCGGGCCTCGTAGAAGCCGTAGTCGATGTCGGCGCGCAGGGTGTGCAGCGGCACGCGACCGTCGGAATAGCTTTCGGTCCGCGCCATCTCGGCCCCGCCGAGGCGGCCGGAGACCTGGACCTTGACCCCCTTGGCGCCGGAGCGCATCGCCGAGGTGAGGGCGCGTTTCATCGCCCGCCGGAAGGCGACGCGGTTCTGCAGCTGCTCGGCGATCGACTGGGCGACTAGTTTGGCGTCGAGCTCGGGCCGCTTGACCTCGCGGATGTTCACTTTCACCGGGCTGCCGGTGAGCTTGTGCAGCTCCTTGCGCAGGGCATCGACTTCGCTCCCCGACTTGCCGATGACGATCCCCGGCCGGGCGGTGTGGATGTCGACCGCGACCTCGCCGCGGCGCTCGATCGTGATGCTCGAGAGGCCCGCGTGGGCGAGCTTGCCCTCGATGTGGTCCCGGATCGCCAGGTCTTCCTGGAGGACGTCGGCGAAGTTCTTGTCCTCGTACCAGTTCGACTTCCAATCGTGGATGTAGCCGACGCGGAAGCCCTCGGGGTGGATCTTCTGTCCCATCAGGCCTCTCCTAGTCCTCGGCGGGGGTCAGGGCCACACGGATGTGGCTGGTTCGCTTGTTGATCGGGGTGGCGCGGCCCATCGCCCGCGGGCGGTAGCGGCGCAGCGTCGGCCCCTCGTCGACGGTGATCGAGGCGACGCGCATCTCGTCGCCGATCAGGTCGTGGTTGTTTTCCGCGTTGGCGGCGGCGGAGTCGATCAGCTTGTGGATCGGGTGAGCCGCGCCGCGCGGAGAGAACTGCAGCAGGGCCCGGGCGCTTTCGATGTGCATGCCGCGCACCTGGTCGGCGATCAGCCGCGCCTTGCGCGGAGCGACGCGCACGTAGCGGGCGCTGGCTTTGACGACCGGAGGCGCCGCAGGAGCTTTCGCTTTCGCGGCGGCTTTCCTCGCCGGCTCCTTTTTCTCTTTTGCGGCTTTTTTCTCTTTGCCCTTGCCCGAGCTCGCTTTTTTCGCAGGGGCTTTTTTGGCCCCTTTGGCTGCTTTTTTCTCGCCGCCTTTTTTGGCCTCGGCTTTTTTCGCCGGCGCTTTCTTGGCTTTGGCGTCTTTTTTCTCGGCTTTTTTCGCCTCCGCTTTTTCCCCTGAGGCTTTCGCCGCGCCGGCTTTCTTGGTGGCTTTTTTCTCGTCGGCCATCGCTATTCCTTACCGCCGTGAGAGCGGAACGTGCGGGTGGGGGCGAACTCTCCGAGCTTGTGGCCGACCATCGACTCCGAGATGAATACCGGGACGTGTTTTTTGCCGTCGTGGACGGCGATCGTGTGACCGACCATCTCCGGGAAGATCGTCGAGGTCCGCGACCAGGTTTTGACCATCTGTTTTTTGTTGGCCTCGTTCAGCGAGACGATCCGCCCCATCAGGCGCTCTTCGACCCACGGACCCTTTTTCGTCGAACGTCCCATCTCTAACGGCCCTTCTTCTTGCCGCGGCGGCGGCCACGGACGATGTAGCGGTCGGACTGCTTGCCCTTCTTGCGGGTGCGGTAGCCGAGCGTCGGCTTGCCCCACGGCGTCACCGGATGGCCGCCGGGGGTGTGGTGCGCCTCGCCGCCGCCGTGCGGGTGGTCGACCGGGTTCATCGCGACTCCGCGGGTATGCGGGCGCTTCCCCTTGTGGCGGCTTCGGCCGGCCTTGCCGACCTTGAGGTTCTGATGCTCGGCGTTCGAGAGGACGCCGACCGTCGCCCGACACTCGGCGCGGACAAGCCGCATCTCCGAGGAGGGCAGGCGCAGGGTGACCATCTCGCCCTCCTTCGCGACCAGCTGGATCGCAGTCCCGGCGGCGCGGCCGAGCTTGCCGCCCTGGCCCGGGATCATCTCGACGTTGTGGACGATCGTGCCGGTCGGCATCTGGCCCAGGGCCATCGCATGACCCGGTTTGATGTCCGCGTCCGGCCCCGACTTGACCACGTCGCCGACTGCCAGCTGGGCCGGAGCGAGGATGTAGTCCTTGTGCCCGTCGGCGTAGTGCAGGAGGGCGATGTAGCAGGTGCGGTTCGGGTCGTACTCGATCGAGGCGACCTTCGCCGGCACGCCGTCCTTGAGCCGCTTGAAGTCGATCTTCCGGTAGCGCCGTTTGGCGCCGCCGCCACGGTGGCGGGCGGTCACGCGGCCGTTGGCGTTGCGCCCACCGGACTTCTTCAGGCCCTCGGTCAGCTTCCGCTCCGGCTCGGAGGCGGTGAGCTGCTCGCGCAGCGGGTAGGTCGCGAAGCGGCGGCCGGGGCTGGTCGGTTTGGTTTTGCGGTTCGGCATCGGATCTCCTAGGCGGTCTCGGCGCCTTCGAACAGCTCGATTCGCTCACCGGGGGCGAGTTGGACGATCGCCTTCTTCCAGGCGCGGGTGCGGCCTTTGGTCAGGCCGCGGCGCTTCGGCTTCGAGCGCACCTTCGCGGTGCGCACCGCGGCGACGTCGACCCCGAAGACCTCTTCGACCGCCTGGGCGATCTGCGTCTTGTGGGCGCGGTCGTCGACCCGGAAGGTGTACTTGCCCTCGGCGATCAGGGCATAGCTCTTCTCGGAGATCACCGGCCGGATCAGGATCGTGCGCGCGTCCATCAGCCAAGCCTCTCCTTCAGGGCTTCGAGAGCGGCTTCGGAGACCACCACGGCGGCGGCGCCGATCACGTCCGCGACGCCGGCGGCGCCGACCTCGACCACCTGGGTGCGGCGAAGGTTGCGGAAGCTCTTCATCGCCCCGACCTCCTCGGCGGTGACGATCACCAGGAGCGGGCTCTTCGCCCCCCATTTCTCCAGCGCCTTCGCGGCGTTCTTGGTCGAGGGGGTCTCGAAGTCCGAGCCGGCGAGGACGGCGATCGAGCCGCGCTCGGCATGGACCGAGAGGGCCGAGCGCATCGCCCGGCGGCGCGCTTTGCGGTTGACCTTGACCGTGTACCTGCGCGGCTTCGGCCCGAAGGCGACGCCGCCGCCGAAGCGGTTGGGCACACCGAGGGAGCCGGCGCGCGCGCGGCCGGTGCCCTTCTGCCGCCAGGCCTTGGCGGTGGTGAAGGAGACCTCGCCGCGGGTCAGGGTCGAGGCGGTGCCGCGGCGGCGCGCGGCGAGGTCCGCCCGAGCGGTCTCGTGGACGAGCGACTGGTGGAAGGGCTCCGCGAAGAGCTCTTTCGGCAGGTCGGCTTTCCCGCTCTTGCCCAGCAGGGTGGCTTTAGCCATCGGTCCTCACCTCGACGATGCCGTTGCGGGCGCCGGGAACGGAGCCCTTGATCAGCAGCAGGTTGCGGTCGGCGTCGACGTCGGCGATCTCCAACCCCTTCTGGGTGACCCGCTTGTTGCCCATCTGGCCCGGCATCCGCATCCCTTTGAAGACGCGGGCGGGAAAGGCGCTGGCGCCGATCGAGCCCGGAGCGCGAACGTTGTGGGAGCCGTGGCTGACCGGGCCCCGACTGAAGTTGTGGCGCTTGATCCCGCCCTGGAAGCCCTTGCCGATCGAGATCCCGGCGACCTTCACCTTCTGGCCGGGCTCGAAGCCCTCGACGGTGACGTCCTCGCCCACCTTCGGGCCCTCCTCGGCGCCGAGATCCTCGTCGCGGAACTCGACCAGGTGGCGCATCGGCCCGGCGCCCGCCTTCTTCAGGTGGCCTTCCTCGGCCTTGGAGAGCTTGCCCTGCTTGACCTCGCCGAAGGCGAGCTGCACGGCGCGGTAGCCGTCGCGCTCGGAGTCGCGGACGGCGGTCACCTTGCAGGGGCCGGCTTCGATCACGGTCACCGGGACGACGCTGCCGTCCTCCCTGAAGACCTGCGTCATGCCGAGCTTCTTGCCGAGGATCGCCGCCATCGCCGCTTACAGCTTGATCTCGATGTCGACCCCGGCCGGCAGCGAGTCCAGCCGCTGCAGCGAGTCGACGGTTTTCGGCGAAGGCTGGAGGATGTCGATCAGCCGCTTGTGGGTGCGGATCTCGAAGTGCTCGCGAGAGTCCTTGTCCTTGAACGGCGAGCGGATCACGCAGTACACGTTCTTCTCGGTCGGCAGCGGCACCGGCCCGGAGACGGTGGCGCCGGTTCGCTCGGCGGTCTCGACGATCTCTTTCGCAGCCCGATCTATGGCGTCGTGGTCATACGCCTTCAGTCGGATCCGGATTTTCTGTGCCGCAATGGTGGCCACTTCGCTGACGCTTCTTCCTGTCTTCTCTGGTGTTTCTTCTTCGCTTTACCGCGCAAAGGGGGCGGGGCCCCATTTTGGTGGGGCGCCGCCCCGGTCGTATGTCCTTGCAGTTGTTCCCGCCGAGGCGGGTTGGGACGGGCGCTCGCCCGTCCCCGGCGTCGCTACTCGGTGATTTCGGAGACGACGCCCGAGCCGACGGTGCGGCCACCCTCGCGGATGGCGAACCGCAGGCCCTGGTCCATCGCGATCGGCTGGATCAGCTCGATCGTCATCTCGACGTTGTCGCCCGGCATCACCATCTCGGTCCCCTCGGGGAGGTTGGCGATCCCGGTCACGTCGGTGGTGCGGAAGTAGAACTGAGGCCGGTAGCCGGAGAAGAACGGGGTATGGCGACCGCCCTCCTCCTTCTTCAGGCAGTAGACCTCGGCTTTGAACTTGGTGTGCGGCGTGATCGAGCCCGGCTTGCAGAGAACCTGGCCGCGCTCGATCTCCTCGCGCTTGGTGCCGCGGAGGAGGCAGCCGACGTTGTCGCCCGCCTGACCCTCGTCGAGGATCTTGCGGAACATCTCGACCCCGGTGACGG
>JBKPOX010000039.1:0-2499 GCA_046733335.1 Actinomycetota bacterium | reverse complement strand
GTCGAATACATGGAGATCCTCGTCGTCTCCGGGATCGCCGCGGCGATGTTCCTCGGCGGCTGGATGGGCCCCGGCCCCAGCTTCCTCGACCCGATCTGGATGCTGGCGAAGATGCTCGGCCTCGTCCTCCTCTTCATCTGGGTGCGGGCGACGCTGCCGCGACTTCGATATGACCAGCTGATGAGCCTCGGCTGGAAGGTCCTGCTGCCGCTGGCGACGCTGAACGTCCTCGTCACCGCGGTCCTGGTGGTGGTGACGTGAGCGTCGACCCGAGATCGGCCTCCTACCTCGACTCGATCGACGTCGTCGAGGTGCAGCGCGGGCCCGAGCCGGGCGGGCTCGGCGGCGCCTACCGCGCCTTCGGCGAGACCCTGCACGGGTTGAAGACGACGATGGCGCGGCTGGTCGAGGGGCCGATGACGATCGAGTACCCCGAGGAGAAGACCCCCGTCTACCCGCGCTTCCGCGGCCGCCACAAGCTGCACCGCTTCGAGGACACGGGGCTGGAGAAGTGCGTCGGCTGCTCGCTCTGCGCCGCCGCCTGCCCGGCCGACTGCATCCGCGTCGTCGCCGCCGAGAACGTGCCCGGCGAGCGGGTCTCCGCCGGCGAGCGCTACGCCGCCGTCTACGAGATCAACCTCTCCCGCTGCATCTTCTGCGGCTACTGCGAGATCGCCTGCCCCTTCGACGCGATCACGATGGGCCACGACTACGAGATGGCCGACTACGACCGCCGCGACCTGATCTTCACCAAGGAGATGCTGCTGGCCGAGCCCGCCGAGCGGACCCCGCTGCGGAGGGAGGGCGAGTGAGCGCCTCCCTAGGCGGGATCCGGGCGCACCACGATGGTGTCGGCCACGGCGATGATCTCGTCGGCGGGGAGGCCGGCGCGCTCGGCGTGGTCGCGGATCGCCTCTGGGCTCGAGGCCTGGTAGACGCAGACGGTCCCGACCGTCCCGTCCTCCTCGGCAAGCGCGTAGCTGCGCAGCCAGCGGATGTCGTCGGGCATCTCCTCGTCGCCGACCTGCGCGGATTTGGCGCCGGCCTGCTCGAGATCGGCGGGGGTTCTCCAGCCCCTTCGCCTGAGAATCACGTACGTGTCCATGGAGCCTCCAGTCGCCGGCGGTTGGATCGGTCGCGATCCACACAACCACACCGCCGCCGCGGGGTCAATCCGAAGGCGGGGGGCTGATGGAAGCCGTGCTCTTCTTCCTCGCCGCGCTCGGCGCGCTCGGCGGCGCCGCCGGCGTGATCGCGATGCGCAACCCCTTCTACTCGGTGCTGGCGCTGATCGCCCACCTCTTCTCGCTCGCAGTCCTCTTCCTGCTGCTCACCGCGGCCTTCGTCGCCGCCGCCCAGGTCGTCGTCTACGCCGGGGCGGTGATGGTCCTCTACGTCTTCGTCGTCGCCTACGTCGGCGGCGGCAGCGAGTCGGCATGGGAGCCGATCCCCGGCCAGCGCCTCCTCGCCCCCCTGCTCGCGACCGCCCTCTTCGTCGAGCTCTCGGTGGCCGTCCTCGGCTCGGCTCTCAGCGCCCTCGACACCAAGGGCTCCGACGTCCCCGCCGGTTTCGGTGACCCCGCCGCGATCGGCCGCCTCCTCCTAGAAAAGTTCCTCCTGCCTTTCGAGGCATCCTCCATCTTGCTACTCCTCGCCGCCGTCGGCGCAATCGTCCTCGCAGCCCGACGCAGCGAGGGTGCGACGGAGAGGTCCTCATGAACATCACGTGGTACCTCGTCCTCAGCAGCCTCCTCTTTGCCACCGGCGTGCTGGGAATCCTGATTAGGAGATCGCCGCTGGTGATCCTGCTCTGCCTCGAGCTGATGCTGAACGCCGGCAACCTCGCCCTCGTCGCCTTCAGCCGCATGGTCGGCAACGGCCAGGGGCAGGTCTTCGCGGTGATCGTGATGGTGATCGCCGCCTGCGAGGTCGTCGTCGGCCTCGGCCTGATCGTCGCCATCTTCCGCCGGCGCCTGCCGCTCGACGTCGACGACCTGAGGGAGCTGCGCGGATGAGCGCCACCGCCTGGGCCTGGCTGGTCCTGCTCTTCCCGCTGCTCGGCTCGATCGCCATCGCGCTCGGCTTCCGGGTGCTGCCGCAGAGGGCGGCGGGCGCGATCGGCACGGCCTCGATCGGCCTCTCTTTCGCCTGCGGCGTCGCCGCCCTGATCGCCTTGCTCGGCGACGAGCCGGAGGCGCGCCACCACGCCTCCTCGCTCTGGGACTACGCCAGCGTCGCCGGCCTCGACATCAAGCTCGGCATCTACCTCGACCAGCTCTCCGTCTTCATGGTCCTCGTCGTCACCGGCGTCTCGGCGCTGATCCACCTCTACTCCTACGGGTACATGGCCTCCGACGCGGGCTACCACCGCTTCTTCAGCTACCTCAACTTCTTCGTCTTCTCGATGCTGCTGCTGGTCCTCGCCGGCAACTTCGTCCTGCTGACCGTCGGCTGGGCCTTCGTCGGCTTCGCCTCCTACGCGCTGATCAGCTTCTGGTA
>JBKPOX010000038.1:0-3389 GCA_046733335.1 Actinomycetota bacterium | reverse complement strand
TGGAAGATGCGGCCGCCGGCCTTCTGGCCGTAGAGGGTGAACGCGGTCCAGTAGCCCCCGGACCGGTAGCCCTCCCCGATCCGGCAGACGACGAACCCAACCGTCATGGCCTCTGTTCCGGTGCCGGTCTTGACCATCCAGCGGGACTTCTCGCCCTGGCCGGGCTGGGCCTTCACGAACCGAGGGGTGACCGGCCGAGCCGGCTTGGCGGTCACGGCTGCCGCCCCGGGATCGGGGTCAGGCTCCCCGGCACCGGGCGGCGTCGACGCCAGCCGTCGAGGCAGCGGTGCAGCCACACCTTGTTGTCGGCCGGGGACACCTTCCGCCACTTCCCACACACCGAGCACTGTCCGGCGTGGGTGGCCGGGATCGGGCCTCGGCGCTGCTGGGTCATGGGACGACGACCGCCCCGCAGCGTCGGCAGAGACCGTAGGAGGTCCGTTCTCCTCGGGGGTGCGGGCAGGTAGCCTGCTTAGCCTCTATCGGGTGGGGTCCCGGAGCGGTGGTGGGGTCCGGGAGGAACCCGAGAGCGGCGCGGATCGCTGCCTGGGTGAGCTTGGAGACGTTAAGGCCGGCGGCCTTGGCCTGGTCGCGGAGGTCGTCGGGGACGTAGATGGTCATGCGGGCCATGCGCCGGACTATACGTCTACGTACAAACGTCGTCTAGGGGTGGCGCAGCTGGGCCGAGGGATCAGCGGCTAGGACTCGTTGCTGTCCTCTGACTTCGGCCATGGGATCCAGCAGTTCTCAAACTGGCCGCGTTCGGGGTTCCATCCCACCCAGAACCAGATGATGAGCTTGTGTTTGGTGTGACCGCACTCGGCCGTGACGCTCATGGTTTGTTCCTTTGTCTCCAGGCCCGCTGCTTACAGGCATCACAACTCGTTGTCGGGGATGGTGACGGCGCCGAGGGCGTCGGAGTGGTAGGTGCGGGGACCGCGAGTCGGGTACTGCGCCCTTGGTGGTAGTACGACTTCGTTGGGCGCGTGGTCGGTATCGATGTCTTGGGCTGCATCCTCGTGCAGCCAAGCATGGGCTTCCTCGGCCGTGTCCTGGTAGGGCGGCATGGCTGCGTGGTGCCACTGCAAGTGGACGAGCAGGTCGTGGTGTAGTTCCTGCTCGGTTTGATTCGGCTCGGCCATCTGGTGCCTCCTGTCAGGACTCGTTGTCGGGGATGGTGACGGCGCCGAGGGCGTCGGAGTGGTAGGTGCGGGGCTGGTCGGGCTCCCACGGCTCCGGTTCGACGGGGCCGCTGACGGGGTTGTGTGGCATGGGGACGTTGTTCCTGGTCCTCCAGCAGGTGAGCGGGTCGTTGATGGGGCGAGTGCTCGACCAACCGGCGGGGGTCTGGGCGATGGTGTCCTGGCAGGTCTGGCATGTCCGGCTCATCTGGTTCCTCCTGGCTGGTCTCTCTCCGACACCTAGAGCATACGCTCTACCTTACGCTCATGTCAAAGAGGTCTAGCCGCCGATGCGGGTGCTGGCGGCGGCCATCCCCCCGAACCGGCCCACCCTGCCCTGCGACCAGTACGCCTGAATCACCGCATCCCCAGTGTCGGTCGACCGGCCAAGACGTTTGCGGATGTCGTCCTTGGACTCAACCTGGATCCGCCCACCCGACAGGACCCGCCAGTGGGGGGCAGTCAGATCCCCGATCAGCAGGTCATCGGGGGGCAACGCGACCGGCTGGCCTGCGGTGGGGTCAAGCAACTCCCGCATCGCCCACCACGCCGCACTGCGGACGTTGGTGAAGCCGAGCTCCCCCGTGCTGTCCTTGCGTTTGGTGCCTTCCGAGGCGTTGAACGGCTCGACTGGGAGCCGGAGCTCGCGGAGGCGGTCGACGACGCCGGCGCCGATCCCGATCACGTCCACGCTGGCCCGGGTGTCGTGGCTGCCGGGTTTGGCGCCCCAGCTGTCAAGGATGCCGCGGACTCGGCCGGTGGTGGCCATGGTGTCTTCGAGGTGGTAGCGGCGCAGCTCGAGGATGGTCCAGCCGTGGCGGAGGGCGAGGACGGTGCGGTCGGCGCCGGAGCGGGCCACGTCGACCCCGACGACCCGGGGGGGGGCGGGGTCGGGGCGGCCCTGCTCGTCCCAGGCCCGCCAGCGGTCGACCGCGGCGTCGACCCAGGCTAGGGGGATGACGCCGTCCTCGTCGCTGGAGGCGAATTCGCCCAGGACGCGGTTCTGGTAGAGGGCCGAGCTGGTGCCCCATTGGCGGCCCCGCTGGGTCGCCCAGTCGCCCGAGACCCGGTTGGCGGCGACGGCCTCGGCGAGGGTGACGTGGCGGACCCACCAGTCCTCGAGGCCGGGGCGGCGCTTGTGGATCTCGTAGAACCGGCCAGCCGGTTCGCCGGGGGTGGACTGGGCTAGGGCCAGGGCTTCGGGGAGCCCTTGGGGTTGGGCGGCCGAGAACGCTCCTTCGGCGGCGTCGAAGGTGCCGGGGATGATCGACTTGGACTCGTCGAACACGTACAGGACGCTGTCGGCGTGGACGCCTTCGATGAGGGCGGGCTGGTCGGAGGCAACCGCGAACGCGGCCCCGTGGCGGAGCTTCAGATTCATCGACAGGAGCTCGTTGCGTTCGTTGAAGGGGGGGCGGCCGAGGATGTCCCAGCGGAGCCGGCGGGCCCACTTGTGGACCTCGGGCCACAGGTAGTGTTCGAGCTGCCGCCACGCCCCGGCGGTGGTGGGGCATTTCCAGTCGATCCCGGCGGCGTCCCTTGTGACGGCGAACCAGAGGATGGCTAGGGCGTTGGCGCAGGACTTGCCGAGGCCGTGGGGGCCGCGGACAGCGACCCGCTGGCGGAGGGGGAGCTGGTGGAGGATTTCGGCCTGGTAGGCGGTGAGGTGGTGGCCGGGGGGCCAGGCGATGGCTTGCTGGGCGAACGCGACGGGATCATGGAGCCAGCGGGTGTCACCGCCGCCGGGGATGCTGCGGAGGATGGCATCGGTGAACGGGTCACCGGCCAGGGCGGTCATGCGACGCGGGTGAGGTGGCCGCGGATGGCGCCGTAGGCGGCTTGCTGCTGGGCGGGGGTGAGGCCGGCGGCGTCGATGGCGACGCGGAGGAGTTCGGCGACGAGTTCGCCTTGGCGTTCGGCGAGGCGGACTTGCCGTTCGGCGATGCCGGCGCCGATCGCTGCCTTGCAGACGGCGACGAGGTGTTTGCGTTCGGCGTGGTAGAGCTCGACCCAGACGGCGGGGCGTTCCCAGGTTACGAGGGTGCCGTCGCCGTGGGCGGTGGCCCCGTACTGCTTGAGGTGGGTTTCGTCGGTGAAGTCGCCGATGAGGTCGGCGAGCCAGGCGACGTGGCCGGCGGTGCGGTGGACTTCTTGGAGGAGGGCTTCGTCGGGGGCGACCTCGATGGGGAGGCCGTAGGTGGCGATGGC
>JBKPOX010000037.1:0-5560 GCA_046733335.1 Actinomycetota bacterium | reverse complement strand
GCGGCTGAGAAGGTCTACGAGCGGCTTGGGCAGGCGATCCAGCGGGTGAAGGATGCCCAGCAGCCGCAGCAGGTGGCCGGCTGATGTTCTCTATCCTGCGAGCCGTCCGCTCCGACGCCGAGGCAACCGCCGAGGTTGTCCTCCAGGCCCAGGGCGGTGCCCCCGTCCACGACCTCGCCAACGCCTGCGCCGCCGCCGCCTGGACGCCGCTCAAGCAGGTCGGGCTGGAGATCGCCGAACGGACCGGGGTCCGTATCCAGCCGGAGATCCTTGACCTCAATGCCCAGATCGAGAACTGGAAGCAGCTCCGCGCCGTCGCCGACGAACGCAACCGGCTGGAGCACGAGGAGCTTCGGCGGCTTGCCGAGGCGAACGAGGGCCGTTACCCGCTCGGGGCCTACGAGACGGCGCTACGCCTCCGCCGCATCCTGAGCGGCGACTACGTCCGTGAGGCCAGGAAGGCGACGACCTGATGTTTCCGATGCTGGTCGACCGCGACGACGCCCGCACCGTCGCCCAACTCCTCCTCGACGCCCAACCCCTCCTCGGCCGCATCGACCCCCACATCCGCGACCTCGCCGGCTACTGGGCCGAGGCCATGACCGAACCGCTCGAGCCCCTGGACGTGGGCACGGTCGCCTACCTGCTGCGGGACATGAGCCACGAGCAGCGGCTGCCGGGGAGCCTGCGGGACCGAGCCCGCTACTGGGCCACCTACCTAGAGGGGAGGCTCGTCTCCTGATGCCTGCGCTCAGCTACGACGAATGCCCGGCCGACATGTGGGAGCTGGGCCGCTACGTCGTCGAGCACGGCCACAGCCCGGAGCGGCCACTACGGCAGCACGGCCGGGCCTGCCCGCTGCCGAGCCGGAGCCGGGATGGCTTCTGGCGGTGGTTCATGGCTTCGGTCCGCTGCCACTGCGACTGCCACTCGCGTCTTGACGCGAGCGTAAGGTAGGGCGTAGCCTACAGGGGTAGGGACCAGCCAGCAGCGGGAAGGAGGCGACAGGACCGTGCAGTGGACGATCGACCCGCGCGACGTCACGAACGGGAAGGTCAGCGCCGACGTCTGCTCCAAGGTACTGACCGTGGTCGACGCGCGGGTCATCGTCCGGACCTCTCGCCGCGGCTTCCGCGTCCCCTCCTGGACCCAGGAGGGCCTCTGGCACCAGGTTGTCCTGACCGTGGCCCCGGACGGCTGGAAGGCCATCTGCGACTGCGACGCGACCGGCTGGTGCCACCACGGCTACGCCGCCGCGCTCGAGCTGGAACGGCTCGACGGCCTTAAGATCCCCGTCCCCGGACCGGCCCGGCCGGCTAGGTGGGTGCGGTCGCGGCCCCTAACCGTCATCCCCGGAGGCCGATCCTGATGCTTGAGATGCTCCGCGACGCCATGTACGAGGGCGCTCAGGCCATGTGGCCCGACCTCACGCCCCAGCAGTTCGGCGACGCCGCTCGCGCCTGGATCGCCCGCCAGCAGGGACCGCTGTCCATCCGAGAGGTCGCCGAAGGCCTTGAGCAGGAACTCCGCGACCGCTACGGCCCACCGAGGAGTACCCCATGACGACCAAGGTTCACACTCCAGATCCGCGGGATGAGCACCGCGGAGCGGCCGGTGCGCTCGCCGGTACCGCTGCTGAACGACGGACGGCATTGAGCCTGGAGGACAGGCCGTCCACGGACGCCCGGGTGCGGCCCGGCAACCTCGACGGAGGCTCTGTCGGGTCACCCGGCGTCCGGCCCATCCCGACCGTCCAGGCCAGCCCCGAACTCCTCCGCGAAG
Organism: Actinomycetota bacterium; assembly: GCA_046733335.1. Taxonomy (GTDB): domain Bacteria; phylum Actinomycetota; class Thermoleophilia; order Solirubrobacterales; family 70-9; genus VAYN01. The sequence continues at coordinate 3,778 of JBKPOX010000037.1, read as the reverse complement.
GCGACATGATCTACCCCGACATGGACGTCTCCGTCCCAGCTCACTACGAACCGTTCCGGGTCGCCCACCCCGTCCAGCGCGACGACCTCGGCTGGCTCATCTTCCTCGACGGCGGCTACCTCCTCTACCTGCCGTTCGGTGCCAAGGTCCGGACCCAGCGGCGCCCCAACACCCAGCTGCTCGACCCGGAGGTCGCCGACCGGCTGGCCGAGAACTACCGGGAGGCCCGCTATGGCTAGGCCCTGCCAGTGGCCCGACGGTGGTTGCGGCGAGCTGGTCGAGTTCTTCCCCACCGGGAAGACCAAGCCGAACGGCAAGCCCGTCCTCCAGGTTGTCGATGCCCGACCGCAGAAGCGCATCATCCTTGTCCACGACACCGGCAACTGGTGCAATTGCGACTCCGAGGACCGAGGCCGTTTCCACTTCGCCAAGGTTGTCGATACCTACCTCGACCACCACGCGACCTGCGTGACGTGGCTGGCCAAGATGGAACGCGAAGCTCGCGCAAGGGCAGGCCTATGACCGATGCCGCCGCCCCGGCCAGCGCCCCCCAGGTCCGGGTGTGCGCCGAACTCGGCTGCGGCCGCACCAGCCCCCCCTACCCACCCTTCCGCGCCCACGGCATGTGCGAACGCAGCCTCGGCCGCCTCTACCGGGGCCGCCTCGGCCTCCCCCCCAACCCCGCCCTCGCCGAACTCCAGGCCGCCTACCAGCGTGCCCTCACCTACCGGCAACCCGAAACCGACGCCCTCGACCACTTCACTGCCATCGTGCGCCTCGCCTACGCCGCCGGCCTGTCCACCTACGACATCGCCGACGCCACCGGCTACCGACCCGGCCAGAAGGTCGGCTGGTCCCCCATGTCCATCCACCGCCGCCTCCTCCCCGACCAGCGCCGCAGCCGCGGCCAGGTCGGCCAGGGCCGCACCCCCCCACCGGAGAAGGTCGCCGAATGGGCCCCCCAGATCCGGGCGGCGACCGACGCTATCGACGCCGCCCGGGAACGCCGCGCCGAGGCGTGGCAGACGTTCCTGGAGCTCCTCCGGGAGGTCACCGCGGAACGGCGTCGCCGCTGGAGTGGCCTCCGGGTTGTCGGCGACGCCCTCGGGGTGTCCCACACCCAGGTGCAGGACTGGCTGCGACCGGCCGAGGAGAAGCCGGAACCCGGCCGCTGCGAGGGCCGCCGCACCGGACCCCGCGGCGACGGCCGCCGCTGCCGGGCCCCGGCCCGCCGGGGGAAGCGGACGTGCTGGCGGCATGCCGACCAGGAACCAGTCCGGTGACAACCCGGTTCCTGCTCCTCGCGGTCGCCTTCGGACTTCTCCAGTCGCCCTGGGTCGACGGTCCGGTCCGGTTCTTCCTCTGGGCCGCCGTGACGCTCGCCGGCCTAGAGATGGTCGTCGATTTAGTAGACCGTCTCGCCGACCACTTCGAGCGCGAGATCAGCCTGGACCAGGAACCGAGGCGGCACGCCGACCGGGAGGACACCTGATGGCCCCCGTCGACCTCGACCAGTTCCACCGGGACTGGACGTTCTCGCGGGAGGTCGCCCCGACGATTGAAGCCCTGGCCGCCGAACTACGGGCCGCCCGCGAAGTCGTCAAGGCCGCCCAGGGGCTCCTGAACGAGGTGACCGTGGACTGGCGCGAACCACGCCAGCTCCTCGCCGCCCTCGCTGCCTACGACCAGGCCACGGGGGGTGAGCGCCGCTAGCCCGTACCCGCCCGGCGGCCCCGGACGCCTTACCAGACAGCCCGGCCGGTCCTGCGTTCGGGGGCGAACACAGCAGGACCGGCCGGCGCACGACCACCCCCGCAGCAGCAGCCCCGAACTGAGAGGAGCCCCGCATATGGCCGAGTCCCGCCGGTCCCGGACCCGGACTCTCCCCCCCAACGACGCCGCCAGCAAGCCGGCCGGCGGCCAGGTCGACCAGGACGCCGACACCGAGGTCGTCGCCGGCGTCACCCACTTCCACGGCGGCGAACGCGACTTCCATCCCCGCGGCCACGACCCCCACTACACCGGCGACGACGGCCGGCCCGTGTGGGGCACCTGGACACCGCCCGGGGTCAAGCTGTGGGAGTACGTCGGGATCGCCGACGTCAACGAGCATCGCCACGACGACCGCCACCAGCACTCCCACACCGACTACGGCCAGCAGGAGCACGTCCACAACCCGGCCAACAACGCCATCCTCCCCCTCCCCTCCGTCGACGGCCAGTACGAGTACAAGGCCCCGGAATTCCAAGCCCAGACCCAGGGCACCTACACCGCCGCGGCCGAGGCGTCCCGGGTCCACCACCCCTCCGGCCACGACCCCACCCCCCAGAACCCCTACCAGGCCGGCTTCCAGGCCGGCGAGGACGCCGTCCGCCAGGACCTCGCCGACGGCAACGCCACCGACCCGGCCGCGATCGAACAGGCCAAGCAGGCCGCCCGCGCCGCCAGCGACCACCTCGCCGCCGTCCCCACTCCCCAACCCCCGGCGACCCCGGTCCCCGAAGGCGTCTCCCGCTCCGGGACCAGCATCGCCCACCCCGGCGCGTTCACCCTCCTCAACAGCATCCACGGCATCGCCGACGACGCCCTCAACCACGAGATGGCCTGGCTGAACATCCTCGCCCCCCTCGTCATCGAGGCCGCCACCTACCACGCCGACCAGCGCCGGGAAGGCGGCGACGGCCCCCAGCTGGCCCCGATGGAACTGTGGATGCGGGCCCGGGACGCGATGGAGCACATCGTCCAGCCCCGCCTCGCCCGGGAGGCCCAGCCGTGACCCTCGTCGCGAACCTCCTCGTCCTCCTAGCCAATCTCGGCATCCTGGCCGTGACCGTGAAGCTCTACACCGAGATCCTCAAGGACCGGAAGTTCGACGTCCGCGAGGTCCGCAGCGGCCACGATGGCGGCCGCCGGATCGGCACCCCTGGCCATCCGATCGTCGCCGACGACAACGTCAGAGAGGTCCGCTCATGACCGACTCCGCGCCCGATCCTACTTTCCGCGAGGACGCCCTGGGGATGCTCGACAGTGCCGGCCAGCTCGTCGCTCGCGCTGTTCGCATGGCCCTCGTGGCCTTCCCCGAGAACAGTGCCAGTCGCTTCGCCGACGACCAGGCCCTGGCCCGGGCGGCGCAGCTCGCGACGATCGCCGCCGCCAGCGCCCGGGTCGCGCACGGCCTGATCGCCGCCGAACACGTCGACCTGCTCCGCGCCTACGAGGAGCGGGTCGACAGCCGCTACGACGACTTCCTCAACGCCGCCCGGACGATGGCCGACGAGGACGGCCGGTCGCCGTACGAGCCGCCGACCCTCACCGGCCCCTGGCCAGCCGACCATGTTTGCCCGGACTGCGGGGAGCCGTTCGGGGGCGAGGACCAGTTTGCTGACCACCAGGTTCGCAAGCACAGCGCCGTCCCGGAGCCTTTCCGAGCCGACGATGGGCAGTAGCCAGCCGACCGGGCCGGCCAGCCTCTACGCCGAGCTCGTCGGCCGCAAGATCGCCGACCGGCTCAACGCCACTACCCGCCCCACCAACCGGGAGATCCTCCTCGAGGTCCTTCTCGTCGCCATCAGCCTCGAAGGCAACAACGGCGAGCTGCGGTTCCCGAAGGCCCTGATCGACCAGGCCGACATGGCCCGTATGGCCGGCCGCCGCCTTGTCAGCCGCTTCGACCCGGTCACCTTCGAGTACGTCGTCACCCTCACCCGGCCGGAGACGACCGGACAGCAGCAGCTGGAGACATGACGTGAAGGCCATCACTCTGACCCAGCCGTGGGCG
>JBKPOX010000036.1:0-23926 GCA_046733335.1 Actinomycetota bacterium | reverse complement strand
AAAGTGCGCTCTGGCGAATCCCGGCGCCGCGAGCGGGAAGCGGCGCACCAGGAGCGGCTGAGCGAGTCCCGCCGCCGGCGCGAGGCGGGGGGCGAGCCGTGAGCCCCGGCGCGGCCGAGCGGCGCGAGAGGCTGGTCGAGCTCTACCGGGAGGTGCAGCGGTGCGCCAAATGCCCCCTGCACGAGACGCGCAGCAGGGCGGTGTTCGGCTCGGGGAACGCCGACGCCGACCTGATGTTCGTCGGCGAGGCTCCCGGGGCGGAGGAGGACCGGCAGGGGCTGCCGTTCGTCGGCCGCGCCGGGCAGCTGCTGAACGAGATGCTGGGGGAGATCGGCCTCTCCCGCGAGGACGTCTTCATCGCCAACGTGCTGAAGTCGCGCCCGCCCGGCAACCGCGACCCGCTGCCGCTGGAGATCGAGGCCTGCGAGCCCTGGCTCTGGGAGCAGGTGCGGCTGATCGAGCCGCGGGTCGTCTGCACGCTCGGCAACTTCGCGACGAAGCTCCTCAGCGGCAGCCAGACCGGCATCACCAAGGTGCGCGGCACCCCGCAGGTGCACGAGCTCGGCGGCCGCACCGTCTACCTGCTGCCCCTCTTCCACCCCGCCGCGGCGCTGCGGACCCCGGCGGTGAAGGAGACGCTGCGGGGGGACTTCGCGGCGATCCCCGAGCTGCTGCGGCGCCCGCTTCCCGGCCCCGTCCCGAGCGCCGAGGAGCTGGCCGAGGCCGACGCGGAGACGGAGCGGACGGCTCCGCCGCCGCCCAGCGACCAGCTCGGCTTCTTCGGATGAGCGGAGCCGAGGTGGTGGAGAGCGGCAGCGCCGCCGAGACCGAAGCGCTCGGCGCCCGCCTCGCCGAGCGCCTGCGGCCCGGCGACGTCGTCCTCCTCTCGGGCGACCTCGGCGCCGGCAAGACGACGCTGATCCGCGGCGCCTGCCGCGCCCTCGGCGTCGCCGGCCCGGTGACCTCCCCGACCTTCACGATCGGCCAGCGCTACGAGGGCCGGGTGCCGGTCTCCCACCTCGACCTCTACCGGCTCGCCGACCTCGAGGGCGAGGACCCGGCGCTGCTCGAGGACTACCTAGGGTCCGACGGCGTCGCCTTCGTCGAGTGGCCGGAGGCCGGCTCGGCCCGGCTCGGACGCCCGGCGATCCGGGTGCGGCTGGCGCACGAGGGCGAGGAGCGGCGGCGGATAGAGGTGGACTGGGAGGCGTAGCCGCGCCGGGGAGGTGGCGCGGTGAGAACGCAGCCAACGCCGCCCGGCGGTGTTCTGGAAGAGGCGCGCCCAACTTGTAGCATCGGCGCTTGGATCTTCGAATCAGAAAGGCAAGGACGGATGAAGGGACTGAAGACGCTCGCGGCGGCGATGCTGGCGAGCGGACTGCTGGTAGCCGCGGCGCCGGCCACGGCCAGCGCGGCTGCCTACAAGCACTACGTGGGATGCGGGGTCTCGCGCAACGCCGAGCCCGCCCGCGCCTGCCCGAGGAAAGCGAAGAAGGGGGCCTTCTTCAAAAGCCTCAACGGCGACGTCGTCTACACCGTCTGCGTCAGGTTCCCCAGCGGGAAAAACCTCTGCGCCCAGGCCCAGGAGGCCGAACAGGGGACGCTCTACGTGAACAAGATCACCTCGACGATCCCCGGCAAGCACGTCGTCACTTGGTTCGTCAAAGGCGAGAAGGTCGGTACCTGGGCTTTCGAGGTCAAGGGGTAGCGAGCCGCTGATCGTCGTCGGCTTCGACACCGCGACGGTCGACACCGTCGCCTGCGCCTGGCGCGACGGCGAGGCCCTGCACGAGTCGCAGCTGGGGCTCTCCCCGCATGGGAGGCCCCGGCACGCGACCGGCCTGCTGACCGAGGTCGAGCGGGCGGCGGCCGCCGTCGGGGGTTGGGACGCGGTGGACCTGCTGGCGGTGGGGCTCGGCCCCGGCACCTTCACCGGCGTCCGCATCGGGATCGCCACCGCCCACGGCCTCGGCGTCAGCCTCGGCCTGCCCGCGAGGGGGGTCTGCACCCTCGACGCCCTGGCGCGGGGCATCGAGGAGGCGGCCGCTTCGCCTGTTTCCTCCGGCCGCTCGGCGACCGAAAGGAACAGCCCGGCGCTGGCGGTGCTCGACGGCTGGCGCGGCGAGGTGTTCGCCGCCCTCTACGCCCCTGGTGGGAGGCGGCTCTGGGAGCCCGCGGTCCATCGACCCGAGGAGCTGGCGCGGCGGGTGGCGGCGCTGGGCGAAGCTCCCTCGGTGGCCGGTTCCGGGGCGGTACGATTTCGCCAAGAGCTAGCCGGGGCCGGCGTCCAGGTCCCCGAGGACTCCGATCCCGTCCACCGGGTCGCCGCGCGGCACGTCTGCGCGCTTGCGGCGGCGGCGGGCGAGGAGGACGGGGACGGTCTGGCCCCGATCTACCTGAGACCCCCCGACGCGGAGCGGTGGCGTGAGCGAGACGCTTTCCAAGAGGCAAAGTGAGCGCGACCAGGAGGTCCAGGTCCGCAGGCTCGCCTACAGCGACCTGCCGGCCGTGATCTCGATCGAGCGGCGCTCGTTCCCGAGCCCGTGGTCGCTGGCGATGTTCGTGCTCGAGCTCTCGAAGCCGTCGGGGATCTGCCTCGCCGCCAGCGCCGGCGACGAGCTGCTGGGCTACGTCGTCTGCTCCCGCTACGACCAGGTCTGGCACCTGATGAACATCGCCGTCGCCCCCGAGCGCCGGGGCGCCGGCGTCGCCGGGGCGCTGATGCGGCGGCTGATCGAGGAGGCGCAGGGCAGGCTCCCCTTCACCCTCGAGGTCCGCGTCTCCAACCGCCGCGCGATCGGCATGTACGAGCGCTTCGGCTTCCGCTCCGCCGGCGTCCGCCCCCGCTACTACCACGACAACGGCGAGGACGCCCTGATCATGTGGCTCGATTGAGCTGGCTGGACTGAGGTGACGCGCTTGCTCCTCGCGATCGAGACCTCCTGCGACGACACCTGCGCGGCCGTCCTCGACGGGCCGCGGATCCTCAGCAACGTGATCTCCTCCCAAGCCGCCGCCCACGAAGGCTTCGGCGGCGTGGTGCCGGAGGTCGCGGCCCGCCAGCACCTGGAGCTGGTCGAGCCGGTGGTCGCCGCGGCGCTGGCGGAGGCGGGGGCGACCCTGGACGAGGTCGAGGCGGTCGCCGCCACCGCCGGGCCGGGGCTGATCGGGGCGCTCCTGGTCGGGATCAGCGCCGCCAAGGGGATCGCCGCCGCCCGCCGCCTGCCGCTGATCCCGGTCGACCACCTGCAGGGCCACGTCGCCGCAAACTTCCTCGAGCCCGAGCCGCTGGAGCCGCCCTTCCTCTGCCTGATCGCCAGCGGCGGCCACACGCTGCTGGCCGGCGTCCGCGAGCACGAGGGCTTCGAGCTGCTCGGCCAGACGCTCGACGACGCCGCCGGCGAGGCCTTCGACAAGTCGGCTCGGCTGCTGGGCCTCGGCTATCCCGGCGGCCCGGCGATCCAGCGCGAGGCCGAGGACGGGGACCCGGAGGCGTTCGAGATGCCGGTGGCGATGGCGCGCGACCCCGGCCTGGACTTCAGCTTCAGCGGCCTGAAGACGGCGCTGGTCTACCGCTGCCGGGAACTCGGGCCCGAGCGGGTGCAGGAGCGCCGCGCCGACCTCGCCGCCTCCTTCCAGGCGGCGGTCGTCGAGCAGCTGCGGGCGAAGCTGAAGCGGGCGCTGAAGAAGGGCGGGTGGGAGGCGGTCGCGCTCGGCGGCGGCGTCGCCGCGAACCGGCCGCTGCGCGAGGCGGTGGCGGCGCTCTGCGAAGAGCAGGGAGTGCGGCTGAAGCTGGTCCCGATCGCCCTCTGCACCGACAACGCCGCGATGATCGGCTCCGCCGCCCGCTTCGCCCCCCGCATCCCCTACCCCGACTACCTCGGCTACGACGCCTTCGCGACCGGCGAAAAGACCGCCGCCGCCCCCCACTGACGCACGAACCAGCGCGAACTGCATCAAATTGCCGGGCCGGCAGGCCGGAAATCTGATGCAGTTCGGGGATGGCGAGCGTCGTCGTCTACTCCCGGCCGGGCTGCCACCTCTGCGCGGAGGCGATCGAGCGGATCGCCGCCTTCCACGAGGAGGGTTACCGCTTCACCCTGACCGAGGTAGACGTCGAGAGCGACGAGCTGCTGCTGCGCCGCTACCTCGAGCGGATCCCGGTGGTCGAGGTCGACGGCGTTGAGGTCTCGGAGCTGGTCCTCGACGGCGCCGCCGTCAAAGCGAGGCTCGATACTGTGAGGGCATGGTCGAGGTGATCGAGGAGTTCGACGCGGCGGGGGCGTTCCCGGTCGAAGGGGAGCGGCTCTCGCTCGGGGTGGCCGCCCGGCTCTCGCGCTACCTGCAGGTGCTGACCCAGGCGCGGAAGATGGGCCGGGAGACGATCTCCTCGCAGGAGCTCTCCGAGTACACCCACATCAACCCGACCCAGATTCGCCGCGACCTCTCGGGCTTCGGCAAGTTCGGCAAGCGCGGGGTCGGCTACAACGTCGACTCGCTGGTCTCGGAGATCCGCAAGATCCTCCGCACCTCCGGCCAGCACAACATCGCCCTCTTCGGTGCGGGCAACCTCGGCCAGGCGATCGCCCGCTCGCCGATCTTCGCCGACCACGGCTTCCAGGTGGTGGCGATCTTCGACACCGACCCGACCGTCGTCGGCAACCAGATCGGGGAGCTGGCGGTGCGCGACGTCGGCGACCTGCCGGCGGTGGTCGCCGAGGAGGAGATCGTCGTCGGCGTCCTCGCGGTTCCCGCCGACGCGGCCCAGGACGTCGCCGACCGGCTGGTCAAGGCCGGGGTGAAGATCATCTTCAACTACTCCGAGCAACTGCTCCAGGTGCCGCCGGAGGTGACCGTCCACACCTCCAGCCCCGCCGTGGACCTCCTCTACGCGCTCTACTTCTATCTCGCCTAGCTGGCCTCTCGATGCCGCTCGACCTCGATCTCGCCCGCGAGAAGTTCGAGTCCTCGCAGGACTTCACGATCGGCCTCGAGGAGGAGTTCGCGATCCTCGACCCGCGCACGCTGGAGCTGGAGCACCGCTTCGAGGATGTGATCGCGGCCTGCCGCGAGGACGAGGTGCTGGCGGAGGCGGCGGCGGGCGAGCTGATCGCCGCGGAGGTCGAGATCCGCTCGGGGCGCTCGCAGACCTTCGCCGAGGCGGTCGAGCGCCAGCGCGAGCGGCGGTCGCGGCTGTTCGACCTGGCCGCCGGGATGGGGCTGGCGCTGGGGGCGACGGGCACGCATCCTTGGGCCGACTACCTCGACCAGCGGATCATCGACACCCCCCACTACAACCGCCTGCGCCAGGAACTCGGCTGGGTGGCCCAGCGCAACAACACCTGGAGCCTGCACCTGCACATGGGCATTCGCGGTGCCGACCGGGCCATCGCCGTCTGCGACCGGCTGCGCGAGCTGCTGCCGCTGCTGCTGGCGGTCTCGGCGAACTCGCCCTTCCTCGATCGCCACGACACCGGTCTGCACAGCGTTCGCACGGAGATCTTCACCCGCACCTTCCCGCGCTGCGGGGTGCCCTCGCCGTTCGTCGACTGGAGCCGCTACGCGCGGTTCGTCGAGACGCTGCAGCGGAGCGGCTCGGTGGTCGAGTCGACGCAGCTGTGGTGGAGCGTGCGGCCGCACCACAGCTTCGGCACGGTCGAGGTCCGGATCTGCGACGCCCAGACCCGGGGGGACGAGTCCTTCGCGCTGGCGGAGCTGATCGCCGCCTGCATCGCTCAGACCGCGCTCGACTACGACGAGGGCGGCTACGCGGGGAGGGGGGAGCCGCTCGCCGACCGGGAGATCGAGGAGAACCTCTGGCGGGCGATCCGCTACGGCGCCGGCGGGCGGATGATCGACTTCCGGCGCGGCGGCGAGGAGGTGCCGACGCGCTCGGCGCTCGAGCAGGTGCTGCTCTGGGCCGAGCCGGCGCGGGCGCAGCTGGGGCTCGACCCGCGGCTGCCGGAGCGAAACGGGGCGGAGCGGGCGCGCGAGGCGCTCGACGCCGGCGTCTCGATCGAGGACGTCTACCGCGATGCGGTGGCGGAGACGCGGCGCACCTACGCCGGGGTCTCGCAGGCGTCCGAGCGCGCCTAGAGCGGCTGTCGCGCCCTCGCCTAGCTCAGGCTGCAAGCGATGTCCTAGAGCGGGCCTGGGCGCGTCGTCGCCGGATACGTCTATAGACTCCCGCGCCGCCGAAAACCACCGGAGGAATAAGAACTTGACCGACTTTTTGACCGATTACGGCGTGGTCGTCGCGCTCGTCTGCGCAGGCGCCGCCGTTGCCTACGGACTCATCGTCACCCAGCGCCTGCTCGCCAAGTCGGCGGGCAACGACCGGATGCGCGAAATCTCTGGCGCTGTCCAGGAGGGGGCGCAGGCCTACCTCAGCCGCCAGTACACGATCATCGCCGCGCTAGCGCTGCCGATCGCCCTCCTCCTCCTGCTCCTGCAGGACTACAAGACGGCGATCGGGTTCCTGATCGGAGCCGTACTCTCGGGCGCGACCGGGTTCATCGGGATGAACCTCTCGGTCCGGGCCAACGCACGCGTGGCCGAGGCGGCCCGCGGCGGCGTCCCGCCGGCGCTCGACGTCGCCTTCAAAGGCGGCTCGGTCACCGGCCTGCTCGTGGTCGGGCTGGCGCTGCTCGGCGTCGCCGGCTACTACGGCATCCTCGTCCTCACCGGCTCCAGCGACAAGGAGGCCGTCGACGCGCTGATCGGCCTCGGCTTCGGTGGCTCGCTGATCTCGGTCTTCGCCCGCCTCGGCGGCGGCATCTTCACCAAGGCCGCCGACGTCGGCGCCGACCTGGTCGGCAAGGTCGAGGCGGGGATCCCCGAGGACGATCCCCGCAACCCGGCGGTAATCGCCGACAACGTCGGCGACAACGTCGGCGACTGCGCCGGCATGGCCGCCGACCTGTTCGAGACCTACGCGGTCACCTCGGTCGCGGTGATGCTGCTCGGCGTCCTCACCTTCACCCCCGACTACGCCCGCGAGGTGGCGATCTACCCGCTGGTGATGGGCGGGGTCGCGATCATCGCCTCGATCGTCGGTGCGCTCTGCGTGCGCACCCGCTCCGACAAAGTCGAGGGCGCGCTGTACATCGGCATGCTCGTCTCCGGCCTGATCTCAGTCGCCGCCTTCTACCCGATCACCGAATGGCTGATGAGCGACCCGCTGCGGCTCGGCTTCGCCAGCACCGCCGCCGCCGCGGTCAGCGTCGGCGACCTCTGGCTCTGCGCCGTGATCGGAATCGCCGTAACCGGGCTTCTCTTCGTGATCACCGACTACTACACCTCGACCCGCTTCCGGCCGGTGAAGACGATCGCCCAGGCGTCGGAGACGGGGCACGCGACGAACATCATCCAGGGCCTCGCCCAGGGCTTCCAGTCGACCGCGGCTCCGGCGCTGGTCCTCGCCCTGGCGATCCTCGCGGCCAACGAGCTGGCCGGCATCTACGGGATCGGGATCGCCGTGATGGCGCAGCTCTCGCTCTGCGGCCTGATCGTCGCCCTCGACGCCTTCGGGCCGATCACCGACAACGCGGGCGGCATCGCCGAGATGGCCGACCTGCCCGAGGACGTCCGCAACGTCACCGACCCGCTCGACGCCGTCGGCAACACGACCAAGGCGGTCACCAAGGGCTACGCGATCGGCTCCGCCGCCCTTGCGGCGCTGGTGCTGTTTGCCGCCTTCAAGAGCGAGCTCGCCGACGAGGCCCCGCAGGGCTTCGACCTCAACGGGCTCTTCAACCTGACCAGCCCCGACGTCCTGATCGGGCTGATCATCGGCGGCATGATGGTCTACCTGTTCGCCGCCTTCGCGATCGAGGCCGTCGGCCGCGCCGGCGGGCAGGTCGTGGAGGAGGTGCGGAAACAGTTCCGCGAGCACCCCGGGATCATGGAGGGGACCGAGAAACCCGAGTACGGGAAGACGGTCGCCATCGTCACCGCCGCGGCGCAGAAGGAGATGATCCTGCCGTCGCTGATCCCGATCGTCGTGCCGGTCATCGTCGGCCTGCTCAGCGTCGACGCGCTCGGCGGCCTCCTGATCGGCGTCATCGTCGTCGGTCTCTTCGCCGCGATCAGCATGACCGCCGGCGGCGGCGCCTGGGACAACGCGAAGAAGCTGATCGAGGACGGCGCCCACGGCGGCAAGGGCTCCGAGGCCCACGCCGCCTCGGTGACCGGCGACACCGTCGGCGATCCCTACAAGGACACCGCCGGCCCGGCGATCAACCCGATGATCAAGGTCGCGAACATCGTCGCCATCCTGATCATCCCGATCGTGCATTTCTAGGCGTCGGGCGGGGAGGGGGCGGTGCCCCCTCTCCGTTCAACTTTTTGTGAGGCGGCTGGAGCCGTCCGAAGCCGGGTCGGCGAAAAAAGTACAAGCCGCGAAGAGGGGGTACCGCCCCCACCCGTGTCGACTTTGTCGTGCATAGGGCGACAAGTCGACACGGGTGGGTTGTAGGTTGGTGGCGATGAGGTGTGGGATCAACGTTTTCGTGACGCTGGTGTTGGCTGCGTGTGGGATGCCGGTCGGGGCAATGGCAGCGACGCCGGCGAATGACGATTTCGCTGACCGGGAGGTGCTGGAGGGGGACCTTCCGCTCACGGCGACCGGTTCGAATCTGGAAGCGACGAAAGAGCTGGGGGAGCCCCCTCTTGGTGGGCCAGGCGTCTTCGCCAGCGGTCATTCGGTTTGGTACGAGTGGAAAGCGACGATCAGCGGCTTCGTCACCGTCGATACCTGTGGGGGCAGTTCGATGCGGGCTGAGATTTCCGTCTTTACCGGCACCGCGCTGAATGCTCTAAGCGAAGTCGCCGGCAACTTCGCCAGCGAGGGACCCGATTGCCCAGGACAAGACTTCTTTGGGGAAGCCGTCACCTTCAAGGCGGTAGAGGGGATCACCTACGAGATCGGCATCGACGGATCCTCCCCGTTCCCGGCAGAAGCCTATCCAGGCCAGGGAGGACTGGAGCTCGAAATCCTCGAGACGCCGGTTCCGATCAATGACGACTTCTCGGACGCCACCGTCCTCGTCGGCCGAGAACTGTGGAACGGCACCTACGCGGCGGGGAGTTCCGGGTTCACCTGGAACGCCACCAAGGAGCCGGGCGAGCCGGCGCACGCGGGCGATCCGGGCGGCGCCTCCGTCTGGTATTCGTGGACCGCTCCGTTCTCCCGCAACTTCCACGTCGGCGCCTGCGGCAATTTCGAAAGGTCGCTACTCGGCATCTATACCGGGGATGCAGTCGGCGCCCTATCGCAGGTTGCCTCCGACGGCCATAGCTGCAACTACCTTTACTTCAATGCCGTCCAGGGCACCAACTACCATCTCGCGATCGACGGGAGGTATGAACCGGGTTCAGGTGGGCCGCTGATGGGTAGCGTCTCGATCACCGTCTCCTGGACCAGGCCCGAAGTGAAGTTCGAAGAAGGGCCGGCGGCGCAGCCGTGGTCCCCGCGCCATAGAGTCGTTCGTACCAAGGTCGTCCGCCGCAAGGTCGACGCTGGCGAGCGCAGCGCCAAGTTCTGGTTCTCAGCCAACCAACCCAGGACCCGTTTCCTCTGCAAGCTGGACACGAGCGACTTCAAGCGCTGCAGGTCTCCTCGCGTCTATAAGCACCTGCGGCCCGGCAGGCATGCGTTCCGTGTCAGCGGGGTCGATCTCGCAAGCGCCGTCGGCCCGGCCACCCTCGTGCGATTCAAAATCCCGAGAGCCACCCGGGCTTCGGCTGAGCGCTAGGGTCGCGGCCTTGCCCGACGGGCCGATCAGGCCCGTCCCGTCCGTATATTCGGTCCGAGTGACCTCTTTACGCCCCGTCTAGATGGCCCAGCGGATTCCAAGAGACGAGTCGCTCAGCCGCGTCCACGGGGTCGGGTCGCTCTTCTCCGCTGCCTACGGCAACGTCGGCTCCTCGATCTACTACGCCCTCGGGGTCACCGCCGCCTTCGCCCTCGGCCTCACGCCGATCGCCTTCGTCGTCTCCGGGCTGATCTTCGCCGCCACCGCGGCCACCTACGCCGAGGCGACGGTGATGTACCCGGAGGCGGGCGGCTCCTCCAGCTTCGCCCGCCACGCCTTCAACGAGCTGGTCAGCTTCGTCGCCGCCTGGGGGCAGATGCTCAACTACACGATCACGGTCGCGATCTCGGCCTTCTTCGTCCCCCACTACCTGGCGGTGTTCTGGCCCTGGCTGGGTGAGAGCCCCGGCGACATCGTCGGCGGCGCGGTCCTGATCGTCGCCCTCGCCCTGATCAACATCCGCGGCACCGAAGAGTCGGCGAAGCTGAACCTCGTCCTCGCGGTCGCCGACCTCGCGACCCAGGTGGTGCTGGTCGGGATCGGCCTCGTCCTCGTTCTCAGCCCCGAGACGCTGGTCGACAACGTCCACCTCGGCGTCGCCCCGAGCTGGAGCGACTTCGCGCTCGGGATCGCGGTCGGGATGATCGCCTACACCGGGATCGAGACGATCTCCAACATGGCCGAGGAGGCCCGGGACGCGTCGCGGACGATCCCGCGCAGCGTCGGCCTGGTCGTCGTCGCGGTCCTCGCCCTCTACGTGCTGATCCCGATCGTCGCCCTCTCGGCGATGCCGGTCGTCCAGCACGGCGGCGAGTACACGACCGCGCTCGGCACCCAGTTCGCCGATGACCCGATCCTCGGCATCGTCGAGAACCTCGGCCTCTCGCACGCCCCGACCGAGATCCTCCGCTACTACGTCGGCGTCCTCGCCGCGGTGATCCTGCTGATCGCCACCAACGCGGGCCTGATCGGCGTCTCGCGCCTCACCTACTCGATGGGGCAGCACCGGCAGCTGCCCGAGGGCCTGCGCCAGGTCCACCCCAAGTACCGCACCCCCTACATCGCGATCCTCATCTTCGCCGCGATCGCGATCGTGACCCTGCTGCCGGGGCAGACCGACTTCCTGGCGACGATGTACTCGTTCGGGGCGATGCTCTCGTTCACGATCGCCCACGTCGCCGTGATCCAGCTGCGCCGGGCGCAGCCGGACGTCGAGCGCACCTGGAAGCCGCCGCTGAACGTCCGCGCCTTCGGGTTCGAGTTTCCAATCAGCGCCGCCCTCGGCGGCCTCGGCACCTTCGCCGCCTGGATCGTCGTCATGGCCCTCAACCCCCGCACGCTCTTCGTCGGCCTCGGCTGGATGGCCCTGGGGATCGCGGTCTACGTCCTCTACCGCCGCAGCCAGCGGCTGCCGCTGACCCAGACCGTGAAGGTGGTGCTGCCGGAGCCGCTCGGGGTGGAGGAGGTCGAGTACCGAAGCGTGCTGGTCGCCTTCGAGGACGACGAAGACTTCTCGCCGGAGATGGTCGCCACCGCGGTCAAGCTCGCCGGCAAGCGGCGGCGCGGGATCCACGTCCACTCGATGCTTACCGTGCCGACCAACCTGCCGCTGGGGGCCGAGATCCCCGAGCAGGAAGGGGAGGCGCAGAGCAAGATCGAGGAGGCGAAGCTGATCGGCGGCCAGCGCGTGACCGGGCACGTGGCGCGGGTCCGCCCCGGCCAGGCCGGGTACTCGGTGTCCGAGGAGGCGGCGCAGATCAAGGCGGAGGCGATCGTCGTCGGCCTCCGCTACCGCAACGGGGCGCCCCAGTACGACAAGACCCTGCAGACGATCCTCGGCGAGCGGCCCTGCCGCGTGATCGTCGTCTCCGACCCGACCGAAGGGCCGCCGGCGATCCCCGGCGCGGCGCTGGCGGAGACGGTGCCGTGAGCGGCGAGCGGATCTACCGCGGGGCCGTCCGCGCCCTCTCGGTCGCCTTCGTCGCGATCGGGCTCGCGGTCCTGGCGCTGACCCTCGCGGCCGGCGGCGGCCCGCTCTCGCTCGGCTTTCTGCTGGGCCTCGCCTTCCTCGGCGTCGGCGCCGGCCGGCTCTGGGCGAGCGCGAGGCTGGAACGATGAGCGCGTCCGGGGACGGGAGCGGTGAGCGCCGCCCGGCGCCCTCCGGGACGCAGGGCGGGCGGCCGCGCCGGCCCGAGGAGCCGCGCGCGGAGCCGATCCTCGCCCGCGGCCTCGGGGTGCCGTGGCTCTTCGCCGCCGCCTACTCGGCGGTCGGCTTCTCGATCTACTTCGCGCTCGGCGTCGTCGCCGACCGCGGCCTCGGCCTGACGCCGCTGATCTTCCTCGCCGCCGGCCTCCTCTTCGGCCTGACGACGCTCACCTACGTCGAGGGCGGGGCGATGTTCCGCGAGCGCGGCGGCTCCTCGACCTTCGCGCGCCACGCCTTCAACGAGCTGGTCGCCTTCGTCGCCGGCTGGGCGATCCTGATCGACTACCTGATCGTGATCGCCCTGGCGGCGATCTCGGTGCCCCACTACCTGGAGCCGGTTTCGAGCGACTTCGGCGATCCGGGCTGGGAGATCGGCATCGCCACCGCGGTGATCGTGGCCGTCTGCGTGCTCAACATCCTCAACGTCACCGGACGCGAGCGCCAGGCCTCGCTCGTCTTCCTCGCCCTCGCCGACCTCGGCCTGCAGCTGGCGGTGATCCTCGTCGGGGCGCTGGCGGTGATGCACCCCGAGCGGCTGACCGAGCACGTCCAGCTCCTCTCGGAGCCGAGCTTCAGGGACACCGTCTACGCGGCGGTGGTGGCGATGCTCGCCTACGCCGGGATCGAGGCCGCGTCCGACCTGGCCCCCGACATCGACGTAGGCCGCAGGGACCTGAAGCGGGTCGCCGGCATCGGGGCGCTCGGCGTCCCGCTGGTCTACGCGCTGATGGCGGCGATCGCGCTGATGGCGGTGCCGGTGGTCGGCGGGCCGGGCGGTCCCCACACTGCGCTCGGCGGCGAGTTCGTCGAGGAGCCGGTGCTGGGGGTGGTCTCCCAGTACCACCCGGCCTGGGTCGCCGACACGATGCGCTGGCTGGTCGCCGCGGTGGCGACGCCGGTGCTGATCTGGGCCGCGAGCACCTCGATGCTCGGCGTCTCCCGCCACATCTACACGCTGGCGATCAACCGGCAGATCCCCAGCTGGCTCGGCAAACTCGACCGCCGCACCGCCACCCCCTACGTCGCGATCGCGCTCAGCGGCGTGATCGCGATCGGGCTCGTGATCCCGACCGACGTCAAGCTGCTCGCCGGCATCTACGCGTTCGGGGCGACGCTGGCGATCACGATCGCCCACCTCTCGATCATCCGCCTGCGGGTGAAGGAACCCGACCGCCGCCGCCCCTTCCGGATCCCGCTCGGCGTCCCCTGGGGGCTGACAGAGGTGCCGCTGCCGGCGGTCACCGCCGCCCTCCTCAGCGGCCTCGCCTTCCTCAGCGTCCTCGCCTACCACTCGACCGCGCGCTGGGTCGGCCTCGGCTGGATGGCCTTCGGCCTCAGCTTCTACGTCGTCTACCGCCTGGTCTTCGAGGGGACGACGCTGACCAAGCGGGTCTCGGTGACCGAGCGGGCGCTGACCAAGCAGGTGCCGGAGATCGAATTCAGCAACATCCTCGTCCCGGTCTTCGGCAGCGCGCTGGACGACGACATCGTCGCCACCGCCGGGCGGCTGGCGGCGGCCGACGCCAACGGGGACACCGAGGAGGGGATCTCGCGCCTCGACGTCGTCTACGTGATCGAGGTGCCGCTGACCCTGCCGCTCGAGGCGAAGCTGCCGAAGGAGCGCGAGGAGCAGGCGCGGCGGGCGCTGGAGCGGGCGCGCGAGGTGGGGGAGGAGTACGAGGACGTCGAGGTGACGACCGACGTGGTCCGCGCCCGCAAGGTCGGGGCCGGGATCCTCGAGGCGGCGCGCCGCGGCAATGCCGAAGCGATCGTGATCGGCGGCGAGCCGCCGACGAAGATCCGCGGCGGCGGCCTCCTCGGCGGCATCGGCGCCGCCAGGCCGTCGGAGATCGGGGCCGCGACCGAGTACGTGCTGAAGAAGGCGCCCTGCCGGGTCCTGCTCACGGCCCCACCGGAACCGGAGTAGCGGTCTAGTATCCGCGCCATGTTCGTCTTGATCGTCGGCTGCGGCCGCGTCGGCTCCTCGGTGGCGCGGGCGATGCTCCGCGAGGGCCATCGCGTCTCCTGCCTCGACGAGGACCCGGAGTCGCACGCGCGGCTCGAGGTCGGGCTGGAGAGGAGCTGGGAGGACCTCGGCGGCCAGTTCACGGTCGGCGCCGGCCTCGAGACCGAGGCGCTGGAGGCGGCCGGGATCGCGGAGGCCGACGTCTTCATCGCCTCGACCGACGGCGACAACACCAACATCATCATCGCCCAGATAGCCCAGCGCCGATACGAGGTGCCGACGACGATCGCCCGCGTGCTCGACCCCCTGCGGGCCGAGTGGTACCAGCGCCAGGGGATGCACACCGTCTGCCCGACCCGGGTCGCGATCGACATGCTCGAGGGCGCGGTGCGCGAGGCAGCGGGGCGCGGCGGCGCCGCCGGCGACGCGGCGGCGGCGGTCTAGGGAGCCGGCGGAGCGCCATGTACATCATCGTCGTCGGAGCGGGCAAGGTCGGGTGGAACCTGGCGCGCGAGCTGCTCGACAAGGATCACGAGGTGACGCTGATCGAGAGCGACCGGCGCCGCTACCTGACCGTCGAGCAGGAGCTCGAGCACAACGTCTCCTACGGCGACGCCTCCGAGCTCTGGGTGCTGGAGCGGGCCGGGATCCAGCGCGCCGACATGGTCATCGCCGTGACCGGCGACGACGAGGACAACATGCTGATCTGCCAGGTGGCGAAGGAGAAGTACCTGGTCGACCAGATCATCGCCCGGGTCAACAACCCCCGCAACAAAGCCCATTTCGACCTGCTCGGGATCAGGCCGTCGGTCTCGGCGACCGACCTGATCCTGCGCCTGCTCGAGCACGAGGTGCCCGAGTACGGCCTCGTCCACCTGCTCGACCTGCAGGAGGAGCAGCTGGAGATCATCGAGATGCTGCTCGGCAAGGACTCGCGCGTGACCGGGCGCCGCGTCGGCGACCTGCAGATGCCCGAAGGGAGCCTGCTGATCTCGGTGCTGCGCGCCGGCAAGGGGTTCGTCCCCAACGCCGAGACCGTGCTGGAGGAAGGCGACGAGGTGCTGGCGGTCCTCGATCCGGGCAAGGAGGACGACCTGAAGGAGCTGTTCGGGCCCGAGGGCAACGGGGCAGGCGGCGGGTAAGACCGCGGCGGTCCGGGACGCTAACCGGGTAGGCATCTGAACACCAACCGGATAGGAGCTTTCTGCGATGGCCGATCGTGAAGTCGACTTCCTGCTGATCGGCGGCGGCATGGCCTCCGCCCACTGCGCCGCCGAGCTGCGCCGGCGCGGGGCCGAGGGCTCGATCCTCCTGGTCGGGCGCGAGCCGGAGCCGCCCTACGAACGGCCGCCGATCTCCAAGGAGTACCTGCGCGGCGAGGCAAGCCGGGAGGACGCCCACGTCAACCCCGCCTCCTGGTACGAGGAGAACGGGGTCGAGCTGCTGACCGGGCGCAACGTGATGTCCCTGGACGTCGAGGCGCGGACCGCCAAGGTCCAGGGCGGGGAGGAGGTCGGCTTCGGCAAGGCGCTGCTCGGGACCGGGGCGATGGTCAACATCCTCCGCGTCGAGGGCGCCGAGAACGAGGGCATCCACTACCTGCGGGCCTTCGGCAACGCCGACGCGATCCGCGCCGACGCGGAGGCCGCCGAGCACGTGGTCCTGATCGGCGGCAGCTACATCGGCTGCGAGGTCGCCGCCTCGCTGGCGGCGCGGGGAACGAGGTGCACGATCCTCGCGATGGAGGAGGTGGCGCTGTCGCGGACCTTCGGCGAGGACGCCGGCCGCTGGTTCCAGGGGCGGCTCGAAGAGCACGGCGTCGGCTTCCACGGCGGCGAGACCCTGAGCGCCTTCGAGGGCGACGGGCGGGTCAAGGCGGTGATCGCCGAGGGCGGGCTCGCGCTCGAGTGCGACGCTGTCGTCGTCGGCGCCGGCGTGCGGCCCGACGCGATGCTGGCCCAGCGGGCCGGGATCGAGGTGGGCGAGGGCGGGATCGTCTGCGACTCGAAGCTGCGGACCTCGGTCGAGGGGATCTACGCGGCCGGCGACTGCTGCTCGTATGAGAGCGTCGTCCACGGCCGCCGCGTCCACGTCGAGCATTGGGACGTGGCGATGCAGCAGGGGGCCAGGGCCGCCGCCAACATGCTCGGCGCGGAGGAGGACTACGACGTCGTCCCCTACTTCTTCAGCGACCTCGCCGATTGGGCCAGCCTCGAGTACGTCGGCCCGGCCTACGAGTGGGACCGGGAGGTATGGCGCGGCGACCGCGAGGGCGGCGAGTTCTCGGTCTGGTACCTGCAGGGGGAGCGCGTCGCCGGCTGCCTCAGCGTCGGGCGCTCCGAGGAACTCGCGCAGGCGCGGCAGATGATCGCCGAGGGAACCCCCTTCTCCTGAGTCCCTTATCCTGGGTGGCGCCGTTGCGGCCTGGTGTAATGGCAGCACGCCTCGCTCTGGACGAGGTAGTCGGGGTTCGAGTCCCTGGGCCGCAGCCTCCCCGATCCCCCTGCAAAGGCGTCCATTCGCCCTGCTAGCTTCGCCACCGTGAACAGCCCCGGCAAAAAGACCCTGTTGCTCCTGCTGGCCGCCCTCGCGGCGGCGGCGCTGGCCGGCTGCGGGGGCGACGGCGACGAGACGACCGAAGCGACCGCGGTGACCGCCGAAGAGCCGCCGCGGCTGACCAAGGCGGAGCTGATCGAACAGGGCGACGACATCTGCGCCGAGACCAACGCGGCGGTCGGCGCCCTCGGCTTCGAAGGCGAAACCAGCGCCGTGCCGGAGGCGATCGAAAAGACTTCCAACCTCTACACGGGGATGGTCGAGCAGCTGCAGGAGCTGGGCCCGCCCGAAGGGGACGAAAGCGGCTACGCGGACTTCATGGAAGCCGCGGAAGAGCTGGCGAAGGTCGAGGGCGAAGTGAAGCTGGCGGCCGAACGCGAAGACACCGTCGCCCTCGGCGAAGCCGCGACCGAAGCGGCCCCGGCGCTGGCCGAGTTCGAGACGCAGGCGGAAGCGTACGGCTTCGAGGAGTGCAGCGAAGGCCCCGGCGCGCCGACGCCGGGCGCGGCCAGCGATGAAGCGGGCGGCGAAGAACTCGAAGGCGGCGTCGAAGAAGAAGGCGGCGTCGAAGCCGAACCCGAATACGAAGAAGAAGCGGCGCCCGAAGAAGAAGTCGCGCCTGAAGAAGAAGCCGCGCCTGAAACCGGCGGCGCCGGGGGCGGCGCCGAAGCAGCACCCGAAGCGGGGGGCGGCGGCGAAACCGGCGGCTCCAGCGGCGGCGTCGGCCCCGGCTGAGCAGGCGGCGCCGGTAGGGAGGGACGGGTGTCCCCTGACCTCCCTGGGTTCCTCGCCTCTAACGAGCCGTCTCTCGCTGAGTGGTCTGTGCGAGGAACAGGACGCCGGTCGGCCAGGGGACACCCGTCCCTCCTGCAATCGAGCTCCGGTAGACGACCAAGGGCCAGCAGCTTCTTTCAAAAGAGCTGCTCGACCTCGAGCGGTCCCGAGGTGCGTGTCGTAGGGGTCCGGTCATCCCCTGAGGGAATGTCCGCGAAGCGCGCGAAATGCAATCTGATTCCTGCCCTCCATAGGAGGGCAGCATCTCCGGGAGCCGGCCCGATAGGGCCGCGACAAATTCCCTCAGGGGATGACCGGACCCCTCTACCGGCGCGCTGAGTCCCAAGTTCAGGCGGCCGACTCAGCCCACGCGCCGTAGAGCTTTGAGTAGGGACCCCCCGCCTGCATCAGCTCGTCATGGTTCCCCTGCTCGGCGATCCGACCCCCCTCGAGGACGACGATCTTGCCGGCGCGGCGGATCGTCGAGAGGCGGTGGGCGATGACGATCGCGGTGCGGCCGTGGAGGAGGCGCTCGAGGCCGCGCTCGATCGTCTTCTCGGTCCGCACGTCGACGTTGGAGGTCGCCTCGTCGAGGATGAGGATGCGGGGCTCGGCCAGCAGGGCGCGGGCGAAGGCGACGAGCTGGCGCTGGCCGGCCGAGAGCTGGACGCCGCGCTCGCCGACTTCCGTGTCCAGCCCCTGCGGCAGCGCCTCGACGAAGCCGGTGGCGCCGACGGCGGCGAGCGCCGCTTCGATCTCCTCCTCGCTCGCCTCGGGTCGGCCGAAGGCGACGTTCTCGCGGACGCTGCCGGAGAAGAGGAAGCCCTCCTGCGGCACGATCCCGAGCTGGCGGCGCAGCGCCCGCTGCCGAACCCCGCGCAGGTCGTGCCCGTCCACCCGCACCGTCCCCCGCTGCGGGTCGTAGAAGCGCGCGACCAGCTTGGCGAAGGTCGACTTGCCGGCCCCGGTGGCGCCGACCAGGGCGAGGGTCTGCCCCGGCGGCACGTGGAGGTCGACGCCGCGCAGCGCCCATGCGCCCGCCTCGGGGCCGGCGCCGTCCGCCGGCGCCCCGCCCGGCGCGGTGGGCGACCCGGGCTCCTCCGCGTAGGAGAACCAGACGCCGTCGAGCTCGATCTCGCCCCGCAGCCGGCCCGGGTCGATCGCCCCCGGCGCGTCGACCATGTCGGGCCGGGTGTCGAGCAGGTCGAAGATCTTGTCGAGTGCCGCCATCCCCTGCTGGTAGGTCGTGTAGAGCTGCGAGAGTTCCTGGATCGGTTCGAAGAAGCGGGCCAGGTAGCCGACGAACGCCACGACGATCCCGACTTCGATCGCGCCGCTGGCCGCCTGCGTGCCGCCGTAGAGCAGGATCACGGCGGTCCCGATCGCCGCCAGCAGTTCGACCGCCGGGAAGTAGGAGGCGTTCAGGTAGACCGTCTTCATGTTGACGTCGCGGTTGCGCTCGTTCAGCTCGGTCATCGCCGCCTGGTGGCGCCGCTCCTGCCCGAAGCTGCGCACGACCCGCACCCCGCTGAGCGTCTCCTGCAGGTAGGCGGTGACGGCCGCGATCCGCTCGCGGGTCGCCCGGTAGGCGCCGGCTGAGACGATCCGGAAGACGACGCTCGCGATCGCCAGCAGCGGGAAGGTGAGGAAGGTGATCAGCGCCAGCTGGAGGTCGAGGACGAGCAGGATCGCGACTACGCCGACGAGGGTCAGGGTGCTGGAGAAGATCGTCACCACGCCGCTGGTGACGAGCTGGTTCAGCGCTTCGACGTCGTTGGTCATCCGCGAGATCAGGACGCCGGGGCTGCGGCGCGTGAAGAAGCCGATCGACATCGACTGCAGGTGGGAGAAGATGCGCTCGCGCAGGTCCTGGAGCGCCCGCGTCCCGACCCAGCCGACGAGGTAGGTCTCGGCGTAGGTGCTGACGGCGTAGACGACGGCGGCGCCGAAGAAGGCGAGGACGATCAGGTCGAGGGCGGCGGCGTCGCCGGCCCGGATCCCGCTGTCGATCGCCTTCCCGGCCAGGTAGGGAGGCGCGAGACCGGCGGCGGTCTCCAGCAGCAGCGCCGCGAACATCAGGATCAGGCGCCCGCGGTAGGGCCGCAGCAGGCGGATCATCCAGCCCACCTTGCGCGCCCGCTGGTCCTCGCCGCGGATCAGGCGCCAGAGGTCGGCGAGGAGCGCCGCGCTGTTCCTCATGGCTGCCATGCCGCCGGAAGGAACAGGTGAGCGGTCCTGGCCCTTCACAGCTTCGCCATCTCCTCGCGCCGCTCGAGGTCGCGCTGGAGGAAGACCGAGTCGGCGAGGCCGTGCTCGGCGATCTCGCGGTAGAAGCCGCAGCCGGCGATCAGCTCCTCGTGGGTGCCGCGGTCGACGATCGTGCCGGCGTCCATCACCACGATCTCGTCGGCGAGCGAGACGGTCGAGAGGCGGTGGGCGATGATGAAGGTCGTCCTCCCGGCCATCGCCTCCCGCAGCCCGGCTTTGATCGCCGCCTCGGTGGTCGCGTCGACCGAGGAGGTGGCGTCGTCGAGGATGAGGATGCGCGGGTCGGCGAGCAGGGCGCGGGCGATCGCCACCCGCTGGCGCTGGCCGCCGGAGAGGGTGAGCCCGCGCTCCCCGACCCGGGTCTCGTAGCCGTCCGGCAGCCCGCGGATGAAGGCGTCGGCCTGGGCGCGGCGGGCGGCGGCTTCGATCTCCGCCATGCTTGCCTCCTGGTGGGCGTAGGCGATGTTCTCGGCGACGCTGGCGGTGAAGAGGAAGCTGTCGTCGGCGACGAAGGCGATCTGGGAGCGCAGCGAGCCGAGGTCGACGGAGCGCACGTCGGCGCCGTCGACGAGGACCGAGCCCTCGCTCGGGTCGTAGAGGCGGGCGACGAGGCCGACGAGGCTGGTCTTGCCCGCGCCCGAGGGTCCGACCAGCGCCACGGTCCGGCCGGCCTCGACCTCCAGGTCGATGCCGCTGAGGGCCGGGCCGCCGCCGTCGTAGCGCAGGGTGACGCCGCGCAGGGCCACGGCGCCGCCTCCCTCGGGCAGGGCGGGCGCCCCCGGCGGGCTCTCGATCGCCGGTTCGCGGTCGAGGACTTCGAACATGCGGTTGCCGGAGGCGACCGCCCGCTGCGCCATCCCCATCGCCATCCCCAGCGAGCGCATCGGCCCGGCGAGCATGCCGACGTAGGTGTAGAAGGCGACGAAGGCGCCGAGGCTGAGGCTGCCGGCGATCACCTCGCGGCCGCCGACCAGCAGCACCAGGGCGACCCCGATCTGGGGGAGCAACCCGATCAGCGGCGAGAAGAAGGCCTGCAGCCGGGTCGAGTAGATGCTCTGGTCGAAGACGCGGGCGACCACGCGCTGGAAGCGGCGGAACTGGTGCTCCTCCCGCGCGAAGGCCTTGACGATGCGGATCCCGGAGACGTTCTCCTCGGCCTCGGCGGTCAGCTCGGCGATTCGCTGCTGGACCTCCTGCTGGGCCGGGCGGGAGATCAGGTTGTAGCGGGTCGCGGTGAGGACGACGAACGGGGCCGGCGCCAGCGCGACCAGCGCCAGCAGCGGGTTGATCGCGATCATCACCACCGCCGCCAGCGTGATCGTCAGCAGGTTCTGGGTGATGAAGATCAGCCCGTAGCCGAGGAAGAACCGGATCGATTGCAGGTCGACCGTCGCGCGCGACATCAGCTGACCCGTCTGCTGGCCGTCGAAGAAGCCGAGGTCGAGGCGCTGCAGGTGGGCGTAGAACTGCTGCCGCAGGTCGAATTCGACCGCCAGGGAGACCCTGCCGGCGACCAGGCGCCTGACCACGGTCAGCCCCAGCCGCAGGATGCCGGCGCCGACGATCGCCAGCGCCAGCGGCAGCAGCGCCGGCTGGTCGCCGTCCTTGATCGCGTTGACCGCTTCGCCGATCAGCCAGGGGATCAGCACGGTCATCCCCATCGCCGCCCAGGCGAAGGCCAGCGACCCCCACAGCTGGGCCCGGTAGGGGCGCAGGTAACCCATCAGCCGGCGGTAGGTGCGCACCCACCGGACTATACAAAGTGAAGTATTGGTCCCCTGCGTTAAAAGAGCGTCTGCCGGGGCCTCTCGGGGGTTGCTTCTGGAGCGGTGCGGTCGTCGATGCGACGAATGAAGCGACCCAGCAGCGGAACCGCGAAGGAGTACTTCCCGACGCGGTTCTTGTAGATCATCCCCCGCTCGGACAAGCTCGCAAGCATCTGGTTGGCGTGGCTGGATGAGAACGCCTTGTCCAGCATCTCCTGCGATTTCTCGACGAGTTCTTGGATCGTGAATTCCTCGTCTGGTTTCTCCAAGTGGGCGATGACCGATAGGAGTTCTTTCTGTCGATCCGTGATCCGCGCCCAGCGGCCCGCGAAGAAATCGGCGTCGAGCTTCTGCTGTATCGCCTCGATTGGCACGGTCCCGCCGAGTTCTCCTCGTTCGTTCTGCTGGATGAAGACGTCGAAGACCTCTCGGCAGATGAACTGGATGAAGTAGGGATAGCCGGCCGACTCGTGGATGATGACCTCGACGGAGTCGCCGACGAAGTTGACAGGACATTCGGCGACCTCGATCGGCTTGAGTATGGCTTCACGGCTCTCATCGGTGTTCAGCCTGGTGAGGGTCATCACCCGAAACATCCGCTCCGCGTAGGTCCGGGCGTCCACGAGCTTCGGGAACAGGGTCGGCAGGCCCGCCAGGACCAACATGAACGGGATGCCCTTTTTCTGAATCGACTGGAACACGTCGAGCAGAACCGAGAGGGGGAACTGATCCTTGCCCGCGTGGTCTGAGAGGTTTTGAGCCTCGTCGTAGGCGAAGACCACCTTCTGCCGCGGTCCCTGCTCCCGAAGGGCCTCCCACGCGAATTCCAGCGTGGCCTTGATCCTGTCGGAGGTCAGCCCTGGGGTAGCTTCGAAGACGCTCATGAGGACGCCATGGGTCAGCGGGACCTCCTCAGCCGCGGGAGCGGCGGTGAACCCTGCTCCGGCCACGCTTACCTGCTTGATCTTGATCGAAGACGTGATCAACGAGAGATCTGCCAGCAGCCGCTGAGCTAGCGCGACCTCGCTGATGCTGGCGGACTCGGATAGGTCGGCGGTGGCCCAAAACCACCCCTTCTCGACCGCCCTCGGCTTGAAGGTCTCCAAAAGGACCGTCTTCCCGACGCCGCGCAAACCGGTGAGGACCACGTTCTCGAGGATCTCTTCTTGCTCCAGCAGCCGATCGAATTCCTTGTACTCGCGTTCGCGCCCTGCGAGGTGGGGTGGCATGTGGCCGGCGCCGGGCTTGTACGGGTTCTTGAACTCGGGCTGTTTCACAGTGCTTTCCCCTTGAGCCTAAATTTAATCATTTATCTAAATTTAGCAGAAGAAGTAAACACCTCTGAAAGTCAACCGGGGAGCTATTCCAGGCGCGCAGCGGCCTTGGCGCTCGGAACCTTGCCGTCCTCGCACCTCTTGGCGTGGTGGCCGGGCGGCTGCAGGATCTGCAGGTTGGTGACGTCGTGGAAGCGGGTCGTCGCGCCGTTGTTCTGGGCGAGGTTGACGATCAGGCGGTAGAAGCCGGGAGGGAGGGCGTGGTAGTAGATCTTCGGCCGCGTCCCGGGCGAGTAGCTGCCGGCGCTGCCGATCCGCTCCGCCAGGACCCCGTTCGGGCCCGCGTACTTCGCGTAGTCGAAGGAGCGGCCGACCAGGCGGCCTTTCCCAAGCGGGCTGTTGACCGCGTGCAGGAGCTTGACCGGATCGACGCAGTCGGGGACGCGGTTGAGGCTGAAGCGCAGGTGGCCCTGGCCCAGCTGCGGTTCCCCGCCGAACCGCCGCGGCGCCAGTTGGAAGTTCTCGACCTCGACCTCGACCACGACCGCGTGGGCGGTCTGGCGAGCGCCGTTGCGGGGGGAGATGATCTCGACGCCCGGTTCGCCGGGGACGCGCCCGCTCTCCGCCTGCGCCTCCTCGGCGCTCTGCCTGCCGCCGAAGGCCAGCGCCAGCGCCACGGCGACGGCGGCCAGCGCCACGGCCGCCACGGTTGCAGTCCTCGGCCCCATCGGAGCGGGAAGACTACGCGGATCGTGGCCGCGCCCGGCGCTCTCGCTAACCTGGCGCGCTCCGGATGAGTCCCGCCGCCGAACTCGCCGTGCGGATCACCGCCGCCGCCCGCCGCCCCGCGAGCTGGCTGCAGCTGCTCAAGTTCGGCCTCGTCGGCGCCTCCGGCTACCTCGTCAACCTGGCCGTCTTCGCGCTCCTCGCCGGCAGTCTCGACGTCCACTACCTGGTCGCGGCGGTCGCCGCCTTCGCGGTCGCCATCACCAACAACTTCCTCTGGAACCGCCATTGGACCTTCGGCCCCGGCGATGGCCCCGCCCACTTCCAGGCCGTCCGCTTCCTCACCGTCAGCCTCGCCTCCCTGGGCCTCAACATCGCCGTGCTGGAGCTGCTCATCTCCAATCACATCACCGGCGACCTCACGGCCCAGGCGATCGCCGTCGCCGCCGCGATGCCTTTCAACTTTCTAGGCAACAAGCTCTGGACGTTCGCCTGAGCGTCGCCGGGGGGTCGTGTGCCCCTCTCCAGGCACTCAACCCCGAGCCATAGCGAGGGGTGTCTGGGGAGGGGCACAC
>JBKPOX010000035.1:0-19767 GCA_046733335.1 Actinomycetota bacterium | reverse complement strand
TCCTTTTGGTCGCTATACGCCCATAAGGAACACCGCTCGTGAGCTATCCGGAGGATTTACGCGCTCTCGTCGAGGACGCCCTCGGACGCTTGACTTTTTCCGCTGCCGCACCCACGATCGGCCTCGAGGAGGCGATGCGCTACTCGTTGCTCGCCGGCGGCAAGCGGGTGCGCCCGGTCCTAGCTCTCGCCACCGCCCGCGCCCTCGGCGCCGAGCCCGAGCGCTTCCTGCCGGTCGCCTGCGCGCTCGAGCTGATCCACACCTACTCGCTGATCCATGACGACCTGCCGGCGATGGACGACGACGAGCTGCGTCGCGGCCGGCCCACGTCGCACGTCCGCTTCGGCGAGGACGTGGCGATCCTCGCCGGCGACGGCCTCTTCGCCGAGGCGATGCGGCTCTTCTGCGAGCAGCCGGGCGACCCGGCGCGGGTGCTGGCGGCGCTGCGCGAGCTGGCCGCCGCGACCGGCGTCGACGGCATGGTCGGCGGCCAGTACGTCGACGTGGTCGAAGCCACCGCCGACGCCGAGGGCCTGCGCGCCCTGCACGCGCTGAAGACCGGTCGCCTGATCGCCGCCAGCGTTGGCGTCGTCCTCCTGCTCGAGGGACTGCCAGAAAGTGCGAGAATGCCCTACCGGCGTTTTGCAGACGAGCTGGGCGTGCTGTTCCAGATCGTCGACGACATTCTCGACGTGACCGAGTCGGATGAGCAGCTCGGCAAGCCACATGGAAGCGACGAGAGACACGGAAAACTCACCTACGTCAGCCTTTTCGGGTTGGAGCGGGCGCGCGAGCTGGCCGCCCAGTCCCACGCAAAGGCGACCGCGGCGCTGGCCGAAGCCAGCGGTGAGACCGAAGACCTGAGGCGCGTCGCCGACTACATCTTCACGAGGAACGAATGAGCGAAAAGCCCCCCACCCAGGGCCACGAAGACGACAAAGACCAGATCGAGGAGCCGCTGCTGCCGGGGATCGACAACCCGGAGGATCTGCACGGCCTCAGCGACGAGCAGCTGCAGCAGGTGGCGCAGGAGATGCGCACCTACATCATCGACACGATCGGCGAGATCGGCGGCCACTTCGGCGCCAACCTCGGCACCTGCGAGCTCGCCGTCGCCCTCCACAGCCTGCTCGACTCGCCCCGCGACAAGGTCCTCTGGGACGTCGGCCACCAGGCCTACCCGCACAAGATCCTCACCGGCCGCCGCGAGCGGCTCTCGACGATCCGCCAGTACGACGGCCTGGCCCCCTTCTGCTCGATCGCCGAGTCCGAGCACGACGTGATGGGCGCCGGCCACGCCTCGACCTCGATCGGCTACGCGGTCGGCCTGAAGGAGGCGATGCGCAAGGGGATCGGGCCCGACGGCAGGGTCGCCGCGGTGATCGGCGACGGCGCCCTCACCGGCGGCGTCGCTTACGAGGCGCTGCACGCGGCAGGCGGCCTGCAGACGCCGATCGTGATCGTCCTCAACGACAACGGGATGTCGATCTCCCCCAACGTCGGCGCCCTCTCGCGCTACTTCAACCGCATCCGCCTCAACCCGCGGCTCTGGCACGCCCGCGAGGGGGTCGAGGACCGGCTGACGAAGCTGCCGCTCGGCCTCGGTCGGCGGATCGAGCGGCTGGGGCCGGAGATCAAGTCGGCGATCAAGGCCTATTGGGCGCCCGGCCTCTTCTTCGAGGAGCTCGACCTCGCCTACATGGGCGTGATCGACGGCCACGACGTGCACGCCCTTCGCGACGCCCTGCGCGAGGCCTTCGACGCCGACCGCCCGGTGGTCGTCCACATCCACACCGTCAAGGGCAAGGGCTTCGCGCCCGCCGAAGAAGGCGGGCTGGAGTCGATGGAGGAGTGGCACGCGGCGA
The DNA here is from genome assembly GCA_046733335.1 of Actinomycetota bacterium. Lineage (GTDB taxonomy): Bacteria > Actinomycetota > Thermoleophilia > Solirubrobacterales > 70-9 > VAYN01. The sequence continues at coordinate 17,902 of JBKPOX010000035.1, read as the reverse complement.
AGCCGAAGTCGATCGTCGACGGCCAGCCGGCCAGCGCTCCGAAGCCGGTGCCGGTGACCGAAACGGACTCGCCGGAGGGGATCGAGGTCCTCGAGAAGCCGCCCGCCGCCGGCTCGCCGCCGCAGTACACGAAGGTGTTCGCCGAGGCGATGGTGAGGGAGGCCAAGGCGGACGAGCGGGTGATCGGGATCACCGCCGCGATGGCCGGGGGGACCGGGCTGCAGGCGCTCGCCGACGAGGTTCCCGAGCAGTACTACGACGTCGGCATCGCCGAGCAGAACGCGGTGCTCCTGGCCAGCGGCCTGGCGCTGCAGGGGGCGAAGCCGGTCTGCGCGATCTACTCGACCTTCCTCCAGCGCGCCTTCGATCAGATCGTCCACGACGTCTGCCTGCAGGACCTCGACGTCACCTTCGCGATGGACCGCGCCGGCCTGGTCGGCGATGACGGCCCCACCCACCACGGCGCCTTCGACGTCTCCTACTTCCGCCCGATCCCCAACGTCGTCGTCATGGCCCCGCGCGACGAGGCGATGCTGGTCCACATGCTGCGCACCGCGATCGCCCACGACGGACCGGCGGCGCTCCGCTACCCGCGCGGCGCCGCCGAGGGGGTCGAGCTGCCGGCGGCGGCGGAGCCGATCGCGATCGGCAGGGGGGAGGTCCTGGCCGAGGGCGAGCGGGTGGCGCTGCTCGGCTACGGCTACGGGGTCACGGTGGCCCAGGAGGCGGCGCAGATCCTCGGCCGCCATGGCGTCAGGCCGACCGTGGCCGACGCCAGGTTCGCCAAGCCGATCGACGCGGAGCTGGTGGCGGCGCTCGCCCGCGAGCACGAGCTGCTGGTGACGATCGAGGAGAACGTGCTCCCCGGCGGCTTCGGCTCCGCCGTCCTCGAGACCTTGGAGGAGACCTTCGCCGAGAGCCCAGGCGAGCGTGCCCGGGTCCTGCGGATCGGCCTCCCCGACCGCTACGTCACCCACGGCAAGCCGGCGCTCCTGCGGGCCGAGGTCGGTCTGACGGGAGAGTCGGTCGCAGATCGCGTGCTCGCCCCTACCTCAAGTGCGCAGCCGTTGCTGACCTAATCAATTTTGGGGATTGAACCAATCGGCGCAATCGATTAGCCTGCGCCAGTCTCTCCGGTGAGAGGAGCAAGGCAAGAGCCGGCGCTTCTGGGGGAAATCACCAAGGGGAGGAGAGACGCGCATCTATATGTGTGGATCCGCTTGGGGAATCGGATCTCTCGCGCCCGCCTCACCAGGCCGGGGCGCGAGGCGCGCCCGCTGGCGGTTCGCTCCTCCCCGACCTCCATACTCAGGCGATGATCGTCGACTGCGCGGCCTACGAGGGCGGAAGGCGCCGCCAGGGCGCGCTCTCGATCGAGCGCGCCAGCGAGGCCGCGAGGGAGGACGGGGCCTTCGTCTGGCTCGGGGTCGTCGAGCCCTCCGAGGCGGAGTTCCGGGCGATCGGTGAGGAGTTCGGTCTGCACGAGCTCGCGGTCGAGGATGCGGTGCGGGCGCACCAGCGGCCGAAGGTCGAGGAGTACGGAGAGACGATCCACGTCGTCGTCAAGCCCGCCCGCTACGTCGACCCGAAGGAGGTGATCGAGGTGGGCGAGCTCTCGATCTTCGTCGCCTCCGGCTTCGTGATCACCGTCCGCCACGGCAGCGGCGACCTGGCGCCGGTGCGCGAGCGGCTCGAGCGGCGCCCGGACCTGATGGCGCAGGGTCCCGGCGCCGTGCTCTACGCGATCGCCGACCACGTCGTCGACGGCTACCTCGAGGCCGCCCACGGCTTCGACCAGGACGTGCGCGAAGTCGAGCTGCAGGTCTTCGGCGAAGGGCAGAACCCGACCGAGAGGATCTACAGGCTCGAGCGCGAGGTGCTCGAGTTTGGGGCCGCGGCGACGCCCCTCGGCGAAGCCCTCGAAGAGCTCTGCAGCGGCAGCTTCCCGGCCGTCCCCCAGTCGCTCCACGAGTACTTCCGCGACGTCGAAGACCACCTGCGCAGGGTCGGAGCGCGGATCGAGAGCTTCCGCCAGCTGCTCGACAGTGCCCTCGAAGCCAACCTCACCCAGGTCTCGATGCGCCAGAACGAAGACATGCGCAAGATCTCGGCCTGGGTGGCGATCGCGGCCGTACCGACGATGGTCGCCGGCATCTACGGGATGAACTTCGATCACATGCCCGAGCTCGGGTGGCGCCTCGGCTACCCCGTCGTGCTCTCTGTCATCCTCGCCGTCTGCCTCTACCTCTACTGGCGCTTCAAGCGGTCGGGCTGGTTGTGAGCGCGCCCCGGCCGCCCGCGACCGGACCGGCCTGACAAGTCTCGCCCGGCCTCGTTACGGGTAAGAGGCGTCGGGAGAGATTGCGTCGAAAGGAGCCGGGATGAGTCATCGAAGCCGCCATCGGGGCGCCCTCGCCGGGCTCTTGGCGCTTGCGCCGGCAGCTGCCCTGCTGATCGTTCTTCTTGCTCCCGAGGCCGGGACCGCCGCGAAAGCCGGCTCCGCGAACCTGAGGATCACCAAGGGCGACAGCCCCGACCCTGTCCGGGTCGGGGCCGAGCTGACCTACACGATCGGGGTGGAGAACCTGGGTCCCTCGCCGGCCACCGGGGTGACCGTGACCGACAACCTCCCGAAGGGAGTCCGGCTCCTCTCGGCGAGCGGGCCGGCGGGCGGCTGTGCCACGGAGGGCCAGAAGGTCACCTGCGCGATCGGGAACCTCGATCCCCTCGGCGTCGACTACGGGGGCGCGCCCGCCGGGGTGGCGATCGTGGTGGTGCCCGAACGCGCCGGCTCGATCCGCAATACCGCCACGGTCAAGGGCGGGGAGCGAGATCCCAGCGCCAGCAACAACAAGGCCACCGCCGTTACCCGCGTCCTGCGCGCGCCCACCTGTCGTGGGCTGACGGCGACTGTCACCGGCACCCCCGGCGACGATCTGCTCTTCGGCACTCCGGGACCGGACGTGATCTCCGCGCTCGGCGGCAACGACCGGGTCGTGTCCCTGGCGGGGCGGGATCTCCTCTGCGCCGGCTCGGGCAGGGACTACGTCGGGGCCGGCACCGCCGCCGACCTGGTGTTCGGCGGCCCCGGCAGAGACCGTCTGCTCGGCCGCGGCGGACCCGACCTCCTCAAGGGCTCGGGCGGCAACGACGTGCTCGTGGGCGGCAGGGGGTCCGACCGGCTGCGGGGCGGCCGCGGCCTCGATCGCTGCCGCGGTGGCGCCGGGCTCGACTCGATCCGCCAGTGCGAGCGCCGATAGCGTAAGGCCGGCGGGGAGGCGTCTCCCTGCCTGATGACCGTGGCGACGAAGCGATTGCTGATCTGCCTCCTCGCCCTGGTGGCAGGCGCCGCGGTGCTCGTCGCGGTCCGCGACGGGGAGCGGGGGGCGGCCGGCTCCGGGGCGGCCGGCGCGCCGACGATCCCCCTTCCCGCCGGCTTTCCGGCGTCGCGGTTCGAATCGCTGCGGCCGGCTCCGCCGGGTCTCTTCGTCGTCGCCTTCTCCTCGCCCGCGGACCGGCGCGCCTGGGTGATCGTCTTCGACGACGAGGGGGTGCCGCGCTGGTGGTACAACCCTGCGGAGGGGGCGCTCTGGGGCCAGGTGCTGGGGGACGGAAGCCTGGCCTGGGCGCGGTCCTTCGGCGACGGCTACGGCCTCGACCCGCGGATGGCGCACGAGGTCCGGTCGGAGTCCGGGAAGCTCCTGCGCCTGGTCAGGACCGGCGGCTCGATCGTCGACGGCCACGAGTACCGCGAGCTGCCGAACGGCAACGTCCTGCTCGACACCTATGTCCCGGAAACCGCGGACCTGCGCCGCTTCGGTGGGCCGAAGCGGGCGGCGATCGTCTCCGCCGAAGTCCAGGAAGTCGACCCGGCGGGGAGGGTCCTCTGGCGCTGGAGCTCGCGCGGGCACATCTCGCTGCGTGAGACCGGGCGCTGGTGGCGGAACGTGCTCAGCAACCCGCGCCGGCGCCTCCAGCGGGCGGCGTTCGATCCCGTCCACATCAACTCGATCGAGCCTCGCGGCCACGGGGAACTGGTGATCTCCACCCGGCACACCGACGCCGTCTACGGCATCGACCGCGCGAGCGGCGAGATCAGGTGGAAGCTCGGGGGGACCCCGACCGGGAAGTCGCTGCGGGTGGTCGGCGACCCCGCCACCAAGGTGCTCGGCGGCCAGCACGACGCGCGCATCGACCGCCGCGGCCGCCTGACCATCTTCGACAACGGCAAGGACCGCCCGCGCCGGCCCCGCGTCGTCTTCTACCGGCTGGACCTGGAGCGGGGCCGGGCGCTCTATCGCGGCCAGCTCAACGATCCCCAGGTGCAGCGGAGCCACTGCTGCGGGTCGGCGCGCGAAACGAGCGACGGCGGCTGGCTCGTGAGCTGGGGGGACAACCCGCTGGTGACCCGGTTCGACCCGGAGGGAAGGATCGCCTTCCGCCTGCACCTGCCCGCCTCGACCTTCCGCGCCGTCCCGGTGCCCGAGGGGGCGACCGGCGTGAGGCGGCTGAGCCGGGGGATGGCGGCCATGGAGGCCCGCGCCCAGGCGCGGGCGCGGGGCCAGAGCTAGCGCGAGCCCTCGTCCAGCCTGCGCCGGGCGGCGACGACGGCGGGGATCGAGGTGCGGCAGGCCTTGGCGATCGAGCCGTTGGTCCGGTCCGGGGCGCGCCGCACCTCGAAGTCGACCAGCGCGGTGCGGCGGAGCCGCGCGCGAGCGTCTCGGTCGGCCGCGACGGGGGCCGCCTCGACGGCCGCCTCGGCCGCTCGTTTCCTCCGGCAGCCGAGGCAGAACGTCCCCTCGGCGCTGACCTGCCAGTGCTCGGGCAACGGCGTCTCCTCGGCGTCGCTGCGACCGGCCGCCACGCGGCAGTCGGTGCAGGTCCACCTGTGAGCGGTGGCGGCGGTCATGCCGCGCTCCGCTTCCCGCGGCGGTCGCGGGGGCGCCGCGGCGAGGGCCGCGAGGCGGGCTGGTTGTGGCGCCCGCCGTGCGCCATCTCGAACTCCCGCACCAAGCCGAGGTCGCCGGCCATGCGCCGGATCTCCTCCGCCTGGTCGGCGAGGACGAAGCTGATCCCCGTCCCCTGCCGGCCGGCTCGCCCGGTGCGGCCGATCCGGTGGACGTAGGCATCCCGGTCGCCGGGCGCGTCGTAGTTGACGACGTGGGTTATCCCCTCGACGTCGATGCCGCGGGCGGCGACGTCGGTGGCGACGAGCGCATCCACCTGCCCCTCCTCGAAGCGGGCCAGGGCGCGTTCCCGCTGGCCCTGGCTCTTGTCGCCGTGCATCGCCACGGCCTCGATCCTCTGGCTGCGGAGCCGCTTCACGAGCCGGTCGGCGCCGCGCTTGGTGCGGACGAAGACGAGGGTCGGCCCGCAGTCGCCGTCCTGCAGCTGCGCCACCAGGTGGTGGAGCTTCTCGCCCTGGGTTTCGACCGGGAGGAACCGGTGCTCGATGTCGGCTTTCGCCCTTTTCGGCGTGTGGGTGTGGCGGCGGGCGTCGCGGGTGTAGGCGGCGGCGACCTTTCCGGTCGCCCCCTCGAGGGTCGCCGAGAAGAAGAGCGTCTGGCGGGCGCCGGGGGTCTGGGCGACGATCCGGTCGACGGCCGGCTTGAAGCCCATGTCGAGCATCCGGTCGGCCTCGTCGAGGACGAGGACGCGGACGCAGCCGAGGGAGACGACGCCGCGGCCGATCAGGTCCTCGAGGCGGCCGGGCGTGGCGACGAGGACGTCTGCCTTCCGCGCCGCCTTGCTCTGCGCGCCGAAGCCGACGCCGCCGTAGACGGCGGCGATCTTCAGGCCGCGCGCGGCCGCCAGCGGGCGCAGCTCGTCGACGATCTGGCCGGCGAGCTCGCGCGTCGGCGCCAGGACCAGCGCCCTGCCCGGCTCGCCCTGGGGAGAGAGGCCCTCGAGCACGGGGATGCCGAAGGCGAGCGTCTTCCCCGACCCGGTCGGGGATTGGACGAGCAGGTCGTGACCGGCGAGCCCGTCGCGGACGACGAGCTGCTGGACGGGGAACGGAGTGGTGATGCCGCGGCCCGCGAGGGCGCGGATGACAGGCTGAGAGATGCCGAGATCGGCAAATGAAGTGATGTGAAGTGCTCCTTATCTGAACGACTAGGGAGATCCTGCGGCCCCTAGGCGCCAGACGGCACACGGAGGAAACGGAACCTCTCGGGCGGCGATTCGAGCCGGACCCGACCTCAGCACCGTATCAGGAGCCTCCCGCGGGACCCGCCTGCAGAGGCCCTGTGCACCCTTCGGCCCCGTTGGCCCTCACAGCACCGTGGCCTGGAGGAGCGCCCCGATCGCGCCGCAGCCGAGGACGACGTAGAGCACAGTCAGCTTCCCGTGCCAGCGGTTGAGGGCGAGGAAGGCGCCGAGGGCGAGGATCGCCGTCGGCACGTCGACCACGCTCGTTTCGACGATCGACACCGCGACGGCCCCGATCAGGCCGACCACCGCCGCGGCGACGCCGAGCAGGAACGGCCTGACCCGCGGGTTCTCGGCGACGGCGACCAGGCCGCGGTGGAAGAAGATCGGGAAGACGAAGGCGGGCAGGAAGATGCCGAGGGTCATCGCCAGACCGCCGGCCAGCCCGCCGGCGAGGTAGCCGACGAAGGTGGAGAAGATGATCAGCGGTGCGGGCAGGATGCCGCTGATCGCCAGGCCGTCGACGAACTGGCTTTCGGTGAGCCAGTGGCGGCCTTCGACGGCGGTCTCCTGCAGGAACGGGATCACGGTGAAGGCGCCGCCGAAGGTGAGCAGCCCGGCTTTCAGGCCCTCCCAGAAGATCGCCGCCGTCAGCGAGAGGGCGATCGTCCCGAGCGCGAGGGCGAGGACCGCCGCCGGCGCGAGCGAGAGGGAGCTGGCCCGGCCGCGCCAGCGCCCGCCGTTCGTCCACAGCTCGTAGGCGATCCCGGCCCCGAGCAGGACGAGGACGAAGCTCGCATCGGCGAAGAGGGTGAGGGCGAAGGCTGCGACGGCGATGATCGCCAGCGGAACGTCGGTGACGAAGGTCGGACCGAGCCGCACCAGTGCCCGGGCGACGAGCGCCCCGACCGCCGCCGTCAGCCCGTAGAACAGCTCCTCGAGCTGCCCGGCCAGGTTGGCCTCGACGTAGAGGACGGAGAGCCCGAGCATCAGCAGGAAGCCGGGCAGCATGAAGCCGAGCCCGGCGGCGAACCCGCCGAGCTTGCCGCCGCGCATCCGGCCGAAGTAGACGCAGAGCTCGTGGGCCTCGGGGCCGGGCAGCACCTGGTACACCGCGAGCGTCTTCTTGAAGGTCTCCTCGGAGACCCAACCCTCCTCGTCGACGCACTCGCGCTTGATCATCGCGATCTGCGCCGCCGGGCCGCCCCAGGCGAGCAGGCCGAACTTCAGGAAGCGGGCGAAGATCGAGAGGGGCGCTTCATGTGCCGGCTTCCCGACGGCGCCGGCGACCGCCTGCCCGTCGCTCACCCGCTCCTGGCGATCTGCTCGTCGGCCGATGCCTCGCCCTGCTCGACGTGCTCGTAGTGGTGGCGCATCGCCGCGAGCAGGTCGGGGACGTGGTGGTCGTAGAGGGAGTAGAAGGCGTGGCGCCCCTGGCGCCGGACCTTCACGAGGCGGGCCTCGCGCAGCACCCGAAGCTGCTGGGAGGTGGCGCTTTGGGTCAGCCCCGTCTGCTCGGTCAGCTCTTCGACGGCGCGCTCGCCCTCCGACAGCGCCCACAGCAACCGCAGCCGGCTGGCGGCGCCGAAGGCGCTGATCGCCTCGGCCAGGTGCTGGGCCTCCTCGGCGGGCAGCGGCCGGGTCGCCGGGCGGTGTTCGGAGGGGCGGGCCATCGGGGCGGAGAGACTATCGTGTATGCACAGACGTTCATATGTCACACGGACACACCCACCCGTACGACCACGGTCACAGCCACGGCCTGATCCACCACTCGATCAAACGCTCGCGCGAGGGGTTGAAGGCGGTCGGGCTCTCGTTGGCGATCCTCGGCACGACCGCGCTGGCCCAGGCCGCGATCTTCGTCGCCACCGGCAGCATCGCCCTGCTCGCCGACCTGATCCACAACTTCGGCGACGCGGCGACCGCGATCCCGCTCGGGATCGCCTTCCTCATCCGCTCGGAGCGGGCGGAGCGGATCGCCGGCTACTTCGTCGTCCTCGCGATCTTCGTCTCGGCCTGTGTCGCCGCATACGAGGCGCTGGCCCGCCTGATCGACCCGCGGGACGTCGACCACCTCGGCGCCCTCGCGGCCGCCGGGCTGATCGGCTACGCGGGCAACTGGCTCGCCGCGATCGTCCGCACCGACGCGGGCCGCGCCCTCGACAGCCCGGCGCTCGTCGCCGACGGCAACCACGCCAAGGCAGACGCCTACGTCAGCCTCGCCGTCGTCGCGAGCGCCGCCGCCGTCGCCCTCGGGCTCCAGCTCGCCGATCCCCTGATCGGCCTCGGGATCAGCATCCTCATCATCCGCATCACCTGGCAGTCCTGGCGCACCGTCCGGTGACCGTAGGGTGAACAGGGCCAGATGGCTTGTCCCCACCCAGGAAAAATCGCCCTCAAGGCAGTCCTCGTCGCTTCGGCCCTGCTTGCGCTCGCCTCCATCTTCAGCCATGAGTCCTCCGGGGCCGAATGGGAAGAGCTGCCCGTCGTTCCCGCTCTCGACCCGGCTGTCGCGGGCCACCTGAAGAAGGTCGCGGATCGCGGGGAGGGCTTCGGCAATAGCCCGGGGGTCTTCGCCAAGATCGGCGACAGCATCACCGCCTCGCCGTCGTTTCTGCAGGCGCTGGCCTGCCGCACGCCTCGCCTGGGAGCCTGGGCCGAGCTGCGTGGGACGCTCGAGTTCTTCGGCACGACTGCGGTGCCGCCGGGTTCCGAGGGGGCTCTGTGCGCGATCAGCAACAGCTATTCGCGCCTCGGTGTTGCCGCCGTGGGTGGATGGAGAGCAGTCGATGCCCTCGCGCCGCGTGAGTCGCTTCCCGAGTGCCAGGGCTTGCCCGCCGTCAGCTGCGAGCTGCAGCTGCTCCGCCCGTCGGTCGCTCTGATCATGTTCGGGACCAACGACCTCGAGGAATTCACGGCGGTCGAGTTCCGCCGCCATCTGGCCCGCGTGGTTCGGCTCGTTTCCAGCGCCGGGACGATTCCGGTAGTCAGCACGATTCCGCCTCGCATGCAGCTGCAGTTCTCTCTACGGGTGGCGCGGTTCAACGCCGAAATAGCCGCTCTCGCCGAGAATCGGGCGCTGCCGCTGTGGAACTTCTGGCGGCAGCTGACCGAGCCAGGGGTTCCCAACGCGGGTCTGAGCCAAGACGGCGTCCACCCGAGCGTTCTCTGCCCTCCCTGTACGGCGGTCGATTTCCGGCCCGCCGGCCTCCGCTATGGCTACGACTTGCGCAACCTCGGAGCGCTCCTCGTCCTCGACCGCTTGCGCCGTCGCCTGCTCTTGGAATGAGGGACGGCAGCGGCGACTAACCGGGAGCCTCGCGGGCGCGCCCGAGCTTCGACACCAGTCGGCGGCTCGCCTGGATCAAGGCGTAGGAGCCCACGGCCAGCGACAGGGTCCCGAAGACCGCCAGCCCCCAGCGGACCGGAACCGCCAAATCGGTGGTGGAGAGCGAGCTCTGCAGAGCGACGAGGAACGGAATGTGGATCAGGTAGATCCAGAAGCTGGCGTCCGACAGGTAGCGCAGCACCCGCGATTCCTGGCGGACGTATCGCGCCAGCACTCCCCAGATGCCGAACAGCGTGAGCCAGCAGATGAGACCGACGGTGAACAGCCCGTAGATGCGCAGCTCGTCGATTTCGGCCAGCACCCCCGGCGTGCCGACGTTGCCGGTGAAGTCGCCGCTGTCGTAGAAGAGGCGGAAGGCGGGCACGGCGATCAGCACTCCGGCGGCGAGCCGCAGCCAGGCCCCGCGCTTCAACTGCTCGATCAGGTCGCTCTGGCCGCTGAGCAGCCAGCCGAACACGAAGAAGAAGCTGAAGTACACGAAGAGAGTCGGGGCGGGGACCAGCGAGTTCGAGGCCGAGCCGCCCGCCACCCAGCCAGTCTTGGTGATCAGGATCGCGGCGCTAATCGCCGCCAGCGCCGGAACCGCCCACCATGACCGCATCAGGCGGCCGAAGCCGCGGTTGATCGCCGCCCCCAGGCCCGGTGCCCGCTGGATCGCCAGCCAGATCCCGATCGCGGCCAAGGAGATCATCAGCAGATAGGCGATGAACCAGAGGTGCCGCGGGTTGAGGCTGAAGACGTTGGCGAGGTCCAGCTCTCGTTTCGGCGGCAGCTCGCCTTTGCGCGGCCATAGCGCCGCGGCGCCGATGACGAGGAGATTGGCGAGCGGCACGACGGTCAGCATCCCGACGACCAGCGGCAGCCCGAGTCGGCGAAAGCGGGCGCGCAGCTGCAGTGCCGCGGTCGAGCGACTCAACGCATTGGCTGCCAGGAATCCGGAGATGGCGAAGAACAAGGGCATGTGCCAGGCATGGACGAACCAGACCGCGGCATCGACGATCTCGGCATCCGTTTCGCCCTTCTGGACGTAGCGGGCGGCGTGGTAGGGAATCAGCAGGAGAATCGCCGAGACGCGGATGGCATCGAGGTGATGACTGCGCGGGTTCCCGTTCTCGGACATAGAACAGGGTAGGCGCAGGCGGATGTCGCAGATTCCCAACCCTCGATAAGGAGTCGGGGGATCAGATCCTCCCCTGATGGCCTCGTTTCCTAGTCCGGTGTCCGCAACCGGACGGAAGGGCTCGAAGTCGCCGAAGTGCCACAACAGAAAACGCCCCGCCGGGGAGGCGGGGCGCTTCTGGGGTTACTACAGGGAGGAGAGATATGTATCTCTATATATGTGTGGATCCGTGGGAGGTAGGTGAGCCCGGTTTTTGTCGAGAGCGTCGCTGTGGGAAGCAGCGAGGCGATATGTCGACGCGGGGCTCAGCCAAGAAGTCTTTGTGATGGTCCTTTCGGTTTCCTCTTGCGAATCCTTGAACAGCGTACGAACGTATGTGCGACTTGTGTGTGAGTGGGGTCACAGAACCCCTGCAAGGCACGGATTCTGCGAGTTCCTGGGCGCCGATTTGTTCCAGAAGAGCGGATTGATTGGGGAAAGCGGTCGTGAAAATGTTGCAGCGCTTTCTCAACGGGCGCTGAATCGCCCCGCATGCGGGAGGCCGCTGTAGCGTTCGGGCGATGAAGAAGGCGCGGATAGACGCCGTCCTCGCCGACCGCGGCCTCTTCCCGTCGCGCTCGGCGGCGGCCGGAGCGGTGCGGGCCGGCGAAGTCCGGGTCGGCGCCGACGGGCCGGTCGCGCTGCGGCCCAGCCAGCTGGTCGAGCCGGACGCGCCGCTGGTCGTCGCCGAGGGATCCCGCTTCGTCTCCCGCGGCGGGACCAAGCTCGAGAACGCGCTCGAGGCCCTGCCGATCGACCTCGCCGGCCGCGAGTGCCTCGACGTCGGCGCCTCCACCGGCGGTTTCACCGACTGCCTCCTGCAGCGCGGCGCGGCGCAGGTCATCGCCGCCGACGTCGCCTACGGCCAGCTCGACCTGCGCCTGCGCGAGGACCCGCGCGTGCACGTGATCGAGCGCCTCAACGCGCGCGAGCTGGCGCCGCGGGACCTTCCCTTCGCACCCTCGCTGGCGACGGTCGACGTCTCCTTCATCTCGCTGACGAAGATCCTGCCCGCGGTCGTCCGCTGCCTCGCGCCCGGGGGCGAGGTCCTGGCCATGGTCAAGCCGCAGTTCGAGCTGGGCAGGGACCGGGTCGGGCGCGGCGTCGTCCGCGATCCCGCCGACCGGCGCGAGACGATCCTCGAGGTCGCCGAGGCGCTCCGCGGCCTCGGCCTGCCAATCCGCGGCTTCGCCCCCGCGGGGCTGCCGGGCCCGAAGGGCAACCGGGAGACCTTCGTCTGGGCGGGCGGCGGCGGTCCCGAGGTCGGGGACCTGGAGGCCGCGGTCGCCGCCGCGGTCGAGGAGGACCGGTGAAGACCGCCGCTCTGATCACCCACTCGCACCCGCCGTCGGCCTCCGAAGCCGTGACGGTGGCGGCCGAAGTGGCGCAGGAGGCGGGCTGGCGGCTCGCCGCCAGCGAGGAGGAGCGGCAGAAGCACGGCAGCGCCGCCGCGGGGGTCGACGACACCGCCGAACACACCTTGCCGGACATCTGCCTGGTGCTCGGCGGCGACGGCTCGATCCTGCACGCGCTGCGCCGCTTCGCCCATACCGAGGTCCCCGTCTTCGGCGTCAACTTCGGCACCGTCGGCTTCCTCGCCGCGGTCGAGCGCGGCGAGGCGCGGGAGGGAATCCGCCGCGCCCTCGAAGGCGAGATCGAGACGGTCCCGCTGCCGGGCCTGGAGGTCGCCTGCGACGGGGTCAGGGAGGTGGGACTGAACGACATCACCCTCGTGCGCCGCCCCCACGACCGCGTCGCCGAGCTCAGCTACCGGATCGCCGGCGAGGAGGTCGGCCACGTCCGCTGTGACGGCCTCGTCGCCGCCACCCCCGCCGGCTCGACCGGCTACAACCTCGCCAACCAGGGCCCGATTCTGGCCTGGGGAGTGAAGGGCTACGTCGTCAGTTACATCTCCCCGCACTCGCTCACCGCCCGCGCCCTGGTGGTCGCCCCGGGCGACGTCCTCCACGTCGGCAACGCGCCCGGGCGCGAGCCGGTCGAAGTCGCGGTCGACGGCGGCAAGGTCGCCGACCTCTCCCCGGGCGCCGAGCTGGAAGTCCGCTTCCTCGACTCGGTCAGCCGCTTGGCGCAGCTGCCGGGGACGAGCTTCTACCAGCGGATTCGCGAGAAGTTCGGCCACCTCGCCGTGTAGGACGGATCGGCGCTCGGCCGTCCTCTAGGGTCCCAGCCGATGGAGCGCAAGTGGTGGACCCTGGTCCTGATCTCGACGGCGACGTTCATGCTCCTGCTCGACATCACCGTCGTCAACGTCGCCCTGCCTGACATCCAGCGCGAACTGAACGCGAGCCTCTCCAGCCTGCAATGGGTCGTCGACGCCTACTCGTTGACGCTGGCGGCATTCCTGCTGACGGCGGGCTCGCTCGGCGACCGGCTGGGGCGGCGGCGGGTGTTCTCCCTCGGCTTCGGGATCTTCACCTTCGCCTCGTTCCTCTGCGGGATCGCCGGCGACCCGACCCTGCTCAACCTGGCCCGGGGGCTGCAGGGGGTGGGGGGCGCGGCGATGTTCGCCACCTCGCTGGCGCTGATCGGCCAGGAGTTCCACGGCAAGGAGCGGGCCACCGCCTTCGGCGTCTGGGGAGCGACGGTGGGGGGCGCGGTGGCGATCGGACCGCTGGTCGGCGGCGTGATCACCGAGCACCTCGGCTGGGAGTGGATCTTCTTCGTCAACATCCCGATCGGGCTCGCGGCGATCGTGCTCACCGAGCGCAAGCTGGCCAACGTCAAGGCTCCTGACGCCGAGCCGGTCGACGTGCCGGGGCTGGTCATTTTCTCGGCGGCGCTGTTCCTGCTGATCTTCGGATTGATCCGCGGCAATCCGGAGGGCTGGGGCAGCGGAATGATCGTCGCCTGCCTGGGGGGCGCGGTGGCTCTGCTGGTCGCCTTCGTCGCGATCGAGATGCGCAGCCCGCACCCGATGCTCGACCTCTCCCTCTTCCGCAAGCCGGCCTTCAACGGCGTCTCCGCCGTCGCCTTCGGGCTCTCCGGCGGGATGTTCGCGATGTTCCTGTACCTGACGATCTACCTCCAGGGGGTGCTCGACTACTCGCCGCTGGAGGCCGGGCTGCGGTTCCTGCCGCTCACGGTGCTGTCCTTCATTGCCTCTCCGATCTCGGGCTCGCTCTCCCACCGGGTGCCGATTCGGGTCCTGCTGGGGCTCGGACTGGGGCTGGTCGGCGTCGGCCTGCTCCTGATGCACGGCGTCTCCGCCGACTCCGAGTGGACCGCCCTGCTCGCCGGCTTCTGCGTCGCGGGGGTCGGGATCGGGATCACCAACCCCGGAATCGGCCAGGGGGCGATCGCGGTCGTGCCGGTCGAGAAATCAGGGATGGGCTCGGGGATCAACTCGACCTTCCGTCAGGTTGGGATCGCCACCGGCGTAGCTTCCCTGGGGGCGATCTTCCAGGCGCGAGTGGACGCGAAGACCTCCGAGCTGCTGCCACAGGCACAGGCGGGGCTCGGGGAAGTGATCGCCTCCGGCGGCTCGGAGGCCGCGGCGGCTCTGCCCCACCCGGGGGTGGGGACGGCGCAGCTCGTGCAGGCGTCGAACGAAGCCTTCGTCAGCGGCTTCAACGAGATCGTCCTGATCGCCGCGATCCTCTCCTTCGTCGGGGCGGCGCTCGGCCTCTGCCTCGTCCGCTCCCGCGACTTCGTGCAGCCGCAGGAGGGCGCGTCGCAGCCGGCGGCCGAGGGGGTCAGGCGGCCTGCGGTTCGGGCACCCCGTTGAACTCGGCCCGGACCCGGGCCATCCGTTCGCGCAGCTCCTCTTCCGAGTCTTCCTTGCACGCCCCGGTCAGCTCCAGCTCGAGGATCTCGGCAAGGCGCATCCAGGCTCGCGCCGCCCGCAGGGCTTCCTCATGCTCGTTTTCCCACAGCAGCATCCCTTCGGCGTCGGCGCGTTCTTCACCGGCCTCGTAGGCCCTGCGCACGTGCTCGACTCGGTTGTTGACCCAGGCGAGGGCGCAGGGGATATCTGCCCCGACGGCAGGCGGAGAGCCGTTGCGTGAGGCGCCGGTAAGGGCCGCGAGTTCCTCGAAGAGCGTTTCCGACATCGAGTTGGCCGCTGCGCCCCGCGCTTCGTACCCGAATTCGACCGCATCCTCCTGTTCGGTCTCCTCGAGCCAATCCTCCAGGGTCTGCAGCCATTTCAGGCGCTCCTCCCAGCTGAGATGCTCGCGGCAGGCGTTCCCCAGCACACTCCACACCTCCGCCTCCCTCCGCCACCACTCGACGAGCTGCGGCGCTGCCGGCTCGGCCGCGGCGGCGCGCTGCCGCCAGGTCGTCGCGAAGGCGCGAGCTCCCTGGTGGACGACGCGGACGGTGAAGCGCTTGACGTCGGCCCTGCGCGAGGCTTGGCCCTTGGGAATTTCGAGCGGCAGATGATGACTCGCCCAAAGCTCGAACTGGTGGGTCTCCCGGAGGCCGCCGAAGTCGGGGTCATCGATCGCCACCCAGTCGGCCTGCGCGGCCACGCGGGGGCTGCCGGCGCGGTAGGCGTATTCCTCGAGCTGGGCGATCGCGCGCGCGATGACGCGATCCTCGCCGGTGCGGCTGGGCAAGGGCTCGAACCCCGCGCCCGGCACCTCCGGCTTCTTGTCCTTCACTTCCCTTTCGTAGTTGCGCAGGACCGACTTGTTTCGCAACAGGGAGGCGGTGGCGCAGGCGGCGTTGTAGTGGAGCTGCCAGGCGTCCTTGCGGCCGTTCTCCCAGCGCCGCCGCGGCGCGACCCAGTGCAGGGTCCGGCGCCATGCGTTGACCGGCGGGAAGGGCCAGCGCTTCGTGATCTGCCGGTGGGCCTCCCGGATCTCTTCGATCCAGCGGTCGCGTTCGTCGAAGTCCTCGTCCTGCTTGTCGCGCCGCTTCACCTGGCTTTCCAGGCTCGCCGCGATCCGCGTCCGCACCAGCAGCTTCGACGTCCTCACAGCGCTGCGGCCGAAGTCGGGCCGGCGCAGCATCCCCCGCAGCGGCGGCTGTCGCACCCAGCTGTCATGCCAGTTGCTCGGGCGCGGGGGGAGGCGGCGCAGCGCCGTCTCCAGCTCCTCGAGACGCCGCAGGCCGAGGATCTGCAGCACCGCTTCGATCTGTTGCGTCCGCCTCTTGATCTCCCCCTTCTTCCTCGCGGTGGCGGCGAACGGCTTGAGCACGTCCCCGATCTCCTTCGCCTCCGGGTCGATCCAGGCCAGGACCGACATCAACGCGTTGCCGTTCGCGTTCCTGATCAGCGAGGAGATCGTCCACGGCACCCGTTCGAGCAATTCGTCAGGGCGCAGCTGGCCGCGGCGCCTTTCGAAGATGGAATTGCCTTTGAGCGAGAGCAGCAGGTCTCGCCGGCGCGCTCGCCGAGCCTGGTCGCGGAGGTCCCCCTCGTTCTCCCCCAGCCAGGAGCCTTTCACCCACTGCTCGGCGACGCAGCCGTTGCTGAGCATCACCGCCAGCCGGTATAGCGCCAGCAGGTAGACGCGGCGGTCGGGTCCCCGCCACGCCCGCGGGTCCTTCTCGTCGACGATCGCCTCGTAGGTGACCCACGCGTCGAGGTAGAGCTCCATCCGCTCCTGCAGCATCGCGATCTTCAGCCGTAGGTTCGGGTTCAGCGGGTCGAGTTCCAGTGCGGCGTGGAAAGCGTCGAGGGCGTGCTCGAGCTGGTTGGCTTCTTCGTAGCGACGAGCGGAGTGGTAGTGATCCATCAGAGCGCGCGGCACGCTCCGCTCCCACAGCGTCCAGGGTCCGCGGTCCCCCTTGCGGACCCGGGGGTAGAGGGCGCCGGCCACCGCCATCGCGGCCTCGCGAGCGCCCTTTTCCCAGCTCTTGCCCTGGAGCGCGACGTTGAGCAAAGTGCGATTGCCTCGGCGGCGCTCGATCAGCTGGACGGAGATCCTCCCGCCCCCGTTTTCGTCTGGCCGCAGCGAGCCCCAGACTTCGTAGGCGGAGTCCGGCATGATCGCCCGGAACAGCCGTCCTGCGGCAGCGCCGATGTCGCGGCCCACGCCCTGTCCCACGCCTTCGACGATCTCGACGAGGGGCGCTCCCGGAGCGCGCTCCGGCAGGGGGTCCAGCGCGTCGAGCCGGAGCGCTGCCAACTGCTCGCGGAAGAGGGAGGTGACCCAGGTGGCCTCGCGCTCGGCGCCGTCCGAGCTCGCCCAGGCGAATGGGGAGATCTGCACCCGCGGGGTGCGGCCGCGCCAGAGGAGGAGGAGCCAGCGGAAGATGCGCAGGACCGCCACGATCGCGATGCCGGCCAGGATCGGCGGCCAGAGCCCGACCAGGATCTCCCAAACGGGGTCGAGGAAGTCGGCCACCCAGCCGAGCGCACCAATCAGCCATTCGACCGCAGCGGCGATCCCCTCACCCAAAAGAACCCCTCCCAGCGGTCCACATCGGTTGAGTCAATCTAGCTCAATACTCGTAGACACATGAGTTTTTAAGTCGGCATGAGTCATCAGGTCCCTTCGAGCAAGGGCCATCGGTCCTGCGCCGCTGCTAAAGAACAGGGCGTGCTGCGCGAGCTCCGGATCGAGAACCTGCTGCTGATCGAGCGGGCCGAGCTGCGGCTCGGCCCGGGGCTGAACGCCATCACCGGGGAGACCGGCGCGGGGAAGACCGTGCTCGCCCACTCGCTCGACCTGCTGATGGGCGGGAAGGCGCGAGGCCAGATCGTCCGCCCCGGAGCCCCGGAGGCATGGGTCGAGGGGGTCTTCGACCTGCCGGCGGGGCTGCTCGAGGAGCCCGAGCTCGCCGAGCTGGCGGAGCGGGCGCCGCCGGGCGCCGAGGAGGTCGTGCTCGGGCGCCGGGTCTCGGCGAGCGGCCGCACCAGCGCCTTCGTCGCCGGCCGTGCGGCCGGCGCCGCCGACCTGAAGCTGCTGGGCGGGCGGCTGCTCGCCTTCTTCGGCCAGCACGAGCACCGCCGCCTGACGATCTCCTCGGCGCAGCTGGAGATCCTCGACGGCTTCGCCGGCGCCGAGCACCTCGAGCTGCGGCGGCGCTATCGGGAGGCCCACCGCGAGGTGGGGCGGCTGGCGGCCGAGCTGGGGGAGCTGCGCGAGCGCGAGGGGTCGCGCGAGCGCGACCTCGACCTCTACCGCTACGAGCTCTCCGAGATCGAGGCGGTGGGGCCGGACCCCGAGGAGCGGGTGGAGCTGGCGGCTCGGCGCGAGCGCCTGCGGCACGCCGAGGGGCTGCGGGAAGCCGCGGCGGCGGCGCATGCGGGGCTCGCGGGCTCCGAGGAGGAC
>JBKPOX010000034.1:0-16732 GCA_046733335.1 Actinomycetota bacterium | reverse complement strand
GACCACGGTCCCCCACTCCTCCCGCCTCGGCCGCGAGGAGATCTTCGCCCACCGCCGCCCCGGCGATCCCAGCTCGACCGCGATCCTCCTCACCGGCGTCGCCCTCGCCCCGCCCGAGGCGCCGGAAGCCGTCAAGGGGGCGATCAACGCGGCCAACACGATCGTCGGGCGGCCCTACGTGTGGGGCGGCGGCCATGCCTCCTTCTACGACGACTCCTACGACTGCTCGGGCGCGGTCAGCTTCGCCCTCTTCGGCGGCGGCCTGATCCCCCGCCCCCTCACCTCGAGCGAGCTGGAGCGCTGGGGGGCGCCGGGGCCGGGCAGGTGGATCACGGTGTACGCGAACGCCGGTCACACCTTCGCCGAGATCGCCGGGCTGCGCTGGGACACGGTCGGGGACGAGCAGGGCACTGGCCCGCGCTGGCACCTCGCCAGCACCTCGGGCGAGGGCTTCGTGGTGCGGCACCCGCCCGGGCTCTGACCTCGATCCGACCGGCCGTCGTCAAGTCGGTCGCTTTGCCGACCTCTCGACAGTCGGGGGAGGCGACGCGGAAACCCTTGCCGCCGTCAAGATCCAGGCTGGACAGCCGATCCAATCGACCAACGATGAGCCCTCCTGCGCATCCCGAGATCAAGCTGCGGTTCCCGTCCGAGCCGGCGTCGGTGACGACGCTCCGGCACAGGGCAGCCGACTTCGCCGCCAAACATGGCGCCAGCTCCGCGCTCGTCGCCGACGTCAACCTCGCCGTCTCGGAGGCGGTCACCAACGCGGTCAAGTACGCCGAAAGCCAAGCCGGCCCGGCCGAGCTCGAGTTCTCGGCGTCGCTGGCCGACCGCTGCCTGGAGCTCCGCCTCTCCGACCGGGGGGAGCGGTTCGGCAGGGGCTCCGCCGACGGCCTCGGGCTCGGCCTGACGATCATCGCCCGCCTCTGCGACGAGATGCGGATCGTCCAGGAAGGCACCGGCACGACGGTGCTGATGCGCTTCGCGCTGCGCTAGCGCGAACGCTCGCCCCTCTCTGATTGCCCCCGGCCAGAACCCGTCCCGCCGCCGGGCGAAAGTAGACAAAGCAGTTCGTCTCCCATCCGGATTGAGGCATAGCCTTGCGAGCACATGATCGGGTTGCCTCTTGGCGGAATCTTCACCGACGCAGTCTCCGGCGCTGTCGCGGCACTGCTCGGATTCACTGGCCTCTTTGGCGGGGCGGCACACTACGCTGCTGTCCTCGCAGGCCGCTCTGAACGCGAAGTCGAGCAGGCGACCGGAATCGGCTTCTTCCTTTCGCCCTCGGGGCACTCGCGCTGGTAATCGACGCCCTAGCGTGATCTACACTGAACCCATGGTGCCTCGCATCGCCCTCGTCAGCGTCCCCGTCACGGCCATTGTCGTGCTGGTCCTGTTGCTAAACAGCCTCGATGCCGGGGTGGGAATCGCGGTCGCCGCCCTCGGCCTCGTCGCGGTCGCAGGCGGTGCTGCTCTCGGCTATTTCGCTCACCGTCTGCCCGAGATCAGGAAGGCCCGCGGCGACCATCCCGATGGCACCGGACACCTCGCAGGCGCCCACCACGGGCACCGCTGAGAGCGCCGCGGTTAGCTCATTGAGGACCCGAACCGGGCACCGGCGCTCCAGCGTTGGACGGCTTCTCCCTGCCTACTTCGACCACCGTCAGGATCAGCGCCCCCGGCTGGATTCGAACCAGCGACCGTCGGATTAGAAGTTCAGCCGGAAGGTGTCTAAGGGGGCGAATCTGGCCCGATAGAGCCAATCACGTCCAAGGAGTTCGGTTGAGTTCGCTGGAGTTGGGGACCAATTTCGGGACCAATTTCCGCAAGGCGGCGCGGGCAACTGAGAAGGCGTGCCGTCTCAACCAGCTCGGAGGCGCCGCGCGGAGCTCATCCAGATTGCTCCGCGCGGTGGGCAAACGAATCGTGGAGCACCTAGCCCGTTACTCCACGAAGGAGTTCGTAATACACTTCCCTATGACCCGCTTTCTTTGGATGGTAGCTTTCTTCTTCTGGGGTTGAGTGACCGTTGATCCACTCAGTCGCGGAGCCCTCTCCTCCATCACACACCGCGTGGCCGACAAATTTCGGGATGACATCGCGGAAAATAAAGTTCGATCCCGCGCGTGTCGCCGCAGCGTGAATTACACCTTTCATTATATCGGCCAATTCATTCATTCTTGACATCTCAATCGTACTTAGGACAACCCAGGAATTGCAATCCGTCCCGTTGAACAAGCGGGGATAGTTAAACACAATTACTTTCGCGTTCTTCGCCCGCGACTTAATCGTATTATTCACGGCGTCAAGCCGGCTTCCCAACGTACCCTGGATGAATGTTTTAGATTTATGGATTTCGTTGTAGCACGTGGTTTCAGATACAAAAGGACTCGCACACGCGCTAACTACAGGCCCGAACCATGCATCATTCCCACCAATCGTATAGGTAACCCACTTGGTTTTTGCGTTGAGATTGGATACTTGTGAATTGATTAGATCAGTAGTCGTAGCGCCGTGACAGGCTTCGTTATAGAAAAGCCCGCCACTGTACGCTTTGTAATAGAGGTATGGGTAGGAGTATTCAGATCGCCAGCATGCATAGTTGAAGTAGGGTCCAGCTCCAGTGCCAGAGGAATATGAGTCTCCTAATGCAACATAATCCGTCGGCGCGGCTTCAGTCGTAAAATATAGAAATGATCCGTTGGTAGTCCCTTTTGAGTTTTTTGCAGACAGGCGAAAGGTGTACATTTTGCCCGCTTGCAAGCCCGAGACGTCTTTCCAAACTGATACCGTTCCCGTCCCGCTCCCGGCCGATCCGGTGACTTTCGTATACGTTCCAGACGCGGCTAGACCGTATTCGAACGTATATTCGGTGCTACAGCCATTGGGGTTAACCCGTCCGTTAAGCCTTGCCGTGCTTGCAGTGACCGACGATGCAGGGTCGGTCGTAACAGTTGGCGCTGGGCACGCAGCAGGGGTGGTGAATGAGCCGCTGCCCCCAGTAACTTCGCCACCCTCGCTCCATGCGCTCAGGCGGTAGTGATAAGTCGTGCTCGGCTGCACTATTGCAGAGGAGGTGGACACAGAAACTGAGGAGGTTCCGCTCCCAGCGGAGCCATATATTTCGTCGGGGTAACCTTCGGAACTACGCCCGTATTCAAACGCATATTCGGTGTAGCAACCCTGTGGATTCACCGACCCTGTCAGGGTCACGCTATTGCTGGTGAGCGAGTCATATCCTCCAGTTGAGACCGAGGGCGCTGAACAGCCGCCTCCGCCACCCGTCCCTTCACAAGCCGCCGCGATTCCCGCGCCAAGCAAAAGAACGGTAGAACTGAAAATTGCACAGAGTGCCACCATGCACGTTATATATGTCCTACATGATCGTAACAACATGATCTCTCCCATCAACTTAATTTATGTACTGAGCTGATAACACCTCCTGTTCTATGGATAGCCCACCCCCAAAGGTCCGACGGTTGGAGCATCTTTGAATGCTTCCTCGCTCAAAGCTTCAATGTGCTTCCCCAAAGAGATTTCGACTTCCCTTCGCAGGGATGCCGATTCGGCCTGGTCAGCATCTCGCTTCCCTTCTTCGCCGCTCACACCAACCAAGAACGAGGGGGTGGAAGTCATTTCCATCTTGTTGGCGGTACGAAGGTCGCGCGCGACTCGCTTAGATAACGATCCGTCTTCGCGATCACGATTCCATCGCGCTCTGGCCAAGTTAGGAACTTGAGATGCGATGTCGGCCAAGAATTCGTTGGTTGCGTATCCGGTGAACTTCTCTCCTTGCTGATGAACGAAGGTCAAGACGAAATTCCACATCTTGTCCTGCCGACCGGCAGCTAGCGCCGCGATTTCTTGGCGATAGAAGATTTCTTCGTTATAGGTGTCCGTCTCTAGCGATCGGTAGATGAGCTTCACATCACCAGTGCGCACCCACGTATCCAAGATCGAAGGCAGGTAAGACTCAGCGAAGAGTCTCACCGTGGGACACTCGAGATCGGCCATAACCCAGACGGTTACCGGAGCCTCAGGGAACCCAAGAGTGGCGCCCTGCTGAGGTATACCGGCCAGAAGACTGGAAACCCTCTGCTGGACCTCCTTTTTGTCGACAGCACCGCTGTTGCCACCGAAACCCAGGACCCCCACGATGGCGAGGATCACAGCGATGGCAAGCACCGGTAGGACGGCTATCGAGCGAGGTGGATGCCGGCGACGTGCGCTGGGGGCGGCGTCTTCACGCGCGATGCGCGCCTGCTGCCGCTTGGCCTTACGCCTTGCGTTATGGGCACGAGACATACTGCCTCCATCCGGAGAGGCTCACACAACTTCCTGACTTTGCACCGGACTGGTTGGGCCGCTTACCGACCTCGCTGCAAGTCTGAAAGCAACGTATGCGCCAGCGGGGGTTTAAGTCAAGTGATTATTGGGTAATCAGAGAGTTTTCGATCGCTTAGGTAGTGGGCGGCTGGCTGACTTATCCATCACCAGCCGACGAATAGGCTGCGTGGGTGCCGAAGGACCCCAAAGGAAAAGCCCTCGCCGAGGCGAGACGTGCCCAGCTCGACTACGAGCGGAAGCTGAAGGCCGCGCGGGAGGAGAGGCGCAAGAGCTTCGCCCGAGCGCAGAAAGCCGGATCGTCATTGGCGGAGATCGGCGAGGCGGTCGGCCTCCACCGCTCGCGCGTCGGGGAAATCCTCCGAGGCAAATAGAGAAGAAACTGTAGGGGTTTTCCCTACAGTCGTGCTACGCTGGCTCAGTCCAACGTAGAGCGGCGACCCGCTGCGCTGACACGCAAACGGGCCGCCTGACCACAAGGAGAAGACACCTCCTCATGGCTGACGAGAACCCTACGGGCGGCGGGTCGCTTGTGCCTCTCGACCTCCCCCCGCAGCACCTACCGATCCTGCGCGACCGCCTGACGATGTGGCTGGACGGTTTGCGGGAAGACCTGGAAGCCCCCGACCGGATGCAGCGGCCGGATCGGGCACGCCAAGAAGTCGGCGCATTTGAGCGGCTACAGACCGCGTTGGTGACGGGGAAGATTTGCCTTCCCGACGAGGCGGCGCGAGCCGCTATCGAGGTATCAGCTGCGGGCCACGACGAGGAGAGCAACTACGCCGAGGTAGTCGCGATCCATGACGCGCTACATGCCCTGCTTGACGTGCTGGGAGGGGCGCGCGCTTGACGGTCGCTGACCTTGAAATGCAGCGCGTAGTGCTGGCGCTCGTTCTTCGCGAGCATCCCGACCTGCTCACGCTCCCGGCGTTGGCGGGCCGGGTGCTTGCGGAACCCCGCACCCTCACCGGAGGGGTCGCGCTCGCCCGCGCTCTCCGCGATCTAGACAACGAGGGCTTGGTCTTTAGCGACGGGTACCTGGTGCAGCCGAGCCGACCGGCGCTCCACGTCAAGCGGCTGTTGGGGGACGACCAATGACCAAGGCGACGAGTCTCCGACTGCCCGAGGGCATGGCGGCGGAACTCGCCGCTGTCGCTCGCGCTGACGGCATGCCGATCTCCGAGGCCGTGCGCGAAGCCATCGAAAAGCACATTGCCGAGCGCCGCGCCGATCAGGAGTTTCAGGCGCGTTTGAAGAAGCGGCTAGAGGAAGACCGAGAGGTCTTGGAACGCCTATCGGGCCAGATAGGGACAACCGGAAAAGAAAATTAGTGGGACAGATCGCCTCCCTCATTCGCCATAGGGGCATGAGGCGCAAATCGGCTCTGCCGAAAAAAAGCATGTCCACTTTGGCGGCTCGCTCCCCTGTATTGGTGGAGATGCTTTTTAGAGCCTTCATCCCATCGCTTCGCCTCCCGCTCCTGGGGAGGCTCGCCCCTGCCGTGTTCGCCACGAAATCGAACGGCAGGTTAAGCAGGGGGGACCACTTTCGGGGTTCGGCTCCCTGTTGTTTTGTGAGGACCTGGATTTCATCCCCGCTGAGGCGCAAACCCGCAATTGCGCAATTGCGTAGTTGCGTCCACTTTTCCGGTTCGTTGCTCCGTTGGGTAGATGGCCCTACGGATTTCAGAGGAGCTTCGCCTTCCCCTTCGGGAATGGCTGCGCCTATCGCTTCCCCTGACGCTTCACCGCCCGATTGGGCTAGAGGCCCGCAGACGCGCATCCCAGCGCCGTTTGCGGGCCTTTCTTTTTGCCGACATTCCTATGCCACTTCCAATGCAAAACACCTTCAAGGAGGTCGCATCCATGTTCCCTAGCTATTCACTCTCCGCGTCCCTTGCACTCGACGCCTGCGCTATCACCACCGCGCTGGCTCCACAGCGCCTCTCCACCACCTCGGCGACCGGAATCGCCTCGGTGCTGGCAACCCCACAGCCGATCACCGGCTCGGCGCTGGCTCCGCAGCACCTCGCCGTCAATCGACCGCTGCCCGGGTGGTCAGCGTGAACTGGCAGGCAGGCAATCGCCTGCGAATCCCTGAGGCAAGCGGCGAGATACTCGCCTCAATCGGCGAGCATCGCATTCTCTCGACCGCCCAGGTGGCTGCGATCCACTACCCGGATCGCAGCCTGCGCCGGACTCAACAGGCGCTCGCTCACCTTGAGCGGGCGGGCTGGATCGCCCACGTCGATACCCGCCGCAACCCCCGCCGCGTGTGGTTCCTGACCGATGCCGGCGCTGACACGGTGATCCTCGCCGGCGAAGTCAAGGAGCGGCCGAAAGTCCTTACCCCCAAACAGGCAGCGGGACCGCTGACCGCCCACACGCTCGGCGTCAACGAGGTCGGGATCAGCTTCCTGCAGGCAGCGCGGGAGCGGGGCGACGAATTCGCGCCGCTTTCCTGGCGGCATGAGGTCGCTCATCCCCTCAACCGCGGACGCGGCCGCGCTCGCCGCTCGTTGATCGCCGATGCGGTCTTCACTTATGTCCGTCCCGAGGATCGGCAGATCGCGATCTATCAGCGCTTCGTTGAGGTGGATCGCGCCACGCTCTCGGCCGAAAGGCTGGTCGCCGAGCTCGCCCGCTACGGGCAGCTTTACCGGGCGCGGGAGAAAGGCAGCGGGGATCCGCTGTGGAGCTATTACTACTACAGCTTCCCTGCCGTGATCTGTGCCTTGACGGGCGGATCTCGGGAGGCGCTACGTCGGCGACTCGACGTCGCGCTCTGGCTGCTCGGAAAGCATCCCGCGCTTGACCGCGCATATGACGTGTCGATTTACTTCTGCTTCCTTGACGACCTCAAAGATCGCGGTCCCTTCGCGCCAATCTTCTACGCGGTCGGCGAGCCGCAAGAGGCGGTGAACTGGATCGGCGAGGGCGGGGAGGGCAAGCAATGAGCAGCGCTGCCAATCGGCTCCAGCAATCCGAACCACTGCTCACGACGGACGAAGCCGCGCGGCTCCTTCGTGTCCCGCGCTCCACCCTCTACGAGCTGGTCCGCTCGCGGGGCCTGCCCCACGTTCGCATTGGCGAGCGTGGCTTGCGGTTCACCCGCTCTGACCTTGACGAGTGGATCGCGGAGAACACCTATGGGACGCGCAGACGACGCTAGATCGTCAAGCCGAGACAGGCGAGGCGTCCGGCTCCTCGAGGCGGAACGCTTCCGAGACTCGGTTGGCGGCGTCGCCACGGTCGACGAAGGCGAGATAGCGTCGCGTCGTCGCCAAGTCGGCGTGGCCCATCCACTCCATGACCTCGCGCGAATCGGCGTGGCGAATGACCGTGCTGCCGAAGGTGTGGCGGAGGTTGTGGAATCGGAAGTCCTCGCGAAGGTCCGCCGCTCGCAGGGCGGCGCGATAGCGGTCCTTCAACGACTTGTATCCGAGGTGCTGGCCCCGGTCGGTGCAGAAGACGAGATCGTCGTCCGCGGTGAAGTGTTCGCGCTGGCCCAGCCGCGCGAGCCGTTCGGCGACCTCCTCGGCCATCGGCACCGCTCGCTCGGTGCCGCCCTTCGGCGTCGTCGTCTCCCCCTGCGTCCAGTTCTCGCGGACGTGGATCGTGCGGCGCGTGAAATCGACGTCGCGCCAGCGCAGCGCCAGCAGCTCCCCCATTCGCAGCCCGGCGAAGGCGGCGGTGTGGAACAGCGCGGCGTCCTGCTTGTCCTCGGCCGCCCGCACCAGCGCCATCACCTCCTCCGGCCGCAGCACGTCGATCGTCGCCGCCTTGCGGACTCGCGGCCTCTCCACCAGCTCGACCGGATTGCGCGGCAGGCCGAAGACCTTCATTGCCCGCTTGAAGATCGAGCCGAGACAGACGAGGTACTTCTGCCGCGTCCGGTTCGATCCGGGATAGCCGCTGATCCAAGTCTCGATGTCGCGCTCGGTGATCGTCTCGATCTTGCGGTCCCCGAACTGGCGATTAAGAACAGCCGCGAGGGCCTCGTAGTCGCGGAGCGTCGATGCCTTGCAGTCGCGGACGTTCTCGCAGTAGACCAACCACTCGTCGCTGGCCTCGCGGAAGGTCTTGCCGGTCTGCACCAGCCCCGGCAGCGTCCCCTCGCGGGCCTGCCGCAGGATCGCGTCGAGCTGCGCTTGCGCCGTCGTTTTGGTGAAGCAGCCCTCGGGCGGCGTGGTCTTCTTGGTCCAGTCCGGCCCCAGCCGCTTTTTCTGCTGCCGCCCATCTGGCAGCCGGTACTTCGCGTACCAGACCGCCCCGCGCTTGCCTTTGCGCTTGAAGACGTGCCCCGAAATCGGCCGCTGCTCAGGCTGAACCATGCCCCCAGTCTAGCCGATTTCGGGACCATTTGGGGACCAAATCCGCCACTTCGTATCAACTGACTCTAGCTTATTTCGCTTTCTAGTGCGATTTCTGTAACGCCCCCGGCTGGATTCGAACCAGCGACCGTCGGATTAGAAGTCCGGTGCTCTGTCCACTGAGCTACGGGGGCTCGCCCTGTCGAGGGTAGCGTCGCCGATTGCGGAGCGGCGGGAGTAGGATCGCGTGCATGGCGGTCAAGCTCCATCGCTGCTCGCTGACCTGGCTCAAGGCCGGCTTCCACCCGTGCTGGGTTGTGCAGAAGGCGCTGGACGAGCAGGGGATCGAGTACGAGGTGGTCAAAGGGCCGCTGCGGAACCGCAGTGGGGTCGAGGAGCTCTCGGGGCAGACCAAGTACCCCGTGATCGTGTTCGAGGACGGCCGCGTTTACCGCGAGGAGTCCGCTGAGATGGCGCGAAGGATCCGCGCCGGCAAGCTGCTCGACGCCTGAGCCGTGCCGAGCATCTCGACTCCCGCCGCCGAGCTGCACTACGAGCGCAGCGGCGCCGGCGAGCCGCTGCTGCTGATCCAGGGGATGAGCGGCACCCACGTCTCCTGGGGGGAGCCATTCCTGGCCCTGCTGCGGGAGCAGTACGACGTCGTCGCCTTCGACAACCGGGGCATCGGGCTCTCGGCGCCGATCGACGGCCCCTTCACGATCCCCGAGATGGCGGC
The DNA here is from genome assembly GCA_046733335.1 of Actinomycetota bacterium. Classification (GTDB taxonomy): domain Bacteria; phylum Actinomycetota; class Thermoleophilia; order Solirubrobacterales; family 70-9; genus VAYN01. The sequence continues at coordinate 7,337 of JBKPOX010000034.1, read as the reverse complement.
CGACACGGACGCCCTGCTCGACGCCCTGGGAATCGAGAGCGCGCACGTCGTCGGCATCTCGATGGGCGGGATGATCGCCCAGGAGCTGGCGCTCGCCCATCCCGAGCGGCTGCGATCGCTGGCCCTCGGCTGCACCTATTGCGGCGGCCCCGGCTCGCAGCTGATGCCGCGGGAGAACCTGGAGAAGCTCGCCGCCGCAATGGCCTCCGGCGACCGCGAGAAGGCGATCCGAGCCAGCTACGAAGTCAACCTCTCCCCCGCCTTCCGCGCCGAGGAGAGCAACTACGCCGCCTTCCACGAGATGGCCACCGCCGTCCCGGCCGCCAAACGAACGATCGAACTTCAGGTGCAGGCGATCTTCGGCCACGACACCAGCGCCCGCGTCGGCGAGATCTCGCAGCCGACGCTGATCATCCACGGCACCCTCGACGGCGTCCTGCCCTACCCCAACGGCCAGCTGATCGCCTCGCTGATGCCCTCGGCCCGCTTCGAGACCTTCGAGGGGGTCGGCCATATGTTCTGGTGGGAGCGACCCCGCCGCTCCGCCGAGTTGATCGCCGAGCACGCCCTCGCCGCCGGACGCGCCTAGCGCTCTTCCAAACTCCTGGCCAGAAAGCGCCCGCGCCTACTCCGGGGCGGTTTCCCCCGGCACCCGTGGCCGCTTTTCCGGCTTGCAAGCGGACGGGTCGAGCCTGCCGTCGACCCTGAAGACGTAGTCGGGCTGCGGGGTGATCGTCGGCTCGGAGATCAGCAGCTTCACCGCCGGGTCGCTCTTCACCCAGGCGTACACCGGGAACTGGTACGGGTTGGGGACGCCGGTGTTGTACGGACCCGTGTCCTGCGTGTATTGGCTCATGATCAGGTAGTCGTAGCCGCCCCTGTTGACCAGGCGCCGCAACTGCTCGCAGCTGGTGGGCAACCGGTTCGCCCCGTGCGGGCCCTTGACCCCGATGTATTCGACGTGGTTGCTGGCGTCGTTGCCGTAGAAGCCGTACTGGCCGAAGATGATCTCGCTGGAACCGATGATCCCGATCCGCTCGTCGCGCTGCCCCTGGGCGAATTCGTAGGCTTCGCGCGGGCCGCCTTCACCGAGGAAGGGAAGCGGGTTGACGTAGTGCTGCTCGGCGTACTGGACCTGCTGGGCGCGCCCCAGCACCACCGCCAGCAGCACGACGACCGCCGCGCCCGCGGCGATCGCCCCGCGGCTGGTCCGCGCCCGGGTCCGCGCCAGCGAGAGCGCCGCCGGCGCCCAGACCAGGCACAGCGTCAGGAACACGGTGCCGGCGATGTAGGAGGTGAACCAGCGCGGCGTGGTAAGCACGGTGATCGCGTAGACGGCGGTGAGGAACAGCAGCGTCTGCCAGGCACGCCGGTCCGGCGCCCGCAGTGGCCGCGCGATCGGCAGCATCGCCATCGCCAGCACCAGCCCCGGCACCAGGTACCTGGTGTTGGTGAAGAACCCGGTCGGCGACCCCTCCTGACCCGCCGCCGTCAGCGGCGTGAAGACGTAGACGACCGCGGTCAGCAGCGAGGCCACCGCGACCACCCTGAGGATCTTGTTGCGCGAGCTCCAGGCGATGTAGACGGCGGCGGCGACCGCGACGATCAGGATCAGCGGCCAGAGCGGGCCGAAGGCGTTGTCGAGCTCGGGGAAGAACCAGCGCCGGTAGATCGTCGGCTCGGGCAGGTAATGGGCGACGGCGAAACGCGGCCGCGGATCGAGCGGCATCTGGCCGGGCTTGGGCAGGTTCAGCGGCCCGAACTTGGTGATCGGGATCGGGTTGCCGCCGGTCTTGACCATCGCCCGCAGGTACCAGTAGCTCCCAACCACGAACATCGGGACCGCCATCACCCAGGCCGTGGTCCAGCGCCGCCCCCTGCCGCTGAAGACGACGACGCCGAGGGTGATCGCGACCACGGGGACGAGGAAGGTGAACTTGACCGAGGCGGCGAGGCCCGCGGCGATCCCGGCCATCACCAGCGGCCCCTTGTCGAGCAGCGGCGCGTCGCGCTCCGGCGCGTCCTGCACCGCCCCCGCCGCGGGCGCCCGCCGCTGGTGCCCGTTGATCAGGAAGGCGGCGAAGGCGAGCAGGAAGGCGAGGCCCATGATGTCGTTGCGCGCCTCCCCGGGCTGCGTTTCGATCATCACCCCGGAGTCGAGGACGATCGCCGCGGCGACGAGCGTCGCCGGCCCGACCTTGTAGGGGCGGCCGATGCACCAGGCGGCCAGCAGCGCGATCGGCAGCCAGATCAGGTTCTGCAGCGGCGCCAGCCAGTCGCTCTTGAAGAGGACCATCGTCGCCGCGTTGATCAGCTCGGTGCAGGCCGGATAGAACCAGGCCGCCAGCCGCAGCGGGTCGGTGTAGTGGAGCGGGACGGTCGAGTGTTCCTGGGCGATGAAGGCCGAGAACGGCATGTGGTACCAGGTGGTGTCGCCGCCGAACATCCCGAAGTCGAGGCTCGATTGGGCGGGGAAGGTCCACTCGGCGACGGTCCAGGAGGCGACGCCGAGGGCGATCGCCAGGGCGATCGTCTCCACCCGGGGGGCGGCCACCTCGCGCCCGTGCCCGGCCGCCTTGGAGCGGCCCAGCCAGGCGGCGCCGAGCCCGGCGCCGATGCAGAGGACGACGATCCAGCCGAAGTAGAGGAGGCTGAGGGAGCCGAGGATCTGCAGGCAGACCACCAGCAGCGCGACCGCGAGCGTGGCGTCGGCGAGCCGGGCCAGGGCGCCGGTGAATTCCGGCACGATCCAGCGCCGCAACCAGTAGCCGCCGAGGCCGAGCGCCGCGACGATCCCGATCAGGGCGAGGCAGCCGGCTATGTAGGAGCCGAAGGAGGGTGCCACGAAGGCGGGGATGCTATTCGCCGTGCCCGGCGGGCACCGCCGCGGGTCAGGGGGCGGCGGCGGGGATGCTGCAGGCGACGCCGGTCCCCTGCAGTCCGCAATAGCCGTTAGGCACCTTGTGCAGGTACTGCTGGTGGTAGTCCTCGGCGTAGTAGAACGGGCCGGCGGGCTCGACCTCGGTCGTCACCGGCTCCCGGCCGGCGGCGCGCAGGGCCCGATCGTAGGCGTCGCGAGCCATCTCCGCCGTCGCCTTCTGGGCGTCGTTCGCAAAGTAGATGCCCGAGCGGTACTGGGTGCCGACGTCGTTGCCCTGGCGCATGCCCTGGGTCGGGTCGTGCTCCTCGAAGAAGACCCGGAGCAGCTCCGCGTAGGAGACCCGGCGCGGATCGAAGGCGACCAGCACCGCCTCCGCGTGGCCGGTCCTCGCCGTGCAGACCTCCTCGTAGGTCGGGTTCGGCGTGGTCCCGCTCATGTAGCCGACCGCGGTCGTGTAGACGCCGTCGAGGTTCCAGAACAGCCGCTCCGCGCCCCAGAAGCAGCCAAGCGCGAAGTAGGCGACCTCGATCCCCTCGGGGAACGGCGGCTCGAGCGGCGTCCCCAGGACGGCGTGCGCCTTCGGCACCTCGAAGGCCCGCTCGCTGCGGCCCGGCAGCGCCTCATCGGCGGCGATCATCCTCGTCTTCTCCGAGTGCATCTTCGTCATCAGTCTTCCGAGCCTGCTCATTTCGCCTCCTGGGGAGAACGTTACGGAATCGAGACAGCCGGCCGAGCGAGGAGGTAGCGTCTGCGCATGGGCTGCCTCGTGGTTCTCCTCGCCTTCCTCTCGCCGCGGCTGGCGCTCTTCTTCGTCTTCCTCTTCTCGGACCTGCTCAGCCACGCCTTCGACAGCTGGCTGATCCCCCTCCTCGGCTTCTTCCTGCTCCCCTGGACGACCCTCGCCTACGCGGTGATGTGGTCCAGCTCGGACCGGGTCGCCGGTTTCGAGTGGTTCATCGTCATCCTCGCCTTCGCCGTCGACTTGAGCTCCTACGCTCGGGGCGACCGCGAGCGCCGCGGTCGCGCCTGACGCCGGCCTAGGGCTCGACCGGGTAGGCGAGCCGGATGTGGCGCTTGGAGAGGATCAGGAAGGGCAGCTCCGCGACCTTGCCCTCGTCCAGCGAGGTGACCCTGACGTTGGTCAGCGGCACGAAGTCGAAGTCGCCCCGGTTGAGCGAATCGGAGAAGCGGCTCTGGTAGCCAGCCGGCGGCAGGGTGAGATCGCCCTCGACCAGCTGCCGGTCGGTTTCGAACACGGCGCGCTCGACGCGGCGCCGCGCCGGCTTCTCCGTCGCCTCTCCAGCTTGGCCTTGCAGCAGATCCTCCATGGCTCTACATCGTGTTTTCGGCTGCACGCGGGGAAAACTTGACCCCGCAGGGCGCTAGCTCGTGCGCTCGGCGGCCCGCTCCCGCGCTTCGGCCTTCTCCGCCAGCGTCATAGCGCCGGGGTGGCCGTCGCCGGGCCAGGGCGAGAGGATCATCAGGAGGCGCGCGTCGCTGCGGGCGACGATCGTCCGCCGCTCCCCCGGCTCGAATTCGAACAGGTGCCCCGCGCTCGCGTTGGCGAAGTCACCGCCGGCCTCCGCCACGTCGACGTCGCCGTCGACGACCAGCACCCGCGCCCGCTCGTGCACCTCGTGCTCCTGCATCTCCTCCCCGGCGGGCAGGTTCAGCAGGATCGTTCGCGCGTCCTCGGCCGAGGCGAGGATGCGCGGCTGATGCGCCTCCACCGCCACCGTCTTCAGGTCCCAACTCTCCATTCGCAGCCTCCTTCTCCGGAACGTCTGCAGATTCCCTACCCGATCGGGAGGATCATCATCGTCGCATCGGGGTGCCCGGATTCGAACCGGGGACCTCCGCCACCCAAAGGCGGCGCGCTACCAGGCTGCGCCACACCCCGACTAGGGCAAGTGTAGGTTCTGGGGGCGATGGCGGAAGTGCTTCCTTTCAAGGCCCTGCACTACGACCTCGGGAAGGTCGGCTCGCTCGACGCGGTGGCGGCGCCCCCCTACGACGTGATCGATGCCCCCCAGCGGGCGGCCCTGCTCCAGCGCTCGCCCTACAACGCGGTCGCGATCGACCTGCCGAAGCCGTTCGATTCCGCCGACCCCGACAGCGACCCCAGCGGCGATCCCTACGCCGAGGCGGCGGAGCGGATCGAGCGGTGGCGCTCGGAGGGGGTGCTGGTCCAGGACGACGACCCCCTGATGTGGGCGCTGACCCAGGACTACGTCGCCCCCGACGGGAACCGCTACAGCCGCAACGGCCTTCTCGCCCGGGTGCGGGTCGAGGACTACGAGAGCGGCACCGTCCGCCCGCACGAGCGCACCCACCCCGGCCCCCTCCTCGACCGGCTCGAGCTGACCCGCGCCAGCGGCTACAACCTCTCCCCGATCTTCTCGCTCTCGACCGAGGACGCCTGGCCGCTGGTCGAGCCATCGCTGCCGGACGATCCGTGGGGCGAGGCGCGGGACGAAGACGGCACGGTCAACCGGGTCTGGAAGGTGGAGGACGCGGGGGTCCAGCAGGCGGTGACCGAATGCCTGGCCGAGGCCCAGCTGCTGATCGCCGACGGCCACCACCGCTACGAGACCGCCCGCGCCTTCCGCGACGAGGTCGGCGGCGAGGGCCCGCACAACTACACGCTGATGTCGCTCACCGGGCTCGACGACCCGGGCCTCACCGTCTTCCCCACCCACCGCCTCCTCTCCGGTTTCGCCGAGGACCCGGCGCGCCGGGAGCGGCTCGGAAACGGCCTGCGCGAGCTGTTCGACGTACAGGAGGTCCCGCGCGAGGAGATCGACCCGAACGGCGAGGACGGCGTCGGCGTCTTCGGCCTCTACGACTCCTTCCACAAGCGCGCCTTCCGGCTGCGGCTGAAGGACGTCGCCGCGCTGGACCGCCGCCTCGAGGGCAAGCCCGAGGCCTACCGTCGCCTCGACTCGGCGATCCTCGAGACGCTCGTGCTCAAGGGGCTCGCCGGGATGAGCGACCACGACATCGACGAGCGCGACGGACTCGAATACGCGAAGAGCGTCCCGCTCGCGCTGGAGATGGTCGACGGGGGCGGTTACGACGTCGCCTTCATCCAGCGGCCGGTCCCCGTCGCGCAGGTGAAGGCGGTGGCGGAAACCGAGGAGAACATGCCGCCGAAGAGCACCTACTTCTTCCCCAAGGTGATGACCGGCTTCGCCTTCAACCCGGTGCGCTGACGTGGCCAGGATCTACACCAAGAAGGGCGACGACGGGACCACCTCGCTCTGGTACGGCGGCCGCGTCCCCAAGCACCATGGCCGCACCGACGCCTACGGCACCCTCGACGAGGCCTGCTCGCTGCTCGGCGCCGCCCGCGCGCTCTGCGGGGCCGAGCACGACGAGCTGGCGCGGGACATCCTCCGCCTCCAGGACGACATCTTCATCGCCGGCGCCGAGCTGGCGACGGCGCCGGAGGCCGCCGGGCGGCTCGAAGACGGGATCAGCCGCACCACCGGGGAGATGGTCGCCGAGCTGGAGCGGCTGATCGACCGCTACATGGCCGAGGTCGAGCTGCCGCCGCAGTTCGTCATCCCCGGCGGCAACCGGCTCTCGGCCCAGCTCGACGTCGCCCGCACCGTGATCCGCCGCGCCGAGCGCCGCATCTCCGAGCTGAACGAAGCCGGCGAGATCGCCTCGGAGACCGTGATCCACTTCGTCAACCGGGCCTCGGACCTGGCCTACGCGATGGCGCGCTGGGCCGACGTCGATGATCCCGCCCTGTTCGAGGGCCGCCGGCGGAGCTGAGCTTGCGGATCGTCGCCCGCCGCCGCGAGGGCTACGCCCACGACGTCGAGCTCGAGGGCCACGAGCTGCGGGTCGACGAGCCGCCCGCGGCCGGCGGCGCCGACACCGGGCCGCGCCCGACCCAGCTGCTCGGCGGGGCCCTCGCCGGCTGCGTCGCGATCACCGTCGAGATGTACGCGAACCGCAAGGGCTGGGACGTCGGCCCGGTCGAGGTCGACGTCGAGATGTCCTACGAGGGACCGGTGCCGACGAGCTTCGAGGTCGGCCTGAAGCTGCCGGGCCGCCTCGACGAGGAGCAGCGACGGCGGCTCCTCGTCATCGCGACCAAATGCCCCGTCCACAAGGTCCTCGCGGGGGAGGCGCACGTCAAAGTCGTCGAGCGCCTCGAGGCCGGCTGATGGACCTCGGACTCGCCGGGCGCGCCTGCGTCGTCACCGGCGCCAGCAGCGGCATCGGCCGCGCCACCGCGTTGCAGCTCTGCGAGGAGGGCGCGAGGGTGCTGCTGGTGGCGCGGGGCGAGGAGCGGCTGGCGGCGGCGACCGAGGAGGCAGCTCGGGCCGCAGAGCCGGCCGGTGGCGCGGCGGCAGCGCTGACCCTGGACGTCACCGACGAGGACGCCGGCCAGCACATGCTCGCCGCAGCCGACGATCGCTTCGGCGCCCTCGACGTCCTCGTC
>JBKPOX010000033.1:0-12274 GCA_046733335.1 Actinomycetota bacterium | reverse complement strand
TGCCCAGCCCGCGCAGGGCCTCGCGGGTTGCGCCCAGCGAGCCGGGACGCACATGCTCGAGCGAGCGGGCAAGCGACTTGCGGCGGTGGGCGAAGGCGGCGCGGATCAGCTCCCGGGTCGCGGGGTCGGCGCCCGGCCCGGTCCGGCGCAGGCGCAGGATCGCCGATTCGACCCGCGGCCGCGGCTTGAAGACGGCGGGATCGACGGTCCGCAGCAGCTCCACCTCGCAGGCGAGCTGGGCGATCGCGCTCGGCGCGCCGTAGACGCGGCTGCCGGGGCCCGAGCGGAGGCGGTCGGCGATCTCCCGCTGGACCATCACCGTCCAGCTCCGCAGCGAGGGCAGCTCCTCGATCGTCCGCAGGATCACCGGCGTCGCCACCGAGTAGGGAAGGTTCGCGACCATCGCGCTCGGCGCCGGGTCGAGCTCCGCCAGGTCGAGCCTCATCGCGTCCCCCCAGCGCAGGTCGACGTTCGGCAGCGCCGCGATCCGCTCCAGCGCCGGCGCCAGGCCGCGGTCGAGCTCGACCGCGTGCAGGTGCGCCGCGGCGGCGGCGAGCCGCTCGCTCAGCACCCCCTCGCCGGCGCCGACCTCGAGCACCACGTCCGCGGGCGCGAGCTCGGCGTCGCGGACGATCGCGTCGAGCAGGTTCGGGTCGGCGAGGAAGTTCTGCCCGAGCCGGACCACGGCTACCAGCCGAAGAGCGCCCGCGCGTTGGCCTCGACCGTCCGCTCCAGCTCCTCGTAGGAGACGCCCCGCGCCGCTGCGATCTCCCGCGCCGTCTCGACCACGAAGGCGGGCTGGTTGCGCTTGCCGCGCATCGGCTGCGGCGCCAGGTAGGGCGCGTCGGTCTCGACCAGTAGCCGGTCGTCGGGCACCTTCGCCGCCGCGTGGCGCAGCTCCTTCGCGCTGGGGTAGGTGGCGTTGCCGGCAAACGAGCAGTACCAGCCGCGCTCGGCGGCGTCGGCGACGCGGTGGGTCGCCATGAAGCAGTGGAGGATCACCGGCCGATCGCCGGCGCGGGCATCGAGCGTCTCGAAGATCTCGTCGGTCGCGCTCGTCTCCCCCTCCGGGTCGCGGGCGTGGATCACGATCGGCAGGTCGAGCTCGATCGCGATCTCGATCTGCGCGGCGAAGGCGCGCCGCTGCTCGTCCGGGCTCGCGAAGTCGCGGTAGAAGTCGAGGCCGGTCTCGCCGATCGCCCGCACCCTCTCGTGGCGGCCGAGCTCGAGGATCGCCGCGGCGGCCTCCTCGTCGAAACCGCTCGCCTCGTTGGGATGGCGCCCGACCGCCGCGAAGACGGCTCCGTGCCGCTCCGCGCTCGCCACCGCGGCGGCGTTCGTCTCCGCGTCCATCCCCACCGTCAGCATCCGCACGATGCCGGCCCCGGCGGCCGCGGCGACCAGCTCGTCCTCGCCGCCGTCGCAGAGGAAGAGGTGGGTGTGGGAGTCGATCATCGGCCGGCCCAGCCTATCCTTCGGCCGATGCCGGATCCCGCCGACTACTACCGCGAGATCTACGCCCGCGGGCTGGCCGGGGAGGAGCCCGCGATCCCCGTCGCCGTCGCCGCGCTGGAGGAGCGGGCGGTTGCGGCGATGGACCCGAAGGCGGCCAACTACGTCTGCGCCGGCGCCGGCGCGGAGGACACGATGGACGCCAACCGCGCCGCCTTCGCCCGCCGCCGGATCGTGCCGCGGATGCTGCGCGACGTCGCCGTGCGCGACCTCTCGACGACGGTCCTCGGCGCCGAGCTGCCGGCGCCGCTGATGCTGGCGCCGATCGGGGTGCAGAAGGTCGTCCACCCCGAGGGGGAGCTCGCCACCGCCCGCGCCGCCTCCGCGGTCGGCCTGCCGATGATCGCCAGCACCGCCTCCCACTTCTCGCTGGAGGAGATCGCCGAGGCCGGCGGGCCGGAGGCTGCGCGCTGGTTCCAGCTCTACTGGCCGAACGACCCGGCGCTCGCCCGCAGCCTGGTCGAGCGCGCCGAGCGGGCCGGCTACGGCGCGATCGTCCTCACCGTCGACACCTTCATCCCGGGCTGGAAGCCGCGCGACCTCCAGCAGGCCTGGCTGCCGTTCCTCAGCGGCATGGGGGTGGGGAACTACTTCCAGGACCCGGTCTTCCGGGCGGCGCTGGAGAAGACGCCGGAGGAGGACCCGGGGATGGCGACCGGGCACTTCCTCGGCGTGCAGGCGAACCCGGCGCTGAGCTGGGACGACCTCGCCGCCCTGCGCGAGATGACCTCGCTGCCGATCCTCGTCAAGGGTATCCAGCACGTCGACGACGCCCGCGAGGCGGTCCGGCGCGGACTCGACGGCATCGTCGTCTCCAACCACGGCGGCCGCCAGGTCGACGGCGCGATCGCCTCCCTCGACGCGCTGCCGGCGATCGCCGAGGCGGTCGGCGGCGAACTCGCCGTCCTCTTCGACAGCGGCGTTCGCGGCGGCGCCGACGTGCTGAAGGCGCTCGCCCTCGGCGCCGACGCGGTCTGCCTCGGCCGTCCCTACGTCTGGGGGCTGGCGCTGGATGGCCAGGCCGGGGTCGAAGCCGTGCTGAAGATGGTCCTGGCCGAGCTCGACCTGACGATGGCCCTCTGCGGCCTCACCCGGCCCGAGGAGATCGGTCCAGAGCTGCTGGCCTGACGAGCGGTGCGCCTTATCCCCCTATGGCGGGGAAAAGGAACACCGCTCGGCCAGGAGGTCTAAGCCGGCGCCTCGATCTTCGGAAACAGCGGCGGCACCCGCTCCACCTTCTGCCCGCCCTGCCGCGACCCCAGCTCGGCCAGCTCGCGCCCCGCTTCCCCCAGGGCGGCCAGCAGCGTCTCGCTCGTCAGCGGCAGGTAGGGAACCAGCAGCAGCGTCGTCACCCGCAGGCCCTCGACCAGGTTGTAGAGGACTTCGTCGAGGCGCTCGGGGTCGGCCTCGTCCTTGGCCAGCTCCCACGGCTTCGTCTCCTCGACGAAGCGGTTTAGGCGGCGAACCAGCGCCCAGACGAGGTCCAGCGCCTGGCTCAGCTCGGCCCGGTCGAGCAGCTCGCTGAAGCGCTCCGCCACCCCTTCGAAGTCCTCGGCGAGCGTCGCGTCGACCTGCGCCACCGGCACCGTCCCGTCGCGGTAGCGGTCGACCATCGCCAGCACCCGGCTGGCGAGGTTGCCGTAGTCGTTGGCGAGCTCGGTCTCGTAGCGCTGCTCGAAGCCGGCGGTGGAGATCGAGCCGTCCTGGCCGAAGCTGACCTCGCGGAAGAGGTAGAAGCGCAGCGCGTCGGCGCCGAAGCGCTCGATCACCTCGAACGGGTCGAGCACGTTCCCGAGCGACTTCGACATCTTCTTCTCGCCCATCAGCAGGTAGCCGTGGATCACCATCCGCCGCGGCGGCTCGAGCCCGGCGGCGAGGCAGAGCGCCGGCCAGATCACCGCGTGGAACTTGAGGATGTCCTTGGCCATCACGTGCAGGTCGGCGGGCCAGAAGCGCTCGCTCAGCTCCTCGCCCTCGCGGGCGAAGGTGAGCGCGGTGACGTAGTTGAGGAGGGCGTCGAACCAGACGTACATCCGCTGCCCCGGGTCCCACGGCAGCGGCAGCCCCCACTTCAGGTTCGGTCGCGAGAGCGAGACGTCTTCGAGGCCACCCTTGATGAAGGAGCGCGCCTCGTTGCGGCGGAACTCCGGGACGACGAAGTCCGGCCGCTCCTCGTACAGCCCTTCGAGCTGCTCCTGGAACTCGGAGAGGCGGAAGAACCAGTTCTCCTCCCGTTCGCGCTCGAGCGGGATCTCATGGATCGGGCAGGTGTTGCCGGGGCCGAGCTCGCGCTCGGTCTTGAAGTCGGCGCAGCGGGGGCAGTACCAGCCCTCGTAGACCCCCTTGTTCACCCAGCCGTTGTCGTAGACCCGCTGCATGATCTCGGCGACCTTCGCCTCGTGCCGCGGATCGCTGGTGCGGATGAAGAAATCGTTCGTCGCCGCGATCGTCGGCATCATCTCCCGGAACTTCTCGGTGTTGCGATCGGCCAGCTCCTGCGGCTCGACCCCCGCCTTCTTCGCCGCGTTCTCGATCGGCTCCCCGTGCTCGTCGGTCCCGGTGAGGAAGAACACGTCCTCCCCCCGCTGGCGGTGGTGCCGCGCCAGCACGTCCGCCGCCATCGTCGAGTACGCGTGGCCGAGGTGCGGCTCGGCGTTGACGTAGTAGATCGGCGTCGTGACGTAGTAGCTGGTCCCGCTCATCCGGGCGTGACCGTACCAGCGCCATGAGGGGAGGAGATCGCGTGCGCGGTCCCTCCCCTCATGGTCTTAGACCGTGTGTCCGCTTGCGATCAGGGGCAGCTTTCGAATTTGTCGAGGGCGTCGAGCCGGCAGGTATCGCTCCCGGCGCCGCCGCCCCCGGTGTCGGCTTCGGCGGGTTCGCCTTTGGCTTCGATGTTGTCGTTCGCCCCGCGCCCGAAGAGCTGGTCTTCGCCGAGCCGCCCCAGCAGGTTGTTTTCGAGGCCGTCTCCGAAGAGGCTGTCGTCCCCGCTGGAGCCCTCCAGGTCGTCGATCTTCAACAGCGTCGCCAGCTGACCCGACGAGCAGGCGGGACCGCTCGACCAGCTGTTCCCCGCGACCCCTTTTTCGATGTCGGCGACGATCCCCGGCAGGCCCAGGGGGTACTTCGCCCACGAGGTGCTGTTGACCGCGACGCCGTCGTCGTTTCCGGTTTCGGCGCCCTGCAGGACGTCGCCGCCTTTTTCGGCGTTGCCGTCGCAGATCGAGGCCGACAGCAAGAGGTCGTTGCCGTTGCCGCCCTGGACGACGTCCTTCCCCTCGTTGTTGATCAGGGCGTCGTCGTAGCTGGTTGCCGCGAGGCTGTCTTCGAAGGACCCCGGGCCGTCGACGAGCATGTCTTCGGTCCCGCTCCTGGCCGTGAGGGCGTCGCCGCCTTCACCACCCAGAAGCACCGGGCTGCTCGTCGGCGAGAAGCCTTCGGTGGTGAGGGTGTCGTTGCCCGACAACCCGGCGAGGACGATCGCGTCGAGTGATTTGCTGACGCCGCATTCCACCTTCGCCGCTTCGTAGGTGAAGCAACCGGCGGTTTTCGCCCCGGCGCTGGTGTCGAAGGGCGCCGATCCGGCTTCGGTGGTGAAGGTGACCAGGCCGGTCGAGTATTTGACGTTGACCTTGTCGGTCCCGCTGCTTCCAGCGAGGTAGATGCCGATCCACCGCAGCGTCGCCGGCGGGCTCTCGACCATGAAGCCGACGCTGATCTTCCCGGATTCGCGGGGCGTGACGCTTTCAGCGGTGCCGCTGCACCCGCTGGTGGTCTCGACGTCGACGGAGCAGTTGTTGGTCCCGCCCCCGCCGACGGCGCTGTCGCCGTCGGCGCCGCCGTTGATGTAGTCGCCGTCGGCCTCGCCGTAGAGCTGGTCGGCGCCGCCGAGCCCGTAGATCGCATCGGTCCCGCCACCGCCGTCGATCCGGTTCGGGCCGGCGGAACCGACGAGGTAGTCGGCGAAGGGGGAGCCGATCAGGTTCTCGAAGCCCGCAACGACGATTTCGTCGTCGCCGCCGCCATAGCGGGCGTCGTTGTTGCAGGCCTGGTAGATGCTGTCACAGGGGTTGGTCCCGTCGAGGCGGACGTAGACCCCCCGCTCCCCGCCGGTGCCCGGGAAGTTGGCGATTTCCCCGATCGCGGTCCCGAACCCCGGCGTCACCGCGGTCGCGAAGCTGAGGGTGTCGGTGCCGGTCGGACCGGTGTCTTCGATGTGGTCGATCGTGCCGTCGCCGCGGGCCACGTCGGAGCCGTCGTTGCCGTTGAGGTAGTCCTTGCCGAGCCCGCCGGCGAGCAGGTCGTCGCCGGACCCTCCCGACATCAGCCCCTCGTCCCCGATCCCGCCGAACATTTCGTCGTGGCCGGCGTTCCCTTTGAGGGTGTCGTTGCCGCGCTGCCCGAACATGATGTCGTTGCCGCTGCTGCCGATCAGTTCCTGATTCCCGTCGCCGCCGAAGCACCACGAGCTCGCCGCGCAGTTGAGGCTGGCGGTCGCAAGCGCGCCGTCCGAGTTCCCTCGTTCCGGCGGAGCCGGCTGGTAGGTGATCCCCCGGACCTGGGTCCCTTCTCCGGCCGAGAGCGTCTCGCCGAAGATCGTGTCGTCCCCTTCGCCACCGGTCACCCTGATCACCTCGGGGTTTGCGTAGATCACGTCGTCCCCGTCCTCGCCGAAGACTTCCCGCACCGCGGGGGAGGTGACGACGATGCGGTCGGCGCAGGGCGAGCCGTGCACCACAGTGCCGTCGGCGCTCGTGGTGGGCCTGCCCGAGCAGGGGGGTGCCGCAACCGCCCCTCCAAGGAAAAGCCCCACGACCCCGACCAGGATCACCGCAAATGCGGCGCCTCCCAGCACCCTTCCCCCACGATTCCTCATCCGTCTCCCTTTCAGAGCAGCGTTTACGAATGAGAGAGTACCGTCCCGCCCGGCAACGAGGCTACCGGCGCGCCTCCCGACCGGTCAGCGCCTTGTAGAGGTCGTTTGCCCGCGTGCCGGTGAGGGCGGCGACGACGGAGGCGGCGGCGCGGGGTCGGGCGCCCGACTGGACCAGGTGGCGGAGGGCGTCGACGGCGAAGCCGACGTCCTTGTCGTGCTCGGAGGAGGCGGCGGGGGCGATGACCAGGACGATCTCGCCCTTGACGTCGCCCCGGAAGCGGCGGGCGAGCTCGCCGAGGCTGCCGCGGGCGACCTCCTCGTGGACCTTGGTCAGCTCGCGGCAGACCGCGGCCTCGCGGTCGGGCGCCAGCGAGGCGAGGGCGGCGAGCGACTCGCCCACCCGGCGCGGGCTCTCGAAGGCGACGACGGTCTCGGCCGAGCGCAGGACCCGCTCCATCTCCCCCGCCCGCCTCGGCAGGAAGCCCTCGAAGCGCCACTTGTCGGTCGGCAGGCCCGAGGCCACCAGCGCCACCGGCACCACCGAGGGACCGGGCAGGACCGTCACCTCCAGCGCCCGGTCGATGCAGCGGCGGATCAGCTTGTAGCCCGGGTCGGAGATCGCCGGCATCCCGGCGTCGGAGACGAGGGCGACGAGATCGCCGCGCTCGATCCGCTGCGCCAGCTCCAGCGCCCGCGCCGCTTCGTTGCCCTCGTGGAAGGAGACGAGCCGCGGGTGGGGGCGGATCTGCAGCCGGTCGAGCAGCGAGCCGGTCTTGCGGGTGTCCTCGCAGGCGATGTAGTCGGCGGCGACCAGCGCCTCCCGCACCCGCGGGGAGACGTCGTCGAGGTTGCCGATCGGCGTTGGGCAGACGACGAGGCAGCCCGGCATCAGCCGCTGTCCCTCGCCAGCTCGCCGCTGGTCTTGGTCAGCTCGGTCCGCGCCAGCGCCGCCGCGCCGATCATCCCCGCGTCGTTGCCGAGGGTCGCCTCGAGGATCGGCGTCCGGTTCATCGGATCGAGCGCCCGTTCGCGCACCTCGCGTCGGGCCGGCTCTAGCAGGAGGTCGCCGGCCGCGATCACGCCGCCGCCGACGACGATCGCGTCGGGCTGGAAGACGTTGGCGAGGCTGGCGCAGGCGACGCCGAGCCGGGCGCCGATCAGCTCGAAGACCCCCGCCGCGGTCTCGTCTCCCGCCAGCGCCGCCTCCGTCACCGCCTTGCCGTCGACCTCCTCGCCCGCGGCCAGCACCTTCGCCAGGGCGGAGTCGGGGGCGCTTTCCGCCGCCGCCCGGCCCTCGCGCCCGAGCGCGGTCCCGGAGGCGAGCGCCTCGACGCAGCCGTGGTTCGGGCAGTTCCCCTGGCAGGGCGGCCCGTCGGCCTGAATCACGACGTGGCCCAGCTCGGCCCCCGCCCCGGTCGAGCCGCGGTAGATCTCGCCGCCGAGGATGAGGCCGCCGCCGATGCCCGTACCCACCGTCAGCATCACGATGTCCGGCTTGCCGCGAGCGGCGCCGTAGAGGTACTCGGCGAGGGCGGCGACGTTGCCGTCGTTGTCGACGAAGACGGGCAGGCCGGTTCGCTCCGAGACGAGGTCGCGGATCGGCAGGTTGGAGAGCGGCAGGTTGACGGCGGAGACGGCGAGACCCTTGTCGTGGTCGAGCGTCGCCGGGATCCCGAGCCCGATCGCGGCGACGCCGGGCCGCGCTTCCCGCGCCTCCTCGATCTCCCGCACCAGCAGCTCGACCAGCTCGTCCTCGCTCTGGCCCTTCGATGCCTCGCGCTCCTCGTAGAGCGGTTCGGTGCCGGCGAGGACCCCGATGAGCATCTTCGTGCCCCCGAGGTCGACGCCGATCGTCTCCCTGTCGCTCACGGCGAGACGGAGGCTGGAAGGCGGATGACCGAATGCATCGCCATGATTTCTAGCCCTTCATGAGCCCCGACGGCGAGCAGCGGCCCCCAGAGCCGCCCGAATACGAGCCCGAGTACAAGGTCTATCGGTCCCGCCGGGGGCTGTTCTCGCGCCTGAAGGGTGCCGATCTATCCGCCCTGCGAGACCGTGCAAGGTTGCCTTCATGGCGGCGCCCACAGGGCGGGGAGCCGGGGCTGCCCGAGCCCGGGCGCGGCCGGCTCGCCCCTCGCCGAATCCTCAAATGGGTGGGGCTGGCGGCGCTCGGCTGGATCCTGCTCAGCCTCCTCGCCTTCGCCGTCTCCGCCCAGATCCAGTCCTTCAAGCTCTCCGACGAAGCCGGCAGGGCCCTGCACGGCAACCCCCTGCTGCTGCCGAGCCCGCAGACGATCCTCGTCCTCGGCACCGACGCGCGGCCGCCGGACACCAAGGAGCCGGGAGCCGCCCCCTCTGAGAAGTGCTTCGAGCAGCAGTCGCGCGGCGAGAAGCCCCACGACGGCTGCTTCGAAGGCGAATTCCGGGCCGACACGCTGATGCTGATCCGCGCTGGCGGCGGCGCCTTCCGCAAGCTCTCGATTCCCCGCGACACCTACGCCGAGATCCCCGGCCAGGCGCCGACGAAGATCAACGCCGCCTTCGCGTTCGGCGGCGCCGCCCTGCAGATCAAGACGATCGAGCAGTTCCTCGGGATCGAGATCGACCACGTCGCGATCGTCGACTTCACCGGCTTCGAAGAGCTGATCGACGCTGTCGGCGGCGTCCAGGTCGACCTCCCGCACAAGCTCTGCGCCGACATCTCCGGCGGCGCCGGCGGCGGCCAGGGCGGCGTCACCCTGCACCTGAAGAAGGGCGAGAACACCCTCGACGGCGAAAAGGCACTCGCCTACTCCCGCATCCGCAAGCCGAGCGAATGCCCGGGGCCGGGCAAGAGCGCCTACAGCTTCGGCTACGACGACCTCGACCGCGAGAAGGCCCAGCAGGCGGTGATCAACGGGGTCAAGGACCGCCTCACCGACCCGCTCCGCCTCCCCTACAACTTCGTCCACGGCCCGCTGATCGGCTGGGAGGCGCCGAAGGCGTTCGTCAGCGACATGGGCTTCCTGACGATGCCGCAGCTGATCCTCGCCGCCGCGATCGGCGGCAGCTCGCCCGCCCACGTCCTCTGCGCCTCGCCGAAGGAAGGCTGCGGCGACGGGCCCGAAAGCTCGATCGAAGCCTCCGACAGCGCCCGCCGCGCCGCCGTCCGCCAGCTCCTCGACGGCTAGGAGGGGATGGCGACTTTTGGGCCTATGGCGCCCACAACTCGCCACGCGTCGGTCAGTCAGCTCCCGCTTTCGTCCCGGTCAGCGCCGAGACGATCAGAGCGTTTCAGCGACGGCGGACGCAGCGCTCAGTCCGCGGTCGAAGCCGCCGGCTTGGAGTCGGGCTTCGACTCGCCGCCCGACCCGGACTTCGACTCCGAGGAGCCCGAGTCGCCGCTCTTCTCCGCGCCGCCGCCCTCGGAGGCGCCGTTGCCGCCGGCCTTGCCCCTGCCGTAGTCGGTGTTGTGGAAGCCGGAGCCCTTGAAGTGGATCGCTGGCGGGGTCAGCACCCGCGAGGCGTGGGCACCGCACTCCTCGCACTCGCGCAGCGGCTCGTCGCTCATCTTCTGGATCACCTCGAAGACGTGGCCGTTGTCGCATTTGTACTCGTAGATCGGCATGGCGGTGCGGGATTATCGCAGCCGCTACGGTTCCCGCCATGGCAACCGAGCAGGGGACCCGGCCGACCGAGGTGACGATGGAGGAGATCGTCGCGCTCTGCAAACGGCGCGGCTTCGTCTTCCCCTCCTCGGAGATCTACGGCGGCCTCGGCTCCACCTACGACTACGGCCACTACGGCGTCCTGCTGAAGAACAACGTCAAGGCCGAGTGGTGGCGGGCGATGCTGCAGGAGCGCGACGACATCGTCGCCCTCGACTCGGCGATCCTCCAGCACCCCCGCGTCTGGGAGGCCTCCGGTCACCTCGAGGGCTTCACCGACCCGCTCGTCCAGTGCCTCGGCGAGTGCAAGCGGCGCTGGCGCGAGGACCACCTGCGCGAGGCGGTCGAGGCCGACGGCGGCGACCCCGGCGCCGAGTTGCGCTGCCCCGAGTGCGGCGGCGAGCTTTCCGAGCCGCGCCAGTTCAACCTCATGTTCGAAACCCACGTCGGCCCGGTCGCCGAGGAGGGCTCGACCGTCTACCTTCGCCCCGAGACCGCTCAGGGCATCTTCATCAACTTCAAGAACGTGCTCGGCTTCGCCCGCAAGAAGCCGCCGTTCGGGATCGCCCAGGTCGGCAAGTCCTTCCGCAACGAGATCACCCCCGGCAACTTCATCTTCCGCACCCGCGAGTTCGAGCAGATGGAGATGGAGTACTTCGTGCCGCCGGCGGACGCCGAGAAGTGGCACCAGCACTGGATGGCCGAGCGCGAGCGCTGGTACACCGAGCTCGGCATCCGCCCCGACCGCCTGCGCGTGCGTGCCCACGGCGCCGAGGAGCTCTCCCACTACTCCTCGGCGACGAGCGACATCGAGTACCTCTTCCCGATCGGCTGGTCGGAGCTGGAGGGGATCGCCAACCGCGGCGATTTCGACCTCATCCAGCACGCCAAGTTCTCCGGCGAGAAGCTCGAGTACTTCGACCAGCAGACCAAAGAGCGCTACGTCCCCCACGTGATCGAGCCAGCGGCCGGCGCCGACCGCGCCACCCTCGCCTTCCTCGTCGACTCCTACGAGGTCGAGGAGGTCGAGGGGCGCCAGCGCACGGTGCTGCGGCTGCACCCGCGCCTCGCGCCGGTCAAGGTCGCCGTCCTCCCGCTCGTCTCCAAGGAGGGGATGCCCGAGAAGGCGCGGGAGCTCTTCCAGGACCTGCGCCGCCGCCTCCCCGCCGAGTACGACGAGGGCGGCTCGATCGGCAAGCGCTACCGCCGCCAGGACGAGATCGGCACCCCCTGGGGCGTCACCGTCGACCACCAGACGATGGAGGACGACACGGTCACGCTGCGCGACCGCGACTCGCTCGAGCAGGTCAGGATGCCGGTCGAGGGCCTGGGCGACGAGCTGGTCAAGCGCCTGGAAGCCCCCTGGCGCAGCCCGAAGCTGGACTAGGAGATTGGCGAAACCTCCCGGGCCGAATAGGGTCGGGTAACCCAATCCGAGGAGACCCATGGCCTACGAGATGAAGATCCGCGGCAGCGAGCACGAGGTGAAGGTCCGCAACCCGTGGGCCGTGGCCCTGCTGCCGATCGTGACGCTCGGCATCTACCACCTGGTCTGGTGGTACAAGATCAACAAGGAGCTGAAGGCCTTCGGCGAGGCCAAGGGGTACGACCTCGGCCAGAACCCGACCAACTCAGTCCTGGCTCTGTTTCCGGGCGGCCTCATCGTCATCCCGGCGCTCGTCACCTACTGGCGGGGGACGCAGCGTGTCCAGGGCGCCTCGAAGATCGGCGGCCGCGAGCCGGTGAGCGGCTGGATCGCGCTGATCCTCTACCTGCTGCTCGCCCCCGGCTTCTGGGCCTACCTGCAGGTCTCCCTCAACAACGTCTGGGAGCAGGAGGCCGAGGCGCTCCCGGGCCAGGCGGCCCCGCCCGCCGCCGCGGACGAGATGCCGCCCCGCCTCTGAGGCGCCGGGCCTCCGCCCCTGCTACCTCGGGGCCTCCTCTCATCGTCTGCCCATGAACTCGAGCACGCGCTCGGCGTCCTCCTCGAGGGTCGCAGCGTCCTTCTTCCCGACGTCGCTCAGGTACTCGATCGTCACCTTGCCGGCGGCGAGGCGCCAGGTTGCCACGGCTCGCCCGGCGACCATCGCGAAGGGGCGGAAGAGGCCGTTCCTCGTCACCAGCATCGTGTGCGGGCTCACGATCTCCTCGCGCGAGGTCCAGCCGAGCAGGACCGGGTCGTAGGCGCCGAGCAGGCGCGGCGGAGGCAGCGGCGCCGGCGCCGGCGTCCCCTTCAGCG
>JBKPOX010000032.1:0-4709 GCA_046733335.1 Actinomycetota bacterium | reverse complement strand
CGATTCGCCCCGGCGCTACCCCGAGCCGGGCGGCGTTGGCGGCGGCCCAGCGGTAGGCGGCGAGGGCGTCTTCGGCGGCGGCGGGGAAGGGATGCTCGGGGGCGAGGCGGTAGTCGACCGAGAGGAGGTCGACCCCTGAGTGGGCGGCGAGGAAGCGGCAGGGGTCGTCGTGGGTCTCGAGGTCGCCGATCACCCAGCCGCCGCCGTGGAAGTAGACGAGGAGCGGGCGGTCCTCGCCGGCGGCTCGGGCCGGCCTCCGGGCGGCCCTTGCCTCCCGTTGAGGGGTGTAGAGCCGGGCGGCGATCGGGCCGTCCGGACCGGGGATCTGCAGCGACTCGACCCGCTCCATCGCGATCGGCGGGTGGTGGGCGACGACCCGCGCCTCCTGGCGCCTCTCCTCCCGCGCCTCGGCGGGCTCGGCCCTCGCTCCGAGACCGTCGCCGCGGAAGATCCGGGCGATCCGCAGCAGCGTGTGGACGTCGTCGGCGAGCCGCTGCCCCTCGATCACCGGCGGTCGCCCGAACAGCAGGCGCTGCACCCGCGGCGGCAGCCCGCAGACGAACCGCAGGAACCTGTGCTCGACCGCGGGAGGAAGGCGCGGCAGTTGGGCCACCCTCCAAGGCTACGAGTTGTACGAAAGTCACACATTCGCGCGGGAGCGGGGGAGTAGGTTGCTCTCATGGAGGCGACTGCCACCGCGGCGGCTGCGGTCGACGGCCACGGCCCGCGCCCGATCGAGGGCCTGCCGCCGGGGCCGCGGATGCCCCAGGCGCTGCAGACGGCGATCTGGTCCCGGCAGGCGCAGTGGTTCCTGCGGCAGAGCCGCGCCCGCTTCGGCCCAATGTTCACCCTGCGGATCGCCTACGAGGGCGACTGGGTCGTGCTCTCCGACCCGGAGCTGGTGAAGCAGGTCTTCACCGGCGACCCGCGCGTCTTCCACGCCGGCGAGGGCAACCAGATCCTGCGCCCCGTCCTCGGCGACAACTCCGTGCTGGTCCTCGACGAGCAGAAGCACATCCAGCAGCGCAAGCTGCTGCTGCCGCCCTTTCACGGCGAGCGGATGCAGGCCTACGGCGAGAAGATGGCCGAGATCGCCGTCCGCGAGATCGAGACCTGGCCGACAGGCGTCCCCTACCGGCTGCGGCCGCGGATGCAGGCGATCACGCTCGAGATCGTGCTCGAGACCGTCTTCGGCGTCCACGGCGGCCCGCGGATGGGGCCGCTGCGCGACGCCCTGCGCGGCTTCCTCGACCTCACCACCGACCCCAAGGCCATCCTTCCGATCCTCCTCGTCGGTCCCCAGCGGATCACCCGCGTGCCCGCCTTCCGCCGGCGCATCGAGCGGGTCGACGGGCTGCTCGCGCAGGAGATCTCCGAGCGGCGGAGCGCGGCGGACCTGGCCGACCGCGACGACGTCCTCTCGATGCTGGTCGCCGCCCGCCACGACGACGGCAGCCCGATGGGCGACGCCGAGATCCGCGACGAGCTGCTGACCCTGCTCGTCGCCGGCCACGAGACGACCGCGACCGCCCTCTCCTGGGCGATGGAGCGGCTGACCCGCCACCCCGACAAGCTGCGGCGCCTGCGCGACGAGGTCGAGGCGGGCGAGGACGCCTACCTGACCGCGACGGTCCAGGAGACGCTGCGGCTGCGGCCGGTGATCGTGGTCGTGATCCGCAAGCTGACCGAGCCGGTCGAGCTCGGCGGCCACAGGCTGCCCGCCGGCGCCCGCGTCGTCCCCTGCATCCACCTGGTCCACCGCGATCCGCAGATCTATCCCGACCCCGACCGGTTCCTGCCCGAGCGCTTCCTCGACAACCCTCCCGGCACCTACACCTGGATCCCTTTCGGCGGCGGCGTCCGCCGCTGCCTCGGCGCCGCCTTCGCCCAGTTCGAGATGGCCGTCGTCCTCCGCGAGCTGGTTCGCCGCTACGAGGTCGGTCCCGCCGATCCCAAGTCCGAGCGCCCCTTCCGCCGCGCGATCACCGAGACCCCCCGCAGGGACGCAGAGGTCATCCTCGGTTAGCTGTTCCCGATGGCTCCATAGCGACCGAAAGGAACAGCTCGCGGCGTTTTCAGTTGCCTCGAGGGGGTATCCACACGGCGATGAAGCCCGGCAGCCGCGAGACGATCCCGACCATCTCCGAGGTGGTGCGCGAGGCGGCGGCGATCTGCGACCCCGAGGGCGCCGAGACCGCCGTGACCGGCCTCTTCGAGAGCTTCGAGGACGACGACCGGCCGGCCACCGCGGCCGAGGACCTGCAGGGCGAGCTGCTCAGCACCGTCCGCGGCATCGACCCCCACGGGGACGACCCAGCCGCCCTCGCCGCCGCCGCGGCCGCGGTCTGGCTGGCGACCAACCCGAGCCAGGCCGACAACGGCGACCACGTGCTGCGCGAGGGCGCCCGGCTCGTCTTCGCCGGCGAGCCGCCCGAGCCGCTGGCGCAGTGGCTGGCGGCGCGGGGCGTCGAGCTCTGAGGGTCAGCTGCCGCGGTAGACGTGCGGGCGGCCGAGCGGCAGCCGGATCGGCTTCTCGCCCGTCACCTCGACCAGAAGGTGGACCGGCGCGCGCCCCTTCACCCTGATCCCTCCCGGCCAGATCGTCCGCGGCTTGTCGCCGCAGAGCTCGAACGTGGTTTCCCCGTAGCCGCGCGCCTCGTTGACGAGGGTGGTGGGCTTGCCGTCGCGCCCGATCACCCGGCCGTAGTAGAGGAAGACCCGCTGCCGCAGCGCCGGCGGCACGCTCACCGTCACCGTCTCCGGCGCCCGGCCTTCGACCAGGATCGGCATCTTCGCCGTCAGCCCCTGGCGGCTCGGGGACATGCGGGCGAGCGGGTGGCGGACCACGCCCACCGGCCCGGCGACGATCGCCTTGCTGCGCCAGTCGGCGGGGCCGGCGCCGATGATCGCTTTCGAGCAGGGAGCGACGTTGGCGACGTCCGCGCCGGGCGCAGCGCCCGCGAGCTCCGCCGCGAGGGCGAAGAGCGCCAGACCCCCCGTGAGGATCAGCCGCAACCGGTGTTGTTTCCGCAGGAAGAGCACGTGTAGCAGGACCCCGTCCGCTGCATCATCCCACCGCACTGCTCGCAGGCGGGCCCGAGGTCGAGCCCCTGCATCTTCGCGGGCCGGACCGGAGGCGTTTCGGTCATCGCCGCAGTGGGGGGGACCGGCGTGCCGGGCTTCGCGGTGGCGCCGCCGTTGCCACCATTCGAGTGGCCGTTGCCGCCGTTGCCCGGACCAGCGGTATCGCCGGTGAGGCCGATCGCCAGCTGGGAGGTCTCGGCCTCCTGCTTGGCGCGAACCTCCCGGGTCATGATCCCCAGTTCCTCGAGCACGTCGGTGTCGTCGATGAAGCGGCTGCCGAGCCAGCGCATGATGTAGTCGGGCATCGATTTGGCGAAGGGGATCTCCGGGTTGCCGGTGATGCCCTCCGGCTCGAAGCGCATGTAGCTGAACTTGCGCACGAAGGTCTCCAGCGGCACCCCGTACTGGAGCCCGAGCGAGATCGCCGTCGCGAAGGCGTTCAGCAGCCCCCGCATCGTCGAGCCCTCCTTTCCGATGTCGGTGAGGAAGATCTCGCCGACCGACCCGTCCTCGTACTTGCCGGCGGTGATGTAGCCCTCGTGGCCGCCGATCGAGAACTTGTGGGTGATCGATTCGCGCTCGCGCGGCATCTTCTTGCGCACCGGCTGGGCCATCTCCTGCTCGGCCTCCTCGCCCTGTTCCTCCTGGGCGTCGGTTCGCAGCGCCTGCGCCGTCTTCGAGCCGTCGCGGTAGATCGCCAGCGCCTTCAGCCCGCCCTTCCAGCCGCGGGTGTAGGCGTCGGCGATGTCCTCGACCGTCGCCGACTGGGGCATGTTGACGGTCTTCGAGATCGCCCCGGAGAGGAAGGGCTGCGTCGCCGCCATCATGTCGATGTGGCCGGTGTGGGTGATCGCCCGCTCGCCGACCGCGACGTCGAAGACCGGCAGGTGCTCGTCCTTCAGGCCGGGGGCGCCGACGATCGTCCCCTTCTCGGTGATGTAGGCGTCGATCTGGTCGATCTCGGCCTCGTCGTAGCCGAGCGTCCGCAGCGCCAGCGGCACCGAGCGGTTCGTGATCGTCATCTGGCCGCCGCCGACCAGCTCCTTGTACTTGACCAGCGAGAAGTCGGGCTCGATCCCGGTCGTGTCGCAGTCCATCAGGAAGCTGATCGTCCCGGTCGGCGCCAGCACCGTCGCCTGCGCGTTGCGGTAGCCGTGCTCATCGCCCAGCTCGACCGCTTCGTCCCAGGCACGCTGCGATGCCTCGAGCAGCTCGCCCTTGATCCCGGTCCCGTCGACGTCGTAGGAGGCGTCGCGATGCATCCGCATGACGCCGTTGTGGGGATCGCGGTTGCGCTCGTACTCGTCGTAGGGACCGGTCGCCTCGGCGGCGATCAGCGCCGACTGGCGGTAGGCCCGCCCGGTCATCAGCGAGGTGATCGCGGCGGCGACGTTGCGGCCCTCGTCGGAGTCGTAGGGCAGCCCATCGGACATCAGCAGGGCGCCGAGGTTGGCGTAGCCGAGGCCGAGCTGGCGGAACTTATTCGCGTTCTCGGTGATCTCCTCGGTCGGGTAGCTCGATGGGCCGACGATGATCTCCTGGGCGAGGAAGACGATGTCGACGGTGTGCTCGAACTCGGCGGCGTCGAAGCTGCCGTCCTCGCGGCGGAATTTCATCAGGTTGAT
>JBKPOX010000031.1:0-41390 GCA_046733335.1 Actinomycetota bacterium | reverse complement strand
GGGTTCTTCTCGGCGATCTCG
The DNA here is from genome assembly GCA_046733335.1 of Actinomycetota bacterium. GTDB lineage: Bacteria > Actinomycetota > Thermoleophilia > Solirubrobacterales > 70-9 > VAYN01. The sequence goes on along the minus strand of JBKPOX010000031.1, from coordinate 41,369 downwards.
TGGGCGATCCGCCGCAGCGTTCGCCTCAGATCGTCGTGCTCCAGCACGACCTTCTCGTTCACCTCGGTTGCTTCCTTCCTGGCCTCACGGGACCTGGTTAAAGGACGGCCTCACAGTAGCAGCGCTTGCGGCGGCGGGATGGCCCTCGCCGGACACCGCTCGCCTATGGCTCGCGGTCGAGTGTCCGGCGAGGACCATGCCGGCCGCCGTGCTCGGCAGCGCCATTCGGCTTCAGCTTGGGCTCTCCTCGCTCGGGGAAGGGGAGCTCGATGACGTCGAAGTCTTTGGGGGCGACGGTCGGCTCGAAGACCGCCTGGGCCTCCTCGATCAGCTTGCCGACGTGGTAGCGGGAGGAGATGTGGACGAGGGCGAGCATCTTCACGTGCGCCTCGGCGGCGACGGCAGCTGCCTGGCCGACGGTCGAATGGCCGGTGTCGGCGGCCCGCTGCACCTCCTCCTCGGCGAAGGTCGCGTCGTGGACCAGGAGGTCGGCGTCGGCCGCGGCGGAGACGGTGGCGGGGCTGGGAGCGGTGTCGCCGGTGATCACGATCGTCCGGCCGGGGCGGCTCGGCCCCATCACCCGGTCGGGGGTCACGGTGCCCGCTTCGCCCTCGACCGGCTCCCCCCGCTGCAGGGCCGCGTACGCCGGGCCTTCGGGAACGCCCGCGGCGGCGGCGGCGTCGGGGTCGAAGCGGCCGGGCCGCTCCTCCTCCACCAGCGCGTAGCCGAGCGCCCGGGCGCGGTGGGCGGCTTCGAACGGCAGGATCGCGTAGCCGTCGTGGGGGATCGGGTCGGCGCTGCCCAGCTCGATCAGGTCCAGCGTGAAGCCGAGCCGGCCGAGGAAGGGCGAGAAGACCTGGAACAGCTCGGTCAGCCCCGGCGGCCCGTAGATCTTCAGCGGCACCCGCCGATCGGTCAGGTCGTAGGTCTTCAGCAGCCCCGGCAGCCCCAGCACGTGGTCGGCGTGGAAGTGCGTCAGGTAGATCTCGTCCGCCTGCACCAGCCCCAGCGAGCGCTGCATCTGCCGCTGCGTCCCTTCGCCGCAGTCGAACAGCAGCCGCTCACCGCCGCGACTGACCAGCACGCTCGCCGTCGAGCGCCGCGCCGAGGGCACCGACCCCCCGGTTCCGAGAAAAGTCACCGCCAGATCCATCGGCGGCGAGCCTACGCGAGTTACGGGTTAACCTGCCAAGTGGGCGCCCGTAGCTCAGCTGGATAGAGCGCATGCCTCCGGAGCATGAGGTCACAGGTTCGAATCCTGTCGGGCGCGTCCCTTCCCGCCGGTAAGTGTCGAGTTTGTCTCGCTATGGAAGACAAACTCGACAGGGCTAGTTTTCGGCCGCCCTGAACATCGCCACCCACTCGTCGCGGTCGAACTCGGCGGGCTCGGTCTCGGCGAGGAAGCGTTGCAGGACGGCGATGAAGCGGCCGGGGCGCTCGAGCATCGGCACGTGCCCCGTGTCCTCGAAGATCTCGAGGCGGCTGCCGGGAAGCTGGGCGTGGGCTTGGCGGGCGTGCTCGACCGGGATGATCGGGTCCTTCTCGCCCCAGAGGATCAGGAGCGGCAGGGCCTCCGCCAGGTAGAGGCGGTCGAGGGCGGCGATTCGCTGCCCCTCGGTGCCGACGACGGCGCGGAGGGTGGCGAGAAACGCCTTGCGGCGCTCCGGGTCGGCCAGCGTCGCGTAGGCCCGCGCCACCTCGGCCAGGTCGGGGTTGGGCCGCAGGCCGACGGCCCCGACGCCCCGCCCGATCACCGAGCCGATCTGGCTGCCGACACCCGCCGTGGCGGAGATGAAGAGCTCGGCGCCCGGGAGCGCTGCCGCGCGCAGCAGCGGGCTCACGTCCGGCCCGAGGCCGCCGCTGGAGACCAGCGCCAGCCGCTCGACCATCTCCGGGAACTGGTAGGTGAACTGCATCGCCACGCCGCCCCCGAGGGAGTGGCCGACGAGGGTCGCCCGCTCGTGGCCGAGCGCCAGCATCAGGTCGCGCAGGCTGCTCGCAAGGCCGCCGAGGGAGTAGTCGCCGCCGCCCGGGGCCGAGGCGCCGTGGCCAGGGAAATCCGGGGCGATCACGGTGCGGTCGATCGCCAGCGGCTCGACCACCGCTTCCCAGTTGGCGCAGGTGCCCGCCATGCCGTGGATCAGGAGCAGCACAGGGCCCGATCCGGCTTCGACAAAGTTCATCGGCCGGCCGTGGACCTCGACCGACCGGGGCTCCGCTCCGGTCTCTGCCGTCTGGCTCGCTTCGATGCTCACGGGGAGACCGTACCCCCGAACCCTGCAGAGGTATCGCACGAGCGCGAATCCGCTGCCGATTTCAATACTGTCGCGCTGTGAGCAACGCTCCCCAGACCGGCGGCCACCCGGAGGACCGGCCCCCCCGCGGCGCCCTGGTCGTGGTCGCGATCGGGCTGGTCGCCTGCGTCGTCGCCGCGCTGGCCGCCACCGGCAAGGGCGAGGGGGAAGTGGCCCACCTCGAATGGGTGCAGTCCGGAACCGGGCCCGACTCCCGCCTCGCCTCCGTCCCCGGCGGCGAAGGCGACCTGCGGCTCACCGACACGCACATCCGCGCCACCGGCGCCAACGTCAGCGGCTACTCGCTGTTCACCGTCGGCTCGACCCTGAACGTCTCGGCCGGCTCGCCGATCGGCGGCGGCCGCGTCCTCTGCGCCGTCCGCGCCCGCCCCGGGACCGAAATCGCCCAGAGCTCGGGCGGCCTGCGCGCAACCTACCCCCGCTCCTCCGAGGCCGGCATCTACAACCAGGAAGTGCCGGAAACCGTGCTGATGGACTTCAGCTCCCACAGCAGCGAACTGGCGGTGCTGGAAGTGCTCGACCGGCCGGCGCGCTTCACCAGCGAACAGGGGGTGAAGCTCGACTGGCCCGAGTACGAGGTCGGCAGGGAGCGGCTCGAGTACTCCATCGCCGGCCAGCCGAAGCAGGATCTGCAGTTGCCCTTCTTCACGATCTGGAAAACGACCGCCGTGCCCGCGGCGGGTATCTCCTGCACGCTGGGCACCGATGCCGGCGAGGCGACCGTGCAGACCGAGGCGGCGCTGGAGAAGCGCTCGCCGCCGATCGACGAGCAGGCCGAAGAGGAAAAGCTCGAAGAAAAGGAAGAGGCCGAAGAGGAAGCCGAGGAGGATGAGGACTCCTAGTCAGCCGAGCGGCTAGACGTCGAGCTGCTCCTGCGGCGCGACCAGCAGCTCCGGCCCCTCCGCCGTCCCTTTGCCGACCTTGTTCAGCGCCGGGTTCGCCGGCGCCCCCTCCATCCGCCGCGGATCCAGCGGCTCGCACATCGCCACCGCGTCCTCGGCGCTGAGGTCGGGGCGCAGCCAGGCGGCCTCGGCCTCCGGCCCCGGCAGGATCGCGGGCATCCGGTCGTGCACCGGCTTCACGACCTCGTTCGGCGTCGTGGTAACCAGGGTGCAGGTGTAGATGTACCCGTCGTCATAGCCGCGCTCCTCAGGATCCTCCCACTGCTTGCGGGTGCAAAGGCCGGCGAAGGCGAACGGCTCGCCGCCGTCGACGGTGAAGCGCCAGGGCTGGCGCGGCTGCTTGGGGTCCTCGGCCTTCATCCACTCGTAGAAGCCGTCGGCGACGATCAGGCAGCGGTGCCGGAACTTGTCGACGAGCGGCGAGTAGGCGCGGCTCTTCAGCAGGTTCTCGCGTTTCGCGTTGATCATCCGGTAGCCGACCTTCAGGTCCTTCGCCCAGACCGGCACCAGGCCCCAGCGCATCAGCTTCGCCTCGCGCGCTCCCCGCTCGGCCTCCTCCGGCTCGGGGGAGGAGCGGACGACGAGGATCTCCTGAGTCGGGGCGACGTTGAAGCGGCCGAGCCCGGGCGGCGATTTCTCCCTCGCCTCTCCCCCATCGTTCGCGCTCTCCCTGGCCGCCGGGGCGCCGGCGCCCCGCTCCAGCGCCTTCTCGAGCTCGACCTGGAAGCGGTCGGCGATCTTCTTCGTGTCCTTGGTCGTGACGGTGAAGCGCCCGCACATCGGCTCAGCCTAGCCGCCGCGGGCGGCCGCCTCGGGCCGCAGCTCCGGATGCCCGCGGTACCAGTCGAGGGTGCGGCGGAGGCCGTCGCGGAGCTCGACCTCGGGGCGCCAGCCGGTCGTCTCGCGCAGCTTGGTCGAATCGACGTATTGGCGGTCGATCTCGCCGCTGGGATTCCCGATGCCGAGGAATTCCGGCCGCAGCTCCGCGTCGCAGGCCGCCGCCACCGTCTCCAGGATCTCCGCGACCGAGTACGGGCGCTCGCCGCCGGCGTTGAACGCCTCCCCCGCTCCTGGCCCCCCGGCGCCCACCGCATGCTCGACCGCCAGGTACGCGGCCACCGCGTCGTCGACGTAGAGGAGGTCGCGTTCGGGGCTGCCGTCGGAGCGGATCTGGGGCCGGCGGCCGTCGAGCACGGCGGCGACCGCCTCCGGGATCAGGCGCGAGAAGTTGGAATCGCCGCCGCCGTAGATGTTGGCGAAGCGGGTCACCGCCACCGGCAGCCCGTAGGCGGACCAGTAGCTGAGCGCGATCGCGTCGGCCGCCGCCTTGCTCGCCTCGTACGGGGAGGCGGGCTGCAGCCGCATCTCCTCCCGGTAGGGGAGTTCCTCGCTCGGCCCGTAGGCCTTGTCGGAGGAGGCGACGACCACCGCCGGGACCTCCGCGCGGCGGCAGGACTCGAGCAGGGTCCAGGTGCCGGCCACGTTGACCTCGAAGGTCCGCGTCGGGTCCTGCATCGCCGGCCCGACCAGCGTCTGCGCGGCGAGGTGGAAGACGACCTCGAACTCGCCGGCGGCGACCGCCGCCTCGACCGCGGCGGCGTCGCGCAGGTCCGCCTCCAGCAGCTCGACCTCGGCGTCGATCCCCTGCAGCGCGAGGCCCGAGCGCGGCGGCGGCGCCAGGTCGAGGACGCTGACCGCGTCGCCCCGCTCCAGCAGCGCCCGCGCCAGGTTGGAGGCGACGAAGCCGTGACCGCCGGTGACCAGGGATCGCTTCAAGGCGCATCCACCGCGGCGGCGTCCCAGATGCGCCAGGCGGCGCGGCCGCTGGTCCAGAGGTCGTTGAGGACGACCGCGTCCTTGTAGGTGTCCATGCAGTCCCAGAAGCCCTCGTGGCGATAGGCGCGCAGCTCGCCGTCGGCGGCCAGGCGCTCCAGCGGCCGGCGCTCGAGCACGCTCTCCCCGTCGAGGAAGGCGAGCGCCCCCGGCTCGAAGCAGAAGAAGCCGCCGTTGATCCAGTGCTCGCTGCGCGGCTTCTCGACGAAGCCGGTGACCGCGGCGCCCCTCAGCTCGGCCACCCCCCACTGCAGGTCCGGCTGGACGACCGTGACGGTCGCCAGCGCCCCCTGCGCGCGGTGGAAATCGAGCAGGGCGCCGAGGTCGATGTCGGCGACCCCGTCCGCGTAGGTGACGCAGAAGGTCCCGTCCCGCAGCCGCTCCGCCAGGGCGGCCACCCGCCCCCCGGTCGGGGTATCGAGGCCGGTGTCCACGCACTCGACCTCCACGGCCGGTGGCCAGTGCTCGGCGGCCGCGAACTCCGCCACCGCCTCCCCCATGTAGCCGGTCGCCAGCAGGAATCTCCCGAACCCCTGCGCGGCGTAGATCTGGATCACGTGCCAGAGAATCGGCCGGCCGCCGATCTCGACCAGCGCCTTCGGCACCGACTCGGTCCGCTCGCGAAGGCGCGTCCCGCGGCCGCCGCAGAGGATTACGACTGGTGGCTTCATCGAGTCCGACATTGTGGGGGCTATAGCCCCCACAAGCTCGGAGACAGTGTCAGCCGCCGGCCACCGCGGGCAGGATGGTGACCTCGTCGCCGTCGTCGATCGAGGTCTCCAGGCCCTGCTGGAAGCGGATGTCCTCGCCGGAGACGTAGACGTTGACGAAGCGGCGGAGGTCGCCGTCCTGGGTGATGCGGTCGCGCAGACCGCCGTGGGCGTCGAACACGGCATCCAGGACCTCGCCGACGGTGGATCCGTCCACCTCGAGCTCAGCCTGGCCGCCGGTTGCGGCCCGCAGCTGCGTCGGGATCTTCACGGTGACTGACATCTAGACGGCTACCTCCTGCGGGAACTCGGCCTCGAAGCTCTCGAGGGCCGGATCGATCTCGTGCATCTGGAACGTATCGCGCGTCGCGTCGAGCGTCTTCAGCCCCTCGCCGGTGATGTAGACGACGACCCGCTCGCCGTCGGCAAGGTCGCCCCGTTCGGCGAGCTTGCGCAGGACCCCGACGGTGACGCCGCCGGCGGTCTCGGTGAAGATCCCGGTCGTCTCCGCCAGCAGCTTGATCCCGTCGCGGATCTCCTGGTCGGTGACCGAGTCGACGCCGCCGCCGGTGCGGCGCGCCTGCTCGACCGCGTAGGGGCCGTCGGCGGGATCGCCGATCGCGAGGCTCTTGGCGATCGTCTCCGGCCGCTGCGGCTTGCAGACGTCCCAGCCTTCGGCGAAGGCGGTCGCCACCGGGCTGCAGCCAGCCGCCTGGGCGCCGTTGAACGCGGGCTGCTCGCCCTCGACCAGGCCGAGGTCGAGCCACTCCTGGAAGCCGCGGCCGAGCTTGGTGAAGAGCGAACCCGAGGCGATCGGGCTGACCACCCGGTCGGGCAGCGTCCAGCCCAGCTGCTCGACGGTCTCGTAGGCGAGCGTCTTGGAGCCCTCGGCGTAGTAGGGGCGCAGGTTGACGTTGACGAAGGCCCACGGGTGGGTCTCCGCCAGCTGCGTGCAGAGCCGGTTGACGTCGTCGTAGTTGCCGCGGACCCCGACTAGGTTGGTGCCGTAGACGCCGGTGGCGAGCAGCTTCTGCTCCTCGAGGTTGGCGGGGACGAAGACGTAGGAGTCGAGGCCCGCCGCGGCGGCGTGGGCGGCGACCGCGTTGGCCAGGTTGCCGGTCGAGGCGCAGGCGACGGTCTCGAAGCCGAGCTCCTGCGCTTTGGCGACCGCCACCGCGACGACCCGGTCGTTGAAGGAGTGGGTCGGGTTGGCGGCGTCGTTCTTGACCCAGATCTCGGCGCCCGTCCCCAGCCGCTCGGCGAGGCGGTCCGCCCGCAGGAGCGGGGTCAGCCCCGGCTCCAGCGGGTCCCCCGGCCGGCCGGCGAACGGCAGGAAGTCGGCGTAGCGCCAGATCCCCTGCGAGCCGGCCTGGATCCGCCGCTTCACCTCGGCCGCGTCGAGGTCGCCGAGGTCGTAGGTGACCTCCAGCGGGCCGAAGCAGTTTTCACAGACGTAGCTGGCGTCCAGCTCGTAGCTGGCTCCGCACTCCTTGCACTTCAGGCTCTCTACAGACATCCGATCCTTCTTTCCGCTGCTATGAAAAAACCTCCGCCGTCTGTGGGGCAGAGGTCCGATCGGACGTCCCCCACATCTTCCAGGCCCTCGCTCATCGAAATCTGCGCGACCTGCTGGACTTGGCACCTGTCTCGACCTTGCGATCGCGATGGTTGCCGGGGCTTCACTGGGCCAGTCCCTCCACCCCTCTAGATGTGGCGCTTATGTGGGCAAACCATACCAATCGACCACCTCACCTTCCACAGCGCGCCGGGCGGCTAACCTAGGCACCCTCATGACCCCGTTGCACGAGAAGACGAGCCTGGGCGATGCCGAACCTTCCGAAACCGAGGCTGCGACGGCCCGGCCGGCGCGGCGAGCTCGTCTCTCGGCCGGCGGCGCCTGAGCCCCAGCAGCCCAACGTCGAGCAGGTCGAGCACGACGGCCTGCGCTGGGTCAAGATCGACTGGCCGGGATCGCTGGAGCGGACCTGGCTCGAGGAGCACTTCGAGTTCCACGCCCTCGACCTCGAGGACGTCCTCTCCCGCAACCAGCGGCCGAAGATCGACGTCTACGACGACTACCTCTTCATCGTCCTCCACCTGCCGGTCTTCGACCCCGTCGCCGGGCGGCTCGGCGCCGGCGAGCTCGACCTCTTCGTCGGCCCCGACTACGTGGTGGCGATCCCGAACCTGCCGCTGCAGCCGGTCGACTACCTGTTCGAGCGCTGCCGGGCGAAAGAGGAGGTGCGCGAACAGCTCTTCTCCCGCGGCTCCGGCTACCTGCTCTACCGCCTCGTCGACGACAGCTTCGACTACTGCTTCCCGATGCTGCGCAAGATCGGCAACAAGCTCGACGCGCTCGAGGACGACATCTTCGAAGAGCGGGCGGAGGAGGTGGTGCGCGACATCTCCAACGTCAAGCAGGAGATCATCAACTTCCGCAAGGTGATCCGGCCGCAGCGGCCGGTCCTGCGCGACCTCGAGAAGGTCAAGCAGCGCTACCTCGCCTCCGACCTCGACCTCGAGATCTACTTCGACGACGTCGTCGACGCGCACGAGAGGATCTGGGACATGCTCGAGAACTACAAGGAGGTGGCCGAGGCGCTCGAGGAGACCAACGAGTCGGTGATCTCGCACCGCCTCAACGACATCCTCCGCGTGCTGACCTCGATCAGCGTCGTGATCCTGCCGCTGACCCTGATCGCCAGCGTGATGGGGATGAACACCTGGGTCCCGAGCGAGGGCCACGAGGCGGGCTTCTTCACCGTGCTCGGGGTGATGGCGGTCGTCCTTGTCGGGATGGTCGCCTACTTCCGCAAGCGCCGCTGGCTGTAATCCGAACTGCATCAAATTTCCGGTCCCGCAGCCCGGAAATTTGATGCAGTTCGGCGAGTGGTCGATGCGGCGTCAATAGGATGGGCTGTCCGTGGCAAATTTCCGCATCTGGGCGCCCTGGCGCCTCGCCTACGTGAAGGACGCGTCGAAGGACATCGAGGAGGAGTGCATCTTCTGCGCCAAGCCGGCGGCGGGGGACGACGAGGCGAGCCTGATCGTCCACCGCGGCGAGCGCAGCTTCGTCATCCTCAACCTCTTCCCGTACACCAATGGGCACCTGATGGTGGCACCCTACGAGCACGTCGGGCGCCTGCAGGAGATCCCGGCCGGGACGCTGGCGGAGATGATGGCGCTCGCCCAGCGGGCGATGGAGCGGCTGGAGGAGATCTACCAGCCGCACGGCTACAACGTCGGCTTCAACCAGGGCCGGGTGGCGGGCGCGGGGGTCGAGCACCACATCCACATGCACGTGGTCCCTCGCTGGGCGGGCGACAACAACTTCATGCCGGTGATCGCCGACACGAAAGTGATGCCGCAGTCGATCGAGCAGAGCTACGAGGCGCTGAAAGGAGCGTTCTGATGGCGGGATCCACGCCCGGGCGCGAAGCGGAGGACGTAAATCCCGACATCTTCAAGGCCTACGACATCCGCGGCCTCCACGGCTCCGAGATGGACGAGACGACCGCGCTCGCGATCGGGCGCGCCTTCGCCCGGGTGCTGGGGCGGCTGCGGGGGAAGCCGCCGAGCGAGCTGCGGGTCGGCCTCGGCCGCGACATGCGGCTGACCGCGCCGGCGATGGCGGCCGGAGTCCGCGAAGGGCTGACCGCCGAGGGCGCGAGCGTGGTCGACGCTGGCATGGTCGCGACCGAGGTCCTCTACCACCTGGTCGGCTCGCGCGAGCTCGACGGCGGCGCGATGGTGACCGCCTCGCACAACCCGAAGGCCTACACCGGCGTGAAGCTGGTGCGCGAGGGGGCGCTGCCGCTCTCCGGCGACGCCGGGATCGGCGACGTCCGGGCCGAGATCGAAGCCGGGCTGGGCGAGGCGCCGGGGGGCGGCGGCGCCGAGGAGGTGGACGTCTGGGAGGAGTTCCGCGCCCACGCCCTCAGCTTCATCGACCCGGCGAGCGTGAGGCCGATGAAGGTCGTCGTCGACGGCGGCAACGGTATGGGCGGGCCGATGGTCGGGCCGATCCTCGAGCGGCTGCCGCTCGATCTGGAGGAGATGTACTTCGAGCCGAACGGCGAGTTCCCCGACCACGAGCCGAACCCGCTGCTGGAGGAGAACCGGCGGATGATCGTCGCCCGGGTCCGGGAGAGCGGCGCCGATCTCGGCATCGCCTGGGACGGCGACGCCGACCGCTGCTTCTTCATCGACGGCGAGGGGACCTTCTGCGACGGCGACTTCGTCTGCGCCCTGCTCGCCCGCTCGATCCTGCGCAAGCAGCCCGGGGCGACGATCCTCTATGACCCGCGCTCGAGCCGGGCGGTGCCCGACCTGGTCGCCGCCGAGGGCGGCCGCTCCGACCTCTCGCGCGTCGGCCACGCCTTCTTCAAGGCGCGGATGCGCGAGGAGGGCGCCGCCTTCGGCGGCGAGGTCTCAGGTCATTACTACTTCCGCGACTTCTGGAACGCCGACTCGGGGACGATCCCGGCGCTGCTGGTGCTGGAGCTGCTCTCCCTCGACGGCCGCTCGCTGGCCGAGCTGATGGAGGAGTTCCGCTCCAGGTACTTCATCTCCGGCGAGATCAACTCCGAGGTCGCCGACGCCCGGGCGAAGATGGAGGAGATCGCCGAGCTCCACGCCGACGGCGAGATCACCCGCCTCGACGGGGTCTCGGTCGACTACCCCGACTGGCACTTCAACGTCCGCCCGTCCAACACCGAGCCGCTGCTGCGGCTGAACCTCGAGTCGCTGGTCTCCCGCGAGGACATGGAGCGCCGGCGCGACGAGCTGCTCGCCCTGATCCGGTCGTGACGCCGGAGGAGGCGCTCGAGCAGGCGGCGCTGGCCGGCATCCACCGCCTGGCGATCCCGACTCCGTTCGCGGTCGGGCGGGTCAACTGCTACCTGATCGAGGACGAGCCGCTGACGCTGGTCGACACCGGCCCGAACTCCGGCAAGGCGCTCGACGAGCTGACGGCTCGGCTGGCCGAGCGCGGGCACGACATCTCCGACCTGGAGCTGATCGTCGTCACCCACCAGCACATCGACCACCTCGGATTGGTCGAGATCCTGGTCGAGCACTCGGGGGCGGAGGTGGCGGCGCTCGGGGTGGCGGCCGAGCGGCTGGCGGCCTTCGAGGAGGACGCGGAGAAGGAGGACAGGTTCGCGGTCGAGGTCATGCTTCGCAACGGCATCCCAGAGGACGTCACCGAGGCGCTGCGCAGCGTCTCTCGCAGCTTCCGCGGCTGGGGCTCGCACGTCACCGTCACCCGGCCGCTGGAGGACGGCAGCATCATCGCGCTCGGCGACCGGCGCCTGCAGGTGCTGCACCGTCCCGGCCACAGCCCCTCCGACACGGTCTTCTGGGACGCCGAGCGGCGGATCCTGATCGCCGCCGACCACCTCCTGCCCCACATCTCCTCCAACCCGCTGATCGCCCGCCCGCTCGGCGGCGGCTCGCGCCGCACCCAGGCCCTGGTGACCTACATCGACTCGTTGAAGAGGACGCGGGAGATGCCGGCGGAGATCGTGCTGCCGGGGCACGGCGAGCCGATCACCGACCACTCCGCCCTGATCGACTCGCGCCTCGCCGGCCACGAGCGGCGCAAGGAGAAGATCCACCGCCTGATCGCCGAGCAGCCGCGGACCGGCCACGAGCTGGCGCAGGCGCTATGGGGCAACGTCGCGGTGACCCAGGCCTACCTCACCCTCTCCGAGGTGATCGGCCACGCCGACCTGCTCGTCAACGAAGGGCGGGTGCGGGAAGCGGAGGACGGCGCCGTGATCCGCTACGAGGCGGTCTAGTCGGCGCCACCCTCCCGGCAGTCGCCTTCGCCTACCGGTGGTTGGAAAACCGCCTCGCCGCTGGCGCGCTAGCGACCGGCGCCGACGGCGTAGCCGAGGGCGGCGGCGGCGAGGCCGAGGGCCAGGCTGAGGAGGACGTTGACAACGGCCCGGCGCCGTTGGCCTCGCGCCTCGAGCTCCTGGGTGTCGAGCATCCAGGTCGAGAAGGTGGTGTAGGAGCCGAGCAGGCCGACGCCGGCGAGGAGGTGGGCGTGGCCCCGCAGGGAGGCGCCCGCCAGGAGGCCCAGCAGGAAGGCTCCGCTGAGGTTGACGGCCAGGATGCCGTAGGGGAAGCGGAAGCCGAGCCGCAGCGAGACGAGCCAGTCGACGGCGAAGCGCAGCACCGCCCCGACGCCGCCGAGGGCGGCGATCCCGATCCAGACGCCGAGGCTCATCCGGCCTGCATCCTCCGCGCCCCCGCGACCCCGGCCTCGACCCCGACCAGCCCGGCGAGGACGCTGGCGGCGGCGTAGCCGAGGGCGATCCCCGGCCGGCCGGTTTCCAGCATCCCCAGCAGCTCCACCTGCATCGTCGAGAAGGTGGTGAGGCCGCCGCAGAAGCCGGTGGTCCAGAGCGGTCGCTGCCTCCTCGCCGCCGGCAGCGCCGTGACCAGCCAACCGAGCAGGAACGCCCCGGCGAGGTTGACGACGAAGGTCGCCCACGGCCATCCCGGCGCGCCCTCGCCGACCGCTTCCAGCAGGCCGGCACGGAGCAGGGTGCCCAGCGCCCCGCCGAGGAAGATCGCCCCCAGCTCGCGTCGGTCGACCATCGGCGGCACCCTAGATGGTCGAGGCGGAGCATCTGCGGGGCGCCGCGGCATTAGGCTGCGCCTCCGTGTCCGCCCAGATTCGCTCCCTCCGTCGCCGCAGGTCGGCAAAGAAACGGATGCTGATCATCGTCAACCCGTACGCGACGACGGTGTCGGATCGGCTGCGGAACCTCGTGGTCTACGCGCTGCAGGGGCGGTTCGACGTCGAAGCGGTCTCGACCCAGGCGCAGAACCACGCGACCGAGATCGGGCGGGAGGCGCGGGACGGCGGCTACGACGTGGTCGTCGCCTTCGGCGGCGACGGGACGCTGAACGAGGTCGCGAACGGGCTGGCGGGGACCGACCTGCCGGTCGCGGTGCTGCCGGGCGGCTCGACCAACGTCGTCGCGCGGACGCTGGGGATGCCGAACGACGTCGTCGACGCGACCGAGCACCTGCTCTCGCTCGCCGACGACTGGCAGCCGCGGAAGATCGACCTGGGGATGGTCGACGACCGCTGCTTCGTCTTCTCCTGCGGGGTCGGGATCGACGCCACCGTGGTGCGCCGCGTCGACGCCAACCCGAAGCTGAAGGCCACCGCCGGCCCCTACTACTACAGCTGGGCCGGCGTCTCGGGCTTCTACCGCAAGTACCTGGTCAACCCGATCCAGGTGCGGACGCGGGTGGACGGGCACGAGCCCGTCGAGGGGGTCACCGCGATTGTCCAGAACTCCGATCCCTTCACCTACTTCGCCAGCCGCCCGATCCGCGTCTGCGAGGGAATCGCGATCGACGACGGCACCCTCTCGATCGCCGTCCTGAGGCGGGCGGCGCAGCGCGACATGCCGACCCTGATCAGCCGCCTCTTCAGCGAGGCCCGGCCCGCCGCCCGCCATCGGCAGGTCGCCCACTTCGACGACGTGGCCCACGCCGTCGTCGAAACCGCCTCCACCGACAGGAACGGCCGCGCCCGCCCCTTTCCGCTCCAGGTCGACGGCGACTACATCGGCGAGCGCGACAGGATCGAGCTGCGCGCCGCCCCGGGCGCGCTGACCGTCGTCGCTTGAGCTAGTCCAACAGGCCTTTCTGGCGAGCTCCGGTGACGGTTTCGCGGAGAGTTTCCTGGGCGTCGTGCCGGGGCTCCCAGCCGAGGTCGCGGCGGGCCTTTGCCGTGTCCATCAGCACCGGGGTGTCGAGGGCGGTCGCCCACTCCAGCCTGGTCGAGGCGAAGGTGAGGCGCCGCGCGGCGGCGGCGCCGACGCTGACCGCCGGTCCCGGGACGGGGACCGAGCGCCAGCCGAGGGCGCGGGCGACGTCGGAGACCGAGACCTCCCCCTCGCCGGCGAGGTTGTAGGCGCCGGGCGGACCGTCGCCGCAGATCGCCGCGGCCATCGCCCGGGCGACGTCGTCGTGGTGAACGAGCTGGATCGGGACGCCGGGATCGGGCAGGACCGGGCGCACCAGCGGCAGCCTCTCGACGCCCTTGCGCAGGAGCGGCAGCGGGTCCCCCGCCCGCACCGCGTCGACCGTCTGCTCGACCAGCATCGTCGCCCGCGGTCCGGCGACGATGCAGGGACGGAAGACGTAGGCCTCGACCTCGCTCTCGGCCAGGAGCTCGCCGAGCAGGTCCTCCAGCTCGGCCTTCTGACGCGAGTAGTAGAAGCCGTCGCTGCCGCGCGCCGGCACCTCCTCGGTCAGCGGCTGCGGGTTCTCGGGGTGGAATCCGTAGGCGGCGACCGAGGAGGCGTAGACGAGGCGCCTGACGCCGGCCTTGATCGCGACCTCGAAGACGTTCCGCGTCCCCTGAAGATTCACCCGGCGGGTCTCCTCGCGGCCGCCGAAGATCGCGAAGGCGAGGTGCACGGCGACGTCGACCCCGTCGAACAGCGCCGCCAGCGCCCCCCGATCGAGGATGTCACCGCGCCGATAGGAGACCTTCTCCCAGCCCTCGTCAGCCGGATCGAACGCCCGCCGCGCCATCCCCAGCACCTCGCCGACCTCGTCGCGCCGCTCCAGCTCCGACATCAGTGGCTTCCCGATCTCCCCCGTAGGACCGGTGACTGCGACCTTCAGAGCCATGGCTGCCGTTACGCCGCTGGAGTTATCCGGTAAGCGTCGAACACCGACTCGACGTTGCGGAGCCGCCCGATGCACTGCTTGAGCTGCTCCGTGTCTCCGACCTCGATCACGAACCGGTTCTTGACCATCGGGTGGTTGGTCGTGCAGCTGGCGCCGATGATGTTGATCCCGGCCTCGGAGAAGGTCCGGGAGAGGTCCTCCAGCAGGCGGGTGCGATCGTAGGCGTCGATCTGCAGCTCGACCCGGTAGGCGGCCTCGTTTTCGCCCCGCCAGGAGACGTCGACGAAGCGCTCCGAGGCGCGCTTCAGCGCCTTCACGTTCTTGCAGTCGGCGCGGTGGATGGTGATCCCGCGGCCGAGCGAGACGTAGCCCTCGATCGCATCGCCCGGGACCGGCCGGCAGCACTTCGCCAGCCGCACGGCGACGTTCTCGACGCCCTTCACCGTGATCCCGTAGTTGGAGGCGTCCTTGGTGCGGCGGGCGCGGTCCTCGCGCCCGGGCTGGGTCCCGGCGGCCTCGTCCTCGACGCCCTCGCCCGCCTTCAGCCGCTGCATCAGCTTGTTGGCAGCGGTCTTCGCCGAGACTTTGCCCTGGCCGAGGGCGATGTAGAAGTCGGTGGCTTTGCGGAAGCCCATCTCCCGGATCACGTCCGCGAGCAGCGCCGAGCCGGAGACCTTCTGCATCGGGATCCCCCGCGTGCGCAGGGCTTCGTCGAGGCTCTCGCGGCCGTCGCGCTCGGCGTCCTCGCGCCGCTCCTCCTTGAACCAGGCGCGGATCTTGTTGCGGGCGCGGCTCGTCCGCACCAGCTTCAGCCAGTCCAGCGAGGGCCCGCGCTTCTGCTTCGCGGTCAGGACCTCGACGATGTCGCCGGAGCGCAGCTGGTAGTGCAGCGGCACGATCGAGCCGTTGACCTTCGCGCCGACGCAGCTGTGGCCGACGTCGGTGTGGACGGCGTAGGCGAAGTCGAGCGGGGTCGAGCCGGCGGAGAGGCTCTTCACTTCGCCCTTCGGGGTGAAGACGAAGACCTCGTCCTCGAAGAGGTCGACCTTGAGCGATTCGAGGAACTCGGTCGGGTCCTGTTCGCCCTCGGCCTCGACCAGCTGGCGCAGCCAGGTCATCTTCTCGCGCTGGGGGTCGCCGCTGGCGCCCTCTTTGTAGGCGACGTGGGCGGCGATCCCGTACTCGGCGAGCTTGTGCATCTCCTCGGTCCGGATCTGGATCTCCAGGGGCTTGCCCTCGGGCCCGATCACGGTCGTGTGGAGCGCCTGGTACATGTTCGCCTTCGGCATCGCGACGAAGTCCTTGAACCGGCCGGGCAGCGGCTTCCAGAGCGAGTGGATGACGCCGATCGCGCCGTAGCAGTCCTTGACCGAGTGGACGATCACCCGCATCGCCGTCAGGTCGAAGATCTCGTTGAACTCGCGTCCCTTCTTCGCCATCTTCGTATAGATCGAGTAGAAGTGCTTGGCGCGGCCCGAGATCTCGGCCTCGATGCCGACCTGCTCCAGCTCCCGGGCGAGGAAATCGCCAGCCTCGGCCACGAACTTCTCCCGCTCGTCGCGCTGCTGGGCGACCAGCTGCTTGATTTCCGTGTACTTGCGCGGGTGCAGGGTGGCGAAGGCGAGGTCCTCCAGCTCCCACTTGATCGCGTGGATCCCGAGCCGGTGCGCGAGCGGGGCGTAGATCTCCAGCGTCTCGTGCGACTTCAGCGTCTGCTTCTGCTTCGGCAGGGCGCCGAGCGTGCGCATGTTGTGGAGGCGGTCGGCCAGCTTGATCAGGATCACCCTGACGTCGGTGGCCATCGCCACCATCATCTTCCGGTAGTTCTCGGCCTGCCGCTCGTCGCGGCTCTCGAAGCTGATCCCGGTCAGCTTGGTGACGCCGTCGACCAGCTGGGCGATCTCCTCGCCGAACTCGGCGCGGATCTCCTCCAGGCTCGCGGTCGTGTCCTCGACCGTGTCGTGGAGGAGCGCGGCGCAGAGGGTCTCGGTGTCGAGCCGCATGCCGGCGCAGACCTGGGCCACCCCGACCGGGTGCGTGATGAACTCGTCGCCCGAGTGCCGGCGCTGGTCGGCGTGCCGCTCGCAGGCGAACTCGAAGGCGCGCTCCACCTTGGCGCGGTCGATCGTCGCCACCGCGACCGCGGTGCCGCCGGGACCCTCGTCGCTCGCGGACGCGGAGGAGTCGAACTCCTCGATCACGGCGAAGAGATCGGCGAGGAGCTCCCTGTGCGCTACTGCGGTTTCGGTCTTGCGGGGAATTGCTGAGCCTCCGAGAGTCTTTCTCCGTAGGCGCGGAACGCAGCGGAGCGCTGCAGATCCGTCCTTCCTGAGGATACGACCCGAACGACGCCTGCGCCGCCCTCGGGCGCCCCCTGCAGAAGACCGAGCTCGCTGAGGACGCGGAAGCGGCGGGCGCAGGCCTCCGCGCAGAGGGGGTGCGCGCCCTCGCCGGCGAGGGCCTGGCGGAGCGCCTCGCCGCCGCACTCGCCGGCCTCGCGCAACGCCCGGAAGGCGGCGGCGACGGCCGCCCGCCCCGGCCACTGCTCGACCAGGGCCCGGGCGGCGAACTCGACCTCGGCCTCGGTCCAGAGCAGGTGCAGGAAGCCGGGCTCGCCGGCCGACCCCGGCTTCCCGGCGGCGCGGGGAGAGCCCGCCCGCAGCTCGTCGGCGGGGCCGCGGGGGGGATCGACGAGGACGACGTGCTCGAAGCGCCCGGCAAGGCCCGGCGCCCGCTCCAGGGCGGCGTAGTCGGTGACGGCGAGCCCGCTCTCAGCTTTCCGGCCGAGCCGCTCGATCTCCCTGCTGCCGCAGCGATGGCAGGCGATCAGCGCCGCGCCCCCGTTGAAGCGGGAGAGGCCGCCGGCGCCGCTGCCGAGGCCGGCGCGGCGGGAGGCATCCGCGCAGACCGCGAGGACGCCGGCGCCGCTGGAGACGAGCTCGGCGATCGCGACCGTGACCGGAGCTCGGCCATGCACCACGTGGCGTCCCCTCGCCTCGCGAGTCCGCGAAAACCCTTGCTCTGTACGGGTAATCGCAGACTCGCCGTCGAGATCCCGGCCGACCTCGGCCTCGAAGCGCCGCCACCACTCGGCTTTCTCGCAGGAGCAGGCGTGCGGGGGCCGCGGCTCCTCTGCGTCGGGGCCGCCATGCGCCTCCGGCTCCTCCAGCGGGTACAGCTCCCTCAGCACCACCCTTGGCTCGACCGAGCCGTTCCAGTGGTTGACCTCGAGCCGCACCGTCGCGTCGAGCAGGTCCTCGTCCTCGACGCCGAGGCTCGAGCGCCCGAAGGCGACCCCGAGGGCGCGGTGGGAGCCGCTGTGGAGGCTGAAGCGGGCGTGCTTGCCCTGGCCCATCGTCCGCACGTCGGTGATCCGGGCCGAGGGAACCAGGAGGCGCACCCCGGGGTTCCCCATGCCGAAAGGCCCGAGCCGCCGCAGCTCCTCCGCCAGCTCGAGACCGAGCCCGACGCCGCCGACCATCGCGTCGACCCTCTCGGTCCGCCTCAGGTCTGACGGCGAGAGCGCCGCGTCGGCGTGCGCCGCAAAGGCCTCCTGGAACGCCGCGACCTTCTCGGCCCTGATCGTCAGCCCGGCGGCGGCTCGATGGCCGCCGAACCCCTCGAGATGCTCGGCGCAGGCCTCCAGCGCCGCCAGCAGGTCGAAGCCCGAGATGCTCCGCCCCGACCCCCTTCCCTCGCCGTTCTCGTCGAGGGAGATGACGACGACCGGCCGGTGGTGCCGCTCGACCAGCCGCGACGCCACGATCCCGACCACCCCGGGGTGCCACCCCTCGCCCGCAACCACCAGCCCGCGCGCCCCCCGCAGGCGCTCGGGCAGCTCCCGCCGCGCTGCCTCGGCGGCCGCGTCGACCTCGCGCTCGGTCGCGCGGCGCTCGGAGTTGGCCCGGCCCAGCTCCTCGGCGATCGCGGCCGCCCGCCCCATCTCCTCGGTGAGGAACAGCTCGACGCCGGCGTCGGCGCGGTAGAGCCGCCCGGCGGCGTTGATCCTCGGCGCCAGCCGGAAGGCGAGGTCCCCCTCGTCCAGCCGCTCCGGCTCGCACCTCGACGCCTCCAGCAGCGCCCGGATGCCCGGCCGCCTCGCCCGCCGGATCTCGGCCAGGCCCCGGCGCACCAGCGCCCTGTTCTCGCCGACCAGCGGAACGACGTCGGCGACCGTCGCCAGCGCCACCAGATCGAGGTCGGGGTCGGGGTCCGCCCCCTCCCCCTCCCTCAACGCGCAGGCCAACTTCCACGCGACGGCGGTCCCGCACAGGGGCTCGAAGGGATAGCCGCTGACCTGCGGGTGCAGGATCGGGCAGTCGGGCAGCTCCGGCTTCGGTTGGTGGTGATCGGTGACGACGACCTCCATTCCCAGCTCCCGCGCCAGCGCCACCTCCGCGGCGCAGGTGATCCCGCAGTCGACGGTGATCAGCAGGTCGGTTCCCCGCTCCGCCAGCCGCCGCACGTTCTCCCCGCTCAGCCCGTAGCCGTCCTCGATTCGGTTGGGGATGAACCAGTCGCAGTCCGCTCCCAGCTCCCGCAGCGTCCTCACCAGGAGGGCGGTCGCGCAGACCCCGTCGACGTCGAAGTCGCCGTGGACCGTGATCCGGCGGCCCCCCTGGATCGCCGCCCGCACCCGCCCGACCACCTGCTCCATCCCCTCGAAGGAGGACGGCGGGTGCGACTCGTCGGCGGCCAGGAAGGAGCGGGCCTGCGCGGGGGTGCGGTACCCGCGCCGCACGAGCGTGACCGCAACCGGCTCGCTCAGCCCGAGCTCCTCGCTCAGGGCGCGGGCGTCGGCGTAGGAATAGGGCTCGGCGGCAAAGTCGCAGATGGTCTCCGACACGCTTCCAGGCTAGGAAGCGCAGCGGCGGAACCGTTGGCGCGGCGGCCGCCCAAGATGGGCGGAAAACGCCCGCTCAGGCGGTCTCGTCCTCGGACCGCACGCCGATCGCCCAGACGACCGCCAGGCCGATCAGCACCCCCGGCACCGAGATCAGCGCCGTCGAGAGATCGGTCTCCCCCATGCCTTTGCCGCTGATTCCCTGGACGATCAGCCCGAACACGATCGCCCCGATCACCGAGCCGAGGAAGGCGCCGACGATTCCCTGCCAGAAGCGGTCGGGGACGAAGACGGTGAAGTGCCAGAGGGCGATCCCCATGATGAAGAAGACGACCAGGGCCATCAGATCGCCCTCCCCGTGGCGGTCGTCCGGATCGGCAGCGTCGCCGGGGCGGTCATCGGCTCCTCCCGTGCTTGCGACGCGCCTGGCGGCGGGCACGGCGCTCGGCGTTGCGCTTGCGGCGCTCGGTGGAGGCCGAGTCTCCGTCACCGTTGCCGAGCGCGCCGGCGCCGTTGCCGGAGCCGTCGGTCGTGCGCTCGACCGTCGCGACGGCGCCCGGGGTCGCCTCCGCCAGCGGCTCCTGCGGCGCGGCGGCGGGCTCCCCTTCGCGCTCCTCGTCGCGCCCCAGTTTCGCCATCTCGATCTCGTCGGCGTAGGCGGGAACCTGGCCTCCCTCGAGCTCTGCGATCCGCTGCCGGCGCCGCACGAAGCCCGGCTCGCGTTCCTTCCAGGCGGTCAGGACCGGGGAGGCGATGAAGATCGAGGAATAGGTCCCGGAGGCGATCCCGACCAGCATCGCGAAGGCGAAGTCCTGCAGCGTCGCGCCGCCGAAGATCAGCAGCGACATCACCCCCAGGAGGGTCGAGAAGCTGGTCGCCAGCGAGCGGGTGAGGACCTCGCTCATCGAGCGGTTGACGATCTGCGAGAAGGCGGCGCGAGGCATCCGCGGGACGTTCTCGCGGATCCGGTCGAAGACGATGATCGTGTCGTAGATCGAGTAGCCCAAGATGGTCAGGAACGCGGCGACCGTACCGCTGTTCACCTCTTTCCCGGTCAGTGAGTAGACGCCCCCGGTGATGAGGATGTCGTGGAAGATCGCGATCAGTACCGGCACCGCGAACTTCGGGTCGAACCGCAGCGCCACGTAGCCGCAGATCACCAGCATCGAGAAGATCAGCGCCTTCAGCGCGCTGTTGGCCACCTGCTGCCCGAAGGTGGGTCCGACGCTGGTGCTTTCGAACCCGTTCTCCTGGACCCCATAGTCGGAGGCCAGCGCCGATCGCGCCCGGTCCACCTCGCCGGGTTCGAGTTCGTGGGACTGGATCTGGAAGACGTTGGAGCCGAAGTTCGGGTCGTCGACCTGCTGCACCTCCTCGCCGTTGATCCCGACCGCGTCGAGCGTGCCCCGCACGCCTTCCTCGTCGGTCGGTTTCTCCAGCGCGGCGGTGATCCGCGTGCCCGACTCGAAGTCGATGCCGAAGTTGAGCTGCTTCGTCGCCAGCGAGAACCCGCCGATCAGCAGGATCACCCCCGAGACCGAGAAGAACCAGCGGCTCGCCCCCATGAAGTCGTAGTGCCAGCGCGGTCCTCTCCCGCCGGCCCCGAGGGCGCTCGGCGAGCGCAGCAGGCGCGAGCGGCTCATCGTCCCGAGCAGCGCCTGGGTGAAGACGACCGCGGTCAACAGCGAGACGATGGTGCCGACGCCGAGGGTGAAGGCGAAGCCCTTGACCCCGGCCGTCGCCAGCACGAAGAGGATGAACGCGGTCAGCAGGGTGACCACGTTGGCGTCGACGATGGTGCTGATCCCGCGTTTGTAGCCGGCGGCGATCGCACTGCTCATCGAGCGGCCGGCGCGCACCTCCTCCTTGATCCGCTCGAAGATGACGATGTTGGAGTCGGCGGCGACCCCGATCGTCAGCACCAGGCCCGCGATCCCCGGCAGGGTCAGGGTGATCGGGATCAGTTTGATCAGGGCGAAGAAGATCACCCCGTAGGCGCCGAGGGCGACCGAGGCGATCAGGCCGAGGAACCGGTAGTAGAGGAGCAGGAAGAGGACGACGAGGGCGAGGCCGATCACCGCGGCTTTGACCCCGTCGTGCAGCGCCTGGCTGCCCAGGGTCGCGGAGACCTGGGTCTCGCTGATCAGCTTCAGGTTGATCGGCAGGGCGCCGATCTGCAGGGTCGTCGCCAGGTCCTGGGCCTCCTCGACGCCGCTGAAGCCGCCGGAGATCTGAGCGCCGGTGCGGCCGTCGATCCCGTCGGGGTTTTCCCCGAAGTTGATGATCGGCCGCGTCTTGACCTCGTTGTCGAGAACGACGGCGAAGTGGCCGGAGAGGGTTTCCGCTTCTTCGCCGCTGACGGGCCCGATCGCCTGGGCCTGGCCGCGCCGGGCGATCCGCCTGGTCACTTCCTGGAAGGCCTCCCTACCGTCTCCGGTGAAGTTGAAGCTGACGATCGGTTCGTTGTTGGGGCCGTAGGCCTGTTCGGGATCGGTGATGTCGCTGCCGCTCAGGGCCGGTTGGTCCTTGAGCGCGTACCAGCCGGGGTCGACGCTTTCGTCCACTTCCCCGCTTTCCGTCACCGGGTATTCGGAGACCAGGATGGTCCCGGCCGGGACTTCGACGACGATCCCGTCCTTCGGTCGTTTCTCGCCGGTGGGGCTGATGTAGAGGTCCTTCTTCTCGAGCTCCGGGCCGGCGATCAGGTCGTGCGGCTTGGCTTTCTTGAAGAGGTAGAAGCGGGGCTTCGCGACCGAGCAGTCCTGGCAGTTCTCGACCGGCTTCTGTTCGGCGGCCAGCAGCGCGGCGTCGTAGGCGGTGGGATAGGCGCCGGCGGCGATCAGCTGCTGGTGGGACCTGTTGGTGACGTTGCGTTCCGCCTCTTCCCAGCGTTTCTGGGAGGCTTTGAGCGGGCCCGGCGGCGGTTCGCGGCCCGGGCGGCCGCCGATCGCGAACTCGGGGCCGATCAGGTTCGGTTCCCAGTCGTAGTAGTAGAGCTGGGCGGTGCTGCCGACCTGCTCGGCGGCGCGGTTCGCGTCGGTCACCCCGGGGAGGGCGACGGTGATCTCGTCGGTGCCGAGCCGGGCGACTTCCGGCTCGGAGACGCCGAGCTTGTTGATCCGCTCTTCGATGATCGAGATCGAGTCTTCGATGTCCTCGCCGCTGACTTCGTTGCTGGTGCCGGTCGGCTGACCCTGGTACACGAGCTCGAGCCCGCCCTGCAGGTCGAGGCCGAGTTTCGTTTCCTTGCTGGCGATGACGATCGCCGAGACCGCCACCAGGCCGATCACGAACAGGAGGACGAGGAGGTGGCTGCGCCGGGTCCCCATCGCTCAGCCCTCCGGCGTGAGGACGAGGAGCAAACCCCCGTCGTCGTCGTAGGCGGGGAAGACATCGGCGACGGCGCGGGCCGGCAGGTCGCCCTCGGCGTTGACCGCGACTCGCTTGCCCAGCGAGCGCACCCCCCACTCGAGCGAGGTCTCGATCGGGTCGACGAACCCGTCGCGGTCGGTGTCCGCCCCCTCGCCGCCCTTGCCGGCGTCGATCCAGTCGAGCCCGAGGACCTCGCGCACCGGCCGGCCGATCACGTCCTCGTCGGTCAGCCCGGTCAGCTCGAAGCTGCCTTTGCCGGCGTCGATCACGCGTTCCTGCTTGTCGCAGACGAAGAAGGCCGCATTGGGAGCCGGATAATAATCGTCGAGTAATTCGAAAACAAAGCCGAAACCGCATTTCGAGCAGCCCTTGGGGCGGGTGCTGAACCCGGCGGTCCGCTCCCCGCTCACCTCCCGGTGCCCGCAATTCGGGCAGATGAAAAACGGCATACGCGACAGGCTAGATGATTGGTTGCCGTTCCGAGTCCGACGGCTCAGAAGAGGCTGGCGGCGCCTTTTGGGGCGGCGATCCCGAGGTGGTCGTAGGCGCGCCGGGTCAGCACCCGGCCGCGCGGGGTGCGCTTCAGCAGGCCCTGCTGCAGCAGATAGGGCTCGAGCACGTCCTCGACCGTGTCCTGCTCCTCGCCGATCGCGATCGCCAGGGTCGAGAGGCCGACCGGGCCGCCCGCGAACTTGACCGCGACCGCCTCCAGCAGCGCCCGGTCGCTGCGGTCCAGGCCCACCCCGTCGACCTCGAGCATCTCCAGCGCCGCCGCCGCCACCTCAGGGCCGATCGGGCCCCTGTCCTTGACCTGGGCGAAGTCGCGAACCCGCTTCAGCAGGCGGTTCGCGACCCGCGGCGTCCCCCGCGAGCGGGCGGCGATCGTCGCCGCGCCCTCGGGGTCGATCTCGACGCCGAGGATCCCGGCGGACCGCTCGACGATCAGCGCCAGGTGCTCGGTCGAGTAGTACTCGAGGCGGTGGGAGACGCCGAAGCGGTCCCGCAGGGGGGTCGTCAGCAGCCCGGCCCGGGTCGTCGCGCCGACCAGGGTGAAGGGGGGCAGCGGCAGGGTCACGGTCCGGGCTCCGGCGCCCTGGCCCAGCACGACGGGCAGCTCGCCGTCCTCCATCGCCGGGTAGAGGGTCTCCTCCACCGCCCGCCCGAGCCGGTGGATCTCGTCGATGAAGAAGACGCTGCCCGGCTCCAGCGCCGTGAGGAAGGAGGCGACGTCGGCCTTGCGCTCGAGCGCCGGGCCCGCCGTCTGGACCATCGGCACCCCCAGCTCGGCGGCGACGATGTGGGCGAGCGAGGTCTTGCCGAGCCCTGGCGGGCCGGCGAGGAGGACGTGGTCGAGCGGCTCGCCACGCCCCTGCGCCGCCTCGATGAAGATCGACAGCTGCTCGGTCACCTGCCGCTGGTTGACGAAGTCAGCCAGGGTCGGCGGCCGCAGTGAGCGGTCCAGGTCCTCCTCGGGCGCCTCCGCCCGCGCATCGTGGACCCTGACCTCGGCGTCGACGGGCACCGGCTCGGCGTCGAGCCCGGGCGTGCGGATGCGGTTGCCGCCGATGTCCGGCGGGCCGCTCACGCGACGTTCCTCGACGCGCCGGCTTTGCGCAGCGCAGCGGCGATCAGGTCCTGGGGCTCGGTCCCCTCGACTCCGTCGAGGAGCTGCTCGGCCTCGAGCGGCGCGTAGCCGAGGTTGACGAGGCCGTCGCGGGCCAGCGAGCGGGCGTCGGCCACCTCGCCGGGAGCCGCCGCCACCTCCTGCTCCAAATCGCCCGCCACCTTCTCCCGCAGCTCGACCAGGATCCGCTCCGCCGTTCGCTTGCCGATCCCCGGAACCGCCTGGAAGCGCTTGGCGTCGCCGGCGGCGATCGCCCGCAGGAGGTCCCGGGTGCTGCCTCCAGAGAGCGCCGCGAGCGCGACCTTGGGGCCGATGCCGCTGACCGTGATCAGGAGGCGGAAGAGGTCCCGCTCCTCCTCGGAGGCGAAGCCGTAGAGGGCGAGCGAGTCGTCCCGCGCGATCAGCTCCGCGTGCAGGTAGGCCGCGTTTCCCGCGGCCGGGACCGCCTTCAGCGTCTCGGAGGAGACCGCGAGGCGGTAGCCGACGCCGCCGGCATCGATCACGACGTGGTCGGGCCGCCGCACCATCACCTCTCCCCGCACCGCTGCGATCACCCGGCGATCCTCTCCTCGGGGCGGTCTGCGGCAACCGCAGTCACCGCCTGGCGGTGACCGCTGCCGCCGCCGTGGCAGATCGCAACGGCGAGGGCGTCGGCGGCGTGATCGGGCGCCGGCGGCTCGGGCAGGCCCAACAGCGTCTTCACCATCCGCTGCACCTGGCGCTTGTCGGCGGCGCCGGAGCCGCAGACGGCCATCTTGATCGCCTGCGGCGTGTAGGAGAAGCAGCCGACCCCGTGCTCAGCCGCGGCCAGCATCGCCACCCCGGAGGCCTGACCCACGGCCATCGCCGAGCGCACGTTCTTGCCGAAGTAGACCTCCTCGATCGCCACCGCCCGCGGCTCGTGCCAGGAGATCAGCTCGCGCAGGGCCGCGTGGATGCGCGCCAGGCGCCGCTCCATCGGCTGATCGGGGGTCGTCTCCACCACGCCGCCGTCGAGGGCCACCATGTGGTTGCCCTCGACACGGACCACGCCAAAGCCCAGATTCGCCGCACCCGGGTCGATGCCCATCACCACTTGCATGGGGAGGGATTCTGTGACTCGGGTCGGATGCCTTCCGCCTGGCGGCGAACGATCCTCAGGCGGCGAGTTGCTCGAGCACCTCGGCGGGGATGTCGAAGTTGGCGAAGACTTCGTCGACGTCGTCCTGCTCGTCGAGGGAGTCCAGGAGCTTCAGCAGCCGTTCGGCGTCGTGGCCCTTCACCTCGACGGTGCTCTTGGGTTCGATCGCGAGGCCGGCGGACTCGACCTCGATTCCTTCGGCTTCGAGGGATTCGCGGACGGCCGTGAGGTCGGAGGCGTCGCAGACGATTCGCAGCTTTCCCTCGTCCTCGCGCACGTCCTCGGCGCCGGCGTCGATCGCTCCGATCAGGTCGTCCTCGCCGTAGCGGGTGCCGTCGACCGCGATCGAGCCCTTCCGCTCGAAGATCCAGGCGACCGAGCCCGGCTCGCCGAGGTTGCCGCCGTGTTTGGAGAAGGCGTGCCGGATCTCGGCGCTGGCCCGGTTGCGGTTGTCGGTCAGGGCCTCGACCAGGACCGCGACCCCGGCCGGCCCGTAACCCTCGTAGACGACCCTTTCGATCGCGGCGCCGTCCGAGCCCGCGCCGGTGCCGACGTCGATCGCCTTCTGGATCTTGTCTTTGGGCATCGAGGCGTCTTTGGCCTTCTGGATCGCCGTCGCCAGGGTCGGGTTGTTGTCGGGATCGCCGCCGCCGTCCCTCGCCGCGACCGTCACCGCCCGCGCCAGCTTGCTGAAGAGCTTGCCGCGTTTCGCGTCGGCGGCGCCCTTCTTGTGTTTGATCGAGTGCCACTTGGAGTGCCCGGACATCGCCTGGCATTCTATGAAGCAGCCCATGGCAACGGAAACGCGAGTGCAGCGAGGGGGTCGAGGCGTGGCCGCAGGCTTCGTCTTCGTCGCCATGCTCCTCGCCGCCTTCTCGCTCTGGACCGCGATCCCCCTGAGCTGGGTCTACATCGCCTCGAAGCTCTCCGAAACGCAGTTCCCGAGCGGCGGGCCCTATGCCGTGGTCGCGGTCGGCATCGTCGCCTCGATCCTCGTCGTCGCCTGGCTGATCGGCCGCCTCAACAACCTCTACATCCGCATCACCGGCACCAACCGGCTCGGCCCGATCCGCCCCACCTGGCTGAAGAGCATGCGCGACACGGGGCCCGTCCGCGGCTCGGTCACGGTGGTCGAGGCGGTGCTGATGAGCTCGGTGATGCTCGCCATGCTGGCGCTCACCCTCTGGTTCTTCCTCTGGGCCGGATCGCCGATCCCGAACCAGTAATCCCACTTCTATGACGTCGTTGTGGCGCAACTTTTAGATTCCGCGCACAAAACATTGCATTTGACCCTGTACGGTGCCACCATGGCCGTGATGGCAAGGGAAGTCTGGACCGACGAGAGGCTCGACGACCTCAACGCGAGGGTCGGTCGGCTCGAGGATCGGATGGACGCTGGATTCGCAGAAATGCGACGGGATTTCGCCGCGGTTCGTCAGGAACTTGCTGCTCAGAACCGGATGCTGCTCCAGCTCTTCGGTGGGATGTTCGCGACGATGATGATCGGCTTCCTCGGCATCATCGTCGCGATGATCACCTGAAGCTCAAACGACGAACTTTCCGTCTTCCTGCATCACGACGCCGTCTACTTCGAGCTTCCCTCCGAGCCGCAGGTCGCAGACCAGGTCGGTGTGGACGGCTGACTCGTTCTCGCCCCCGGACTCGGGATAGCTGGAGCCGACGGCCAGGTGGACGGTGCCGCCGATCTTCTCGTCGAGAAGGACCTCGCGGGTGCCTTCGCCGATCCCGTAGTTGGTGCCGATCCCGAGCTCGCCGAGGGTGCGGGCGCCCTCGTCGGTGTCGAGCAGCTTCAGCAGGTACTCCTCGCCCCGGTCGGCCGAGGCATCGACGACGCGCCCGGCCTCAAAGCGGAGCCGGACTCCCGAGACCTCGCGGCCGCCGATCACCGCCGGCAGGTGGAAGCTGACGACCCCCTCGACCGAGTCCTCGACCGGGCCGGTGAAGAACTCGCCGTCGGGCATGTTGTTGTCGCCGACGCAGGGAATGAACTTGCGGCCGGCGATGCCGAGCTTGAGGTCGGTGCCCGGGGCGGTCACGCGCACCTCCTCGTGCCCCTCGATCCAGTCGGCCAGGCGCCTGGTCTCCTCGGAGGCCCGCTGCCAGGCTGTCAACGGATCGGGGTCCGAGGCCAGGCAGGCGCCGTAGTAGAAGTCTTCGTAGTCGGCCAGACTCATCTCGGCCTCGGAGGCGTAGGCGCTGGTCGGGTAGAGGGTGTAGCACCAGCGGAACTCTCCGGCGGCGCTGCGCCGCATCGCCCGCGCCATCAGGTCGCCGGTGACCGACTGGCGCAGCGTCTGGCGCTCCGGCGGCACCCCGGAGAGCTCGCGGGTGTTGGTGCTTGCGCCGATCGCGATCCTGACGTCGGCGTTGTCGACCATCCACTCGGCGAAGGGGGAGATCCATTCCAGCTGCTCGTCCGAGGCGAGCTTGAAGTAGGCGGCGATCTGCCCCTCGAGGGCGACGTTGAGGACGGGATGTCCACCTGCCTTCAGCACCTCCTCGTAGACGGCGAGGAGCAGCGGCGCCGCGGCGCTCTCGCCGTCGATCGAGACGACGTCGTCCTTCTTCACCTGGGTCGAGTAGCCGACCAGGATCCTCGCCAGGTTCTGGACCCGCGGGTCGCCGCCGCTCATCGCCTCGCCGCCTCCTTCCCCGCCCGCTCGCGGGCGGCGGTCGCCATCGCCATGAAGATCGCGTGGAAGCGCGGGTCGTCGGTCAGCTCGGGGTGGAAGGCGCAGGCCAGCACGTGTCCCTCCCGGATCGCCACCGGGCGCCCCTCGTAGGAGGCGAGGACCTCGACCCCCGGGCCCGGGTCCTCCACCCAGGGGGCCCTGATGAAGACCGCCCGCAGCGGCTCGTCGCCGATTCCCTCGACCTCTAGCTCGGCCTCGAAGCTCTGCAGCTGCCGGCCGAAGGCGTTCCGCCTGGCGGTTGCGTCGACGAACCCGAGGTGGGCGGCGTCGCAGACGATCATCCCGGCGCAGGTGCCGAGGATCGGCCGCCCCGCCTCGTAATGGGCGCGAAGGGCGGGCTCGAGCTCCGCCGAGTCGATCATCTTGGCGATCGTCGTGCTCTCGCCGCCGGGGATGACGAGCGCGTCGAGCCCCTCCATCTCGGCGGGGACACGGACCTCCCGCGGCTCGGCGCCGAGCCGGCGCAGGACGCCGAGGTGGGCTTCGAAGCCTCCCTGCAGGGCGAGGACGCCGACCTCGAGGGCCGCCATCTACGCGCCGCGGTTTTGCAGCAGGGCATCCTCGGCGGCGAGGCCGGCGATCTCGAGGCCCGGCATCGCCTCGCCGAGGCCGATCGAGGCGGCGGCGACCCGCTCGGGGTCGTCGTGGTGGGTCGTCGCCTCGACGATCGCCCGCGCCCGCCGCGCCGGGTCGGCGCTCTTGAAGATGCCCGAGCCGACGAAGTTGCCCTCGGCGCCGAGCTGCATCATCAGCGCCGCGTCGGCCGGGGTGGCGATGCCGCCGGCGCAGAACAGCGGCACTGGCAGCCGCCCCGCCGCGGCGACCTCCTGGACGACCTCCAGCGGCGCCTGGTGCTCTTTCGCCGCCCCCGCCAGCTCCTCCGGGCGCAGCTGGGCCAGCCGCTTGATCCCGCTGGTGATCTCACGCATGTGGCGGACCGCCTCGACGACGTTGCCGGTCCCGGCCTCGCCCTTGGAGCGGATCATCGCGGCGCCCTCGCCGAGCCGGCGCAGCGCCTCGCCGAGGTTGGTGGCGCCACAGACGAACGGAACCTCGAAGGCGAGCTTGTCGATGTGGTTGCGCTCGTCGGCCGGCGTCAGGACCTCGGACTCGTCGATGTAGTCGACTTCCAGCGCCTGCAGGACCTGCGCCTCGGCAAAGTGGCCGATCCGGGCCTTCGCCATCACCGGGATCGAGACCGCCTCCTGGATCCCCTTGATCATCGCCGGGTCCGACATCCGGGCGACGCCGCCGTCACGGCGGATGTCGGCCGGGACGCGCTCCAGCGCCATCACCGCGCATGCCCCGGCCTCCTCGGCGATCCGCGCCTCCTCGGGCGTGACCACGTCCATGATCACCCCGCCCTTCAGCATCTCCGCCAGCCCGGTCTTCAGCCGAAAAGTCGCCCGCTCAGTCATCACCTTCATCTTACGAGTAGCGGCTCCTCCCGCGGGTGGCGACGATTCCGAGGACTCTCCCGGCAGGGAGAGCCCGGAATCGGAGACAGGACCCGCGGGCCAGCCGCGCCCGCGCTACTTCAGTTTGTAAGCCCGGATCCGGTCTTTGTGCGCGGCTTCGTCACGAGCGTAAAGACCATGCGCCAGCCCCTGGATCAGCGCCATCAGCGCGGTGTGGGAGCGGGTGAAGCTGGGGCTGTTGGAGGAGAAGTAGAGCGTCAGCTCGGCGTGCTCGCCCACCTCCGACATCGTCGCGTCGGAGATCGCCAGGGTGCGGGCGCCGCGGTGCAGCGCCAGCTTCATCGCCCGCAGCAGCAGCGGATGGGCGCGCCCGGCCGAGAGGGTGATCACCAGCGTGCTCTCGTCGATCCGGCCCAGCCGCTGCAGCGACTCGCCGCCGGTGCTGGCGACGATCTCAGCGCGGATGTCGAGCAGGCTGAGGGTGTGGCGGAGGTAGCTGGCGAAGAAGGCCATCTGGTCGACGCCGACGATGACTACCCGCTGCGCTTCGGCGAGGGCGGCGATCGAGGCTTCGACCTGCTCGGGGGTCAGCTTCCGCGCCGATTCCTCGAGGTTCGAGTAGTCGGCGCTGAGCGAGCCCTCCATCTCGGAGTGGTCGAAGGAGAAGAGGGCGCCGCCGGCGCCGCCGTTGCCGGCGATCGTAGTGCGGTACTCCTCGATCGCCGCCTGCTGCAGCTCCGGGTACCCCTCGAAGCCGAGGGCCTGGGAGAAGCGCACCACCGTCGAGGACGAGGTGCTCGCTCTCCGGGCCAGCTCCTCGGCGGTGAGGAAGGCTGCCTCGTCGAGGTGGTCGACGATGTAGCGGGCGACATCCTTCTGTGAGCGCGAGAACTCGTCGAAGCGCTCCTGGATGTAGTCGGAAAGGCTCTTCAGCTGGGGGGACTTCGTCGCGGTCTTGGTCACGGCGGTCCATTTCGCCGAACCTCACCCTTTCCCTTCCGGCTTCTGGTTGGATTGTTCGGGCGATGACCCTCGAGGAGGCGCTGCGCCTCACCAACCGCAACATGATCGCCTTCGACCTGGTGCTCGGCGCCGCCGCGGTCGCCGCGCCCGCCGCGACGCTGAAGGTCCTCGGGCACGAGGAGCCCTCGCCGGACGCCAAGCACCTCTTCCGCCGCTCCGGCCCGGTCTGGCTCACCTTGGCCGCCGCCCACCTCGTCGCCCACCGCCGCGGCAGGCCGGGCGACTGGCAGGCGCTCGCCTGGCTGCGCGGGACCGAGATCGCGACCGACGCGCTCTGGTCCGCCTCCCCCGCTGTCAGCCGACCAGGGGCAAAGCTGGGGCTGCGCCTGGCGGGTGCGTCCAACGTGGCGATGGCGCTCGGCTTCGCCTGGATGTCGAGGCGCTGATGGGGCAGTTCGAGGGACAGCCGAGCATCCGCTGGAGCCTGCGCGGGCTGAACGAAGAGGGCGACGAGACCTGGCTGATCCGCGGCATCTCCCGCAAGCTCTACCGCTGCCCGGGCTGTCACGGCGAGATCCCGGTCGGCGAGGAGCACACGATCGTCCAGTTCATCCGCCGGCTGGGCGGCACAGACCACCACCACTGGCACCGCCGCTGCGCCGAAGAGCTGCTGATCCCGGAGCTGGGCAACCTCAAGCGGGTCCCCGCCTCGGAATCGAGTCAGTCGAAGCTGGAGGCGCGGGGCCGCCGCCCAGCCGGCCGCCGCGACCGCCGCTGACCCGTGGGCCTGGCGCGCCGAGTCGGCGGCCTCTACCGGGCGGTCTGGCGGACCTACCGGGCCTGGTCCCCCGGGATCCTGCTCCTGGCCCTGATCATCTTCCTGCCGCTGGGGCTGCTCGACGCGATCACCGCCAACGTCGACCTCGACTCGCTCGACCCGACCAACGGGATCGAGATCGCCGCCCTCGTCCTGGCCGTCGCCGTGATCACCACCACCGGGCTGCTGGGGGAGATCTTCTTCAGCGGCGCGATCGCGATGTCGCTGACCCACCCCCACGGGGAGGGGCCGCCGCCCCTGCGCGAGATCGCGCGGCGGATCAAGTACGGCCGCCTGGTCCTCGTCGACGTCGCCTTCGTCCTGATCGTCGCGACCGGGCTGCTGCTCGCCGCGGTCCCGGGTATCCTCGCCTTCGTCTTCCTCTCGCTCGCCGGGCCGGTGGTCGAGATCGAGGACCTCACCGCCGCCGGCGCCCTGCGCCGCAGCGCCCAGCTCGTCCGCGGCCACTTCTGGTTCGTCTTCTGGGTCGTCGTCCCGATCGAGGTCGCCGGCGACGCGATCGGCAACGGGCTGGCGACGCTGGTCCACGCGGCGCTCGGGGAGTCCTTCGTCGGCGAGTGGCTCGCCGAGGCGCTCTCCAACGTCGTCCTCTCCCCCGTCTTCGCGGTCGCCGCGGTCCTGCTCACGGTCGAGCTGGTCGCGGCGCGGGACGGCGCCTCCCCACCCCTACACTCGGCCCCAGTACACCGATGACCACCGCCTCGATCTTCACCGAGTTCTGGGAGCACCTGGAACGGCACGACGAGCAGGGCCTCTTCCTGGTCCTCGTCGGCTTCATCCTCTCGTTCGCCTTCATCCGCATGAGCACGCGCCTGCAGCGCAGCGAGAGGGTCCCGTGGTGGCCGGGGAGCATCGTCAGCGGCAGCGGCGTCCACGTCCACCACCTCGTGTTCGGGATCGTGACGATGATGGCCGCCGGCGCCGCCGGCTTCCTCGCCTTCGGCCGCGAGCCCTGGACCGAGATCTGCGCCCTTTTCTTCGGCGTCGGCGCGGGGCTGACGATCGACGAGTTCGCCCTCTGGGTCTACCTCGACGACGTCTACTGGGCGGAGGAGGGGCGCAAGTCGATCGACGCCACCGTGATCGCCGCGGCCGGGATGATGCTGATCCTGCTCGGCTTCACCCCGCTGACGATCGAAGACGGCTCGATCGGGGCGCTGCTGGGCAGCCTCCTCAGCGGCCTGGTCGTCTTCGCGCTGGTCGCGACGTGCTTCCTCAAGGGGCGGGTCATGCACGGGAGCGTCGGCTTCTTCGTCTTCCCCGTCGCCCTCTACGGCGCCTGCCGCCTCGGCAAGCCCGACTCGGCCTGGGCGCGGCGGCGCTACGGCGATCGCAGCCCGGGAAAGCAGGAGCGCTCGGTGGCGCGCTTCCCCCCCGATCGCCGCACCGAGCGCTTCAAGAACGCCTTCCGCGACATCGTCGGCGGCAAGCCGAGCGAGGGCTTCAAGACGCTGACCGGGGGCTGAGGCGGCGTTCGAGCTCGGCCCGCACCCGCGGCCACTCCTCGTCGAGGACGCTGTAGTAGGCGGAGTCCCGCTGGCCGACGTCGGGCACGATCATGTGCTTGCGGAGAACGCCCTCGAACTGGGCCGGCAGGGCGGCGATCGCGTGGCGCGAGCGCTCGTTGCGGGCGTCGGTCTTCAGCTCGACGCGGACGCAGCCAATCGTGTCGAAGGCGTGGCCGAGCATCAGCAGTTTGGTCTCGAGGTTGACGCCGCTGCGCCAGACGGCTGGGTTCAGCCAGGTCCAGCCGATCTCGACGACGCGGTCTGGGGGCCGGACCGCCATGAAGCGGCTGCTGCCGACGAGGGTCCCGTCCGCGCGGCGGCGGATCGCGAGCACCCCCTCCGCGCCCTCCGCCGTCGCCTCCAGGGAGAGGTCGAACCAGCGGTCGAAGGACTCCCGGTCCTCGCCGAGGTGCGCGAGCCACTCCCAGATCCGCTCGTCGCCCGCCGCCTCCCACAGCTCCTCCCGGTGGCGCGGCTCCAGCGGCTCGAGGACGACCAGCGATCCCGACAGCCGGGTCGCGAGCGGTTCGAGCCTCGGTTGCGAGCCCCCGGCCTTAGCCATCGCTCAACCCTAGCCGCGAAACCAGCGCCTAGACTCGCCGCTGAGATGGTCCGCCGCCTCGCCATAACCGCAGCGCTGCTCGGCACGGCGCTGCTCGGCGTCGGCGCCTCCCAGGCCGAGGTCGTCCCGGCCGGCAACCTGCGGGTCAAGTTCAGCGCCAACTTCGAGCCGCACCTCCTGCCCCGCGACCGCCCGGCCCCCGTCCGCGTCGGGATCCAAAGCTCCGTCGTCACCACCGACGGCAGCCATCCGCCGGCCCTGCAGCGGCTGGAAGTGGAACTCCACCGCAACGGGAAGCTGACGACCAAGGGGCTGCCGGTCTGCTCCGCCCCGCTGCTGCAGACCTCGACCACCGACCAGGCCCTCGGCCGCTGCGGCTCTGCGGTCGTCGGGCGCGGGAACTTCAAGGCCCAGGTCTTCCTCGGGGAAGACGTCCCCACCTCGGGCAGGATCGTCGCCTTCAACAGCCGCCTCGCAGGCAAGCCGGCGCTGCTGCTCCACTTCTTCGCCCAGGTCCCGGTCCGCTTCACCCTGGTCGTGCCGCTGACCATCTCCCACACCAGCAAAGGCGAATTCGGGACCGTGCTGCGGACCCGGGTGCCGAAACTGGCGGGGGGTCTCGGCTCGATCACCGAGATCGCCTTGAGCCTCGGTCGTCGCTACTCATTCGCCGGCAAGCGCCGCAGTTACCTGGCCGCCGCCTGCGGCGCCCCCGCCGGCTTCGGCGCCGCGATCTTCACCTTCGCCCGCGCCCGGTTCCGCTTCGCCTCTCACCCGGGAGTCCACTCGACGCTGGTCAGGAGCTGCTCGGTTCGCCGCCCCGGCGGCTAACGGGATTCGGCGCCGGGTCTGATTCACTGCCGGCCACGTCAACCCAGCAACCGATCGGGAGCATTACATGACGAAGAAACCCCATGCCCTGGGCGCCGTCCTCGCCACCGTCGCGATAGCGGCCGGCGGCGTCGTCTGGTCAGGCTGCGGCAGCAGCGACAGCGACAGCGTCACCGACCAGGCCAAGCAGGAAATCCAGAAGGGCACGAAGCAGGCCGAAGAAGCCGTTCAGGAAGGGGTCGAAGAGACCAAGAAGGGCCTGAACGAGGCGAAGGAAAACGTCGAAGAGAACCTCAAGGGGAAGACCAAGAAGAAGGTCGAAAAGGCCACCGAGGAAGCCGAACAGGGTCTGGAGGAAGGCAAGGAAAAGGCGGAAAAGGGCATCGAAGAAGCCAAGCAGCAGGCGGAAAAGTACCTCGAATAGCCGATCCCCGACTGCTTCAGAGGTGGAGGTTCGCGGTTGCTTCGATGCTCGCGCCGAGGATCTCCACCGCCCGCCCCATCGTCTCCTCCGAGACCGTGAAGGGGGGCGCGAGGCAGAGGACGTCGTCGAGCAGGCTCCGGATCAGCAGCCCCCGGGCGCGAGCCTCGGCCGCGGCGCGGCGGCCCCGCTCCGCCTCGACCGGCCAGCGCTGCCGGCTCGCCCTGTCGGCGACCAGCTCGACGCCGACCATCAGCCCCGCCTGCCTCACCTCCCCCACCTGGGGATGGTCCCGCAGGGGCGCGATCAGCTCGGCCAGCTGCCGCGACCGCGCCCGCACCTGCGCGAGGAGGCCCTCCCGCTCGATCGCCTCGATGTTCGCGAGGCCGACGGCGCAGGCCACCGGGTGCCCGGAGTGGGTGAAGCCGTGCATCAGCACGCCCGAGCGGCCCTCGGGCTCGCGCAGCCCCGCCCAGAGGGGATCGGCGACGATCACCCCGCCGAGCGGGACGTAGCCGCTCGTCACGCCCTTCGCGAAGGCGATCATGTCGGGCACCACGGCCTCGTGCTCGCAGGCGAACCAGGCGCCGGTGCGGCCGAAGCCGGTGATCACCTCGTCGGCGATCATCAGCAGCCGGTGGCGGTCGCAGGTCTCCCGCACCCGCCGCAGGTAGCCCGGCGGCGGCACGATCACCCCGCCCGACCCGAACACCGGCTCGACCATCACCGCGGCGATCCGCTCCGCGCCGAGCTCCTCGATGCGCTGCTCCAGCGCGGCGCCGGTGCAGACCGGACAGGTCTCGGTGTCGCAGGGCGTGCCGTGGGGGCAGCGGTAGGGGTAGGGCGCCGGGACCTCGTCGACGTCCGCCGCCCCCACTCCGAATTCGCCGTGGTAGGGCCGCAGGCGGGTGGTCGTGGTGGTGACCCCGGTGAGGCCGTGGTAGCCGCGCTCGTGGGCGAGGACGATCGACTTCCCCGGCTCGCCGCGCCGCACCCAGTGGCGGCGGGCGAGCTTGATCGCCGTCTCGTTGGCCTCGCTCCCGCCGGAGGTGAAGAAGACCGCCTCCATCCCCGGCGGCGCCAGCCCGGCGATCCGCTCGGCGAGCTCGATCGCGGGCGGTGAGGAGACGCCGCCGAAGGTCGCGGCGTACGGAAGCTCGCGCAGCTGCCGCGCCGCGGCCTCGACCAGGTCCTCCCGCCCGTGGCCGAGGTTGACGGTCCAGAGGCCGGCCATCCCGTCGATCAGGCGCTGCCCCGCGTCCGTCACCAGCTCCGATCCCTCGCCGCGGACCACCACGAAAGGTCCCGTCTCGCGCAGACGCGAGTGGTCGGTGAGGGGGTGGATCAGGTGGGCCAGGTCCCGTTCTGCATAGTTTGGTGCAGGGGTCACTTCCGCTCAGAGTAGCGAAAGTGGACAGGCTGTCTATGCGCGGGCGGTGGCTTTGCGCCCTAACGGGCTGCGCGGGGCCTCCTCGGGGGGCACCGAGCAGATCGAGTACCAGTGCAGCAGCGCCAGCTGGTGGGCGACTCGGTTGATCTCCTGCTCGTCGGAGGAGACGTCGAAGGAGGAGAGGATCGCCTCGATCATCGCGTAGGTGGCGCGGACCCCGAATTCGAGGTCGACGTCGTCGCGGATCAAGCCCGCCGACTCGTCGGCGGCGTGGACGGCCATGATCCATCCCAGCATCGCGTCGTCTGCGGCCTTGTTGGCCTCCTCCCAGCCGGAGCTGCGCAGGTTCCTCGCCACCGCGACGATCGGGCGGAGGTCGGCGTTCTTCACCCGCCAGGCCAGCGCCTCCCGCACCATCTCCTGGACGAGGTCGAAGGAAGACTGGCCGGAGCGGGCATTTTCCCGCAGTTTCTGCGGGATCTCGGCGTACCCGACCATGTAGTCGCTGATGATCCCGGCGAGGATGTCCTGCTTGTCGTCGAAGTTGTTGTAGACGGTCGCGCGGGCCACCTGGGCGGCCCGGGCGATGTCCCCCATCGAGGTCTCCGAGAAGCCGCGCCTAGCGAAGAGCTTGCGGCTCGCTTCGAGGATCTTGATTCTCGCGCGAGGCTCGCCTCGCCGCGGACGAGTCACTTTTGCCCCTTCATCAGACGATTGGTCAGCCCATTCACATAAGCGAGACTATCCAAAGTAAGTGACATCACCCGCTCATTCCACCTCTTCGGGAAGGTCATACCAGCGCTTTCGGTCGCCGATCCGGGCCCGCAGCTTCCAGCCCCGAGTCTTGGGAATACTGTCCAGTTCTTGCCGCAGGCTCCGCAGCCGCTCCGCCGCCAGCTCGCCGCCGTCGAAGCCGGGGAGCCCGCGGGCAAACGACTCGCTGCGCTCGGCGACGATTCCCACCGTGCGCCAGAGGCCCCAGTTCGCTGCGGCCAGCTCTCCCAGGTAGGCGCTGTTCACACCGCTGTCGTCGGCGCTGAGCGGGTGGTCGGCGAAGAGCGCGCAGATGTCCAGGTAGTCCTTCTCGTTCGTCTCGACGACCTGGAGCTTGAGGAGGGCGAGGTCGGCGAGGCTGAGCGTGAGCGGAACGGTCTCCAGTCGGCTCTTCAGGTCGATCCGGTGGCAGAGGTTCGCCTCGTCGAGGAAGACGTCCACCTGCCGCCGGTTGCGCTCGTCCCAGAAGTAGAGGCGGCGCTGGCCGTGGAGGACGTTGAATTCCTCGTCGCCCTCGTAGCCGAGCGACTCGAGCAGCCGCACCACCTCCCCCCTCGCCCTTCCCGTGCTCGCGAAGTCGATGTCGCCGTAATCCCTGGAGAGCGGCGGGGTGCGGCTGCTGGGGCAGAGGATCGCCACTGCCACCCCCCCGAGGAGGCGGAGCGGCAGGTCCCGCGCCGCGGCCGCCTCGGCGATCCGGCGCCCCTCAGCGACCGGATCGGCGCTGGGCTCTGCGTTGCCCTCGCTCACTACTCGGGCGGGATCTCAGCTGCCAGCTTGTCCACGTCCACGCCCTGGCGCGAGCGCGCCGCCCGGGCGACGAAGAAGGTCAGCAGGGCGGCGGCGAGGACGATCACGGCGTCGCGGAGGAAGTGGCCCCTGTCGATGTTGAGCCCTTCGTAGTGCATGTAGACGTAGAAGACGCCGGCCAGGAGCACCGCCACGAGGCCGCCGGCCAGCGAGACCACCGGCACGCCGGCGACGCGCCGGGTCGTCGCCGAGGCGCGCCAGGCATCCGGGCGGCGGTAGGGCAGCAGGACAGCCGAGATCCCGATCAGGATCATCGCGATCAGCTGCACCAGGACCGCCTCGACGAGGACGCTGAAGAAGCCTTCGTCGTTGGTCACCGCCCAGGCGAGGACGGCGAGGCTGAGCAGGACCGTGAGCGCGATCGCGTAGTTGGGGGCGTGGGTGCGCCGCGAGACCTGGGAGATCTTCGCCGGCAGCAGGCCGTCGAGCGACCAGGCGAAGAAGGTGCGCACGGCGATCGTGATGTTCGGGATCATCAGCAGGGGGAACGCCGCCGCGAAGGTGATCAACAGCCACCAGGCAAGCAGGGTGCTGCCGCCGGCGATCGAGGTCAGGAACGTGTAGAAGGGTTCCACTTCGAAGGGATAGCTTTCGGTCCCGTTGAGCCCGTTGATCGCGACGAAGAAGTCGTGGCCGAACTTGGCGAAGAAGACGGCGGCCAGGATCGCGGCGATGGCGATGTGGACGGTGCTGGCGAGCCCCATCATCTTCATCTGCGTGGTGTCGCGCGCCCGCCGCACCTCGCCGGAGATGTAGACCGAGAGCCAGGCGAAGAGCGAGAGGCTGCAGATCAGCGCCCAGGTGGGCCAGGTGTTGCTCATGCTGAAGGCCGGGTCGGTGTCGACCCCTTCCTTGCGGGCGTCGGCGACGATCGACGAGTAGCTGTCCGGTTCGCCGGTGATCGAGCCGGCGAACTGGTTGAAGCTGTTGACGAAGCCCTCGTGGCTCTTGAACAGGAGCACGAGGAAGACGGTGGCGAGGCCGAGCATCATCACCAGCCAGAGCCCGTTCATGATCCGCGTCGTCCAGCGCCAGCCGCCGGCGAGGAGGACCGAGGAGCCGACGATCAGCGCGGTCCCGACCGCGAACTGCCAGCCCTTGCTGGTGGCGAGGTCGTTGCCGGCGGTGACCAGCGAATCGCTGCCGCTGACGAGGCCGACCGCGGTAAGCGACGGGCCCAGGCCGACGGTCACGAAGGCCAGCGCGATGAAGGCGAGCGAGAGGATCACCCCCGAGGTCCAGAAGAAGGAGGAGACCAGGCCGATCACGGGATGGGTGACCCGCCCCACGAGGACGTAGTCGCCGCCGCTGCGGGGGATCGCCGAGGTGAACAGGCCGTAACAGACCGAGATCGCGAGCGCCACCCCGAGCGCCATCGCGAAGCCGAGCCAGATCGAGCCGCCGGGGAAAGCCGCCAGGGCGAGG
Source organism: Actinomycetota bacterium (assembly GCA_046733335.1). Classification (GTDB taxonomy): domain Bacteria; phylum Actinomycetota; class Thermoleophilia; order Solirubrobacterales; family 70-9; genus VAYN01. The sequence continues at coordinate 2,329 of JBKPOX010000031.1, read as the reverse complement.
AAGACCGAGATCGCGAGCAGCACCGGGGTCGGCTGCCCCGCCATGTTGAAGACGAAGGTGGAGAAGGGCGAGACTTCCCGCACCAGCCCCGTCGCCCTTCGCGCGTACGCTCCCTGTGGCGCGGCTGGCGCCGCCGGTCTCTCCCCCAACTCAGCCATCTCTCCCCTCTCTCTCGCTTACCCGGACACCAGGTAGTGGTTGACGACACGTTCGGGTGAAAGGTGCACGAGGCACCCGTCGAGGCGGCCGCTGCCGTAATCGGAGCCCGGGTTGATCGCCACCGTGCGCCCGATCCGCGCCACCCCCCTGCTCTCGTGGATGTGACCGTGGAGGCTGAGGATCGGCTGCGACTCTTCGATGATCTCCCGCACCGCCCGGCTCCCGGTCGGGACCTCGTGCGGCCGCCCCCCCTTGGTCACGTAGCGGAGTTCCTCGTCAACCTCGAAGGCGACGTCCAGCCCGCTCTCCCAGGGTGGGACGTGGACGTTGAGGATCGCCCGTTCAGGAGCCTCCAGCTGCTCGGTCAGGCGCTTCAGCCGCGAGTAGATCTGATCCTCGTCCAGCTCGCGCGGCGTCTTCCACGGCGTCGGGTTCGAGTAGCCGAAGGAGAGCAGCTCGTGGGGGCCGACCCACTCGATCCGCTCGTCGCAGGCCACCACGCGTTCCCCGCCTGCCAGGACCTCGTCGATCGACCAGGGATCGTCGTTGCCCGGGATCACGTAGGCCCTGGCCTCGCCGCCGCCGAGCCTCTCCTCGGCGAACCCGACCCACAGCCGCAGCTCGTCGAGCAGCGCCCGCTCGAAGGCCTCCTCGCGGCTGCCCTCGTCCGCCGCGAGCCGGCCCGCCTCCTCGGCGTCGACGATCAGCGGGTACATCCCGTTGGTGGCGATCGCCTGCTGCAGCTGGTCGAGCTCCGCGGCGGTCCGGGCGAGGCGCAGCTCGCCGAGGACCCGGGCGCTGTAGGAGCCGTCTCCCTCGCGGACGATCGGGACCAGCGCCTTCCCGGTCAGGTCGCCCCCCATCACCAGGACCTCGGCCGGATAGTGGGCGGCGGCGTTGACGAACTTCTTCCAGCAGACCCGCGAGCCGTGCACGTCGCCGGCGTAGAAGAGGCGGGTGAGCCCCTCTCGTTGTCGCTTCCTGAAGATCATTCCCCGGTTCCCTCTCGGTAGATCTTGCGCCATTCAGGAGACGGTCTGCGATCCGGTCCTTCCGAGCGGTTGGTCACCCTGTCACCTTGCGCTCGCGAGCAGCTCGCTGCGCAGCAGGCGCATCGCCGCTCCGGGATCGTCGGCTGCCAGCAGGCCGGCGGCCGCGAGGACGTAGCTGGCGTCGACCGCGAGCGCCGGTTCGAGCGGGGCGAGGGACCGCGGCCCGCGGCGGGCGAGCGCCGTCGCGAGGATCTCCCTCCCGTCTTCCCGGTTGGCGAAAACCCCTCCGGTACCCAAAACCTGCTGCACCTCTCGCAGGTCGGGGCCGTTGCGGACGAGCGTCGGGGGGCCCTGGTCCGCCCGGGTCAAGAGCATCGTCCCGCAGTGCCGCCGCAGGGCGTGGGTCGCGCAGCCGACCGCGAGCAGGCGGTCGAGGTGGGAGTCCTCGGGGCTGTCCGGGATCCACTTCGCGTCCTCGGAGCGGTGGGAGACAGCCCGTCCAATGGCGGGATCGGCGAGCCCGGCCTCGGCCGCGATCCAGCGCGAGTCGACGGCGAGGACGCCGGGCGCGCCGGACCGCAGGCCGAGGTCTCCCTCGACCGTGCGCAGGGTCGGCGGCGGCGGCAGAAGCGGATCCTCGATCCCCGGGGTGGCGGGCTCGGCGACCCGGCTCGAGTGGACGTCGGTGGTGGCGCCGCCGACGTCGATCACGAGCACGTCGCCGACGCCGGGCGCCCCGTCAGCACCCTGGGAGAGCAGGCGGGTGGCTTCGAGGACCGCCTCCGGGGTCGGCATCCGCACGATCCGCCGGAAGTCCGGGCTGGCGCTGAGCCCCTTGCCCCCGATCACGTGCTCGAGGAAGACGCGGAGGATCGCCTCCCGCGCCGGTTCGATCTCGAGCTCGCCCAGCCGCGGCATCACGTTGGCGGCCACCTCGGCTCCCGCTCCCGCCGCCCGCAGGAGCTCCGCCGCGCGGTCGGCAACCTCCGAGTTGCAGGCGACGACGAAGTGGGCCTCGATCCCGGCCGCCGCCAGCCGGCGCGCGTTCTCGAGGACCAGGTCGGCCTGGCCGCCGTCGGTGCCCCCGGCGAAGAGGACGATCTCGGGGCGCGCCGCCCGCAGCGCGCCCAGCTGCTCCTCCTCCAGGCTCCCGGCGAGGACCGCTCCCACCCTCGCGC
>JBKPOX010000030.1:0-14708 GCA_046733335.1 Actinomycetota bacterium | reverse complement strand
CCTCGTCGGAGATCAGGCGGGCCTGCTGCTCGCGGGCCTCGCGGACGATCCGCTCCGCCTCGCGTTTGGCCTCGGCCAGCATCTCCTGGCGCTCCTTGACGATCCACCGCGCCTGCTTGATCTCCTCGGGGATCGTCGCACGCATCTGGTCGAGGAGGTCATAGATCTCCTCGCGATCCACGCGTACCTGATCCGTCAGAGGGACGGGACGGGCGTTGTGGACGACGTCGTCCAGCTTGTCAATGAGGACCAGAACGTCCATTTTCAGGTCGTAAGCCTACGTGGATGCGGGGTTTTTCGTGCGGATGCGTTCGACGGAGCCGTTTTTTGCAATGCGACGCCCAACTGGTCGGAGCGGCCGGGCACAGCCTACCTGTCGCCCAGGCGGTCGGCCAGCGCGGTGGCTACCGCCGCTGGAACGAGGTCGGAGACATCGCCCTTGAAGGTGGCCATCTCCTTCACCCCGGTGGACGAGAGGAAGCTGTAGTGGGGCGAGGCGATCACGTAGATGCTCTCGATCCCCGGGTCCAGCTTGCGGTTGAGCTGGGCCATCTCGAACTCGTACTCGAAGTCGGAGATCGCCCGCATCCCCTTGACGATCGCCCCGGCGCCGTTTTCCCGCGCGAACTCGACCAGCAGGTTGGCGAAGATCTGGACTTCGACGTTCTCCAGGTCGGCGGTCGCCTCCGCGATGAACGCCAGCCGCTCCTCGGCGGTGAAGAGCGTCTTCTGCTTGCGGATCGGGTTGTTGACGACGCCGACGACGACGCGCTCGAAGACCCGAGAGGTGCGGGTGATGATGTCGAGGTGCCCGTTGGTGACCGGGTCGTAGCTGCCCGGGCACACGACGGTTCCGCTGCGCTCGCTCACTCGCCTGCCGTTCCGTAGACGGCGACGTCGGCGGCCCCGTAGCGACGCTGGCGCAGCGGCTCGAGCGAATCGAGCCGCAGCGGCCGGCGCGCGCCGCTCTCGACCACGGCGCGGCCGCCGTCGGCGAGCAGCGGGGGAAGGTGGCTGTCGAGGTCTTTGGCCAAGCGGTCGGCGAGTCTATAAGGGGCATCGACGAAGACGAGGTCGAACTTTCCCGCTGCGGGCGCAGACGAAACCTGGCGCAGCCAGCGGCTCACGTCGGCGCGGACGAGCTCCGCTCGATCGGCCAGACCGAGGCGCTGCACGTTGCCGAGGGACGGCCGCGTGTCCTGGTCGACGAGGACGGCGGAGGCGGCGCCGCGTGAAAGCGCCTCTATCGCCAGCGCGCCGGTGCCGCAGTAGAGGTCGAGGACGCGGGCGTCGGCGACCCGGTCGCCGAGGGCGGAGAAGATCGCCTCGCGGACCCGGTCGGAGGTCGGGCGGACCTTCCAGCCGCGCGGCGCGACCAGGCGCTGCCCCTTCAGCTCTCCGGCAATAACCCGCACGCCCGAAACCTAGTCGGCGTTCGTCCTTTTCCGGGCACATGCCTATAGAAGGACGAACGCCGGCTACAGCGGGATTGGATCGGCCGCGCCGGTGCCGAAGCGGCGGTGGGCGGCGTCGAGGAGGGGGCCGAGAGCAGGGTCTGAGAGGGAGCCGTGCGCTTGCAGCAGGGCCAGCACCTCCTGGCGCGCCTCCGACAGCGTCGGCCCGTCCTCCGGCAGCTTGGCGACGGCGAAGCGGGCCAGGCCGCTCTGGCGGGTGCCGAGGATCTCCCCCTCGCCGCGCAGTTCGAGGTCGATCTCGGCGAGCTTGAAGCCGTCGCCCTGCTCGGCGACCGCCCGCAGCCGCCTCCGCGCGAGCTCGCCGGGCTCTTCGGCGAAGAGCAAGCACTGGCTCGGATGCTCGCCGCGGCCGACGCGGCCACGCAGCTGGTGCAGCTGGGAGACGCCGAAGCGCTCGGCACCCTCGATCACCATCACGGTCGCGTTGGCGACGTCGATCCCGACCTCGATCACGGTGGTCGAGACCAGGACGTCGGTCTCGCCGGCGGCGAAGGCCCGCATCGCCTCCGCCTTCTCGGTCGAGTGCATCTGGCCGTGCAGGAGGCCGACCCGGAACCCGCGCAGCTCGCCGGCGCGCAGCCGCTCGGCCTCGACCGCGGCGGCCTTCCCGGCCTGCTTCTCCGACTCGCTGACCAGCGGGCAGACGACGAAGGCCTGGCGGCCCTCGCGCAGCTGCCGGCGCAGGAACTCGAAGGCTTCCCCGCGCTGCTCGTCGCTGACGAGGTGAGTCGTCACGGGCGCCCGCCCCGCCGGCAGCTCGTGCAGCGCGGTCGTATCGAGGTCGCCGTAGGCGGTCAGCGAGAGGGTGCGCGGGATCGGCGTCGCGGTCATGTGGAGGACGTGCGGGGCCATCCCCTCCACCCCCTTCTCGTCGAGCGCGCGGCGCTGGCCGACGCCAAAGCGGTGCTGCTCGTCGACGACGCAGAGGCCGAGGCGCGCGAAGCGCACCGCCGGCTCGATCAGGGCGTGGGTGCCCAAGATCAGTCCCAACTCGCCGCTGGCGAGTTGGTTCAGGGCGCGCTTGCGGATCGGGGCGGGAGTGGCGCCGGTCAGCAGGGCGAACGGGATCGCCTCCTCGGCGAGCAGGCGGCCGAGGGTGATCGCGTGCTGCTCAGCCAGGGTCTCGGTCGGCGCCATCAGCGCCGCCTGGTAGCCGGCTTCCAAGGCCCGCAACATCGAGTAGACGGCGACGACGGTCTTGCCGGAGCCGACCTCGCCCATCAGCAGCCGCTGCATCGGCTCGCCGGAATCGAGGTCCGACTCGATCTCGTCGAAGGCACGCAGCTGGTCGCCGGTCGGCTCGAAGGGCAGCGACTCGATCCAGCGACCGACGAGATCGCCGGGCTGACCGAAGCGGGGCGCGGGGCGGGCGGCGCGGTGGGTCCGCTTGCGGGTGGCCAGCAGCGCCTGGTGGAGGAAGAGCTCTTCGAAGCCGAGACGCTTGCGAGCCTCGTCGACTTCCTCGGCTTCCTTCGGGAAGTGGACGGCTCTGAGCGCGTCGCCCACCCCGGCGAGGCTGCGGCGGGCGCGAAGCTCGCTCGGCAGGCCATCGATCGCGTTCGGCGCCCACGCAACCGCCTGGTCGGCCCAGTCGCGGATCTGCTGGGAACGGATTGCCTCGGTCGCTCCATGGACAGGGACCATGGTTTCCGGCTGCGGGTCCTGTCGAGGGCTGTTCGGGGATGCCTGCGCTGGATGCTCGGCATCCCCGGCGCCCTCACCACCCGCAGAAGTAAGGAGCTCCCATTCACGAACGGCAAGCCCCCGACCTGAGTATTTCCCCGTGAGGAGAAGCTCGGTACCGGGGGTCAGCTTCGAGGCGACCCAAGGTTGGTTGAACCAGGTTGCTCTCACGTGGCCGCTCTCGTCGCCGACTTTGACGCTGACCATGCGGAGGCGGCCTTTGCGGAAGGGGCGGGGTTGGGAGCCGAGGACCTCGACGGAAACCGTGGCCGTCTCTCCCGGCTGCAGATCACCCAGCTGTCTGATGCGCAGGTCGCGGTGTCGACGGGGCACGTGGTAGAGGAGGTCGCCGAGGGTGCGGATGCCGGCTGCGGCCGCGGCTTCGGCCGTCTTCGGACCGACGCCCTCCAGCGCGGCCAGCCCCTGCTCGAGCACGCTCGGGCGGGGCCAGTGGACCGGCGCGCCGAGCAGGTCGGCCCGATCGAGGTCGCGGGCGCCGGCGAAGGAGCGCGCTACTGGGCGGCCAGCAGCCACCACCAGCTCGGCTGCCCCCCCTCGTGTGTCTCCACCTCGACGCCGTCGGGAACGTGGACGTCGATCTCCTCCAGCGCGATCGGCGCCCCCTCGCCGGCGATGATGGTGACGATCTCCGCCCCTTCGGCGAGGTGCTGCAGGGTCTTCTCGAGGGTCGAGCCGGCACCGCCGAAGGCGACGATCTCGCCGCCGGCGAAGCCGACCGCGTCGCCCTTCCTGAAGCGGCCCTGGGCGTCGTCGCGGGCGGCCGGCGCGACGCCGCCGATCGCCACCTCCTCGATCGCCGCGCCCAGCCGCTGCGCGTTCTCCTCCAGCGCCGCCTCCGGATCGAGCTCGACCAGCGCCAGCAGGCTGGCCTGCTGGGACGTCGCCGGCACCACCCGCGCCGGCTTCTCGGAGAGCTCGCAGGCGCGCTCGGCGGCCATGATCACGTTGGAGGAGCTGGGCAGGACGAGGACCTCGTCGCTGGGGACGCTGTGGATCCCGGCGAGCAGCTCGTAGGTCGAGGGGTTGAGCGTCTCGCCGCCGGGGACGACGTGCGCCCCGAGCTCGCCGAAGAGCCGCTGCAGGCCGTCGCCGGCGGCGACTGCGACGACGCCGGTGCGCCCGCCGAGGCGGAGGCGGGCGTCGCGCTCGGCCATCTGCTCGCGCATGTCGGCGACGTCGAGGTTGGTGACCTCGCCGACCCCGTCGAAGACCGCGACCGCGGCCTCCGGCTCGTCGGTGTGGACGTGGACCTTGAGCGTCGCCTCGTCCCCGACGACCAGGACCGAGTCCCCGAGCCTCTCCAGCCGCGGCAGGAGGCGGCGGCTCTGCAGGCCCTTGCCGGAGACGATGAAGTTGGTGCAGTAGCGGTAGCGACTGTCCTCGTGGTGGGGCAGGCTGCGGCGCGGCGGCTCGTGACGGGGCACCTCGGGCGGCGCCGCGCCGTCCTCCCGCAGGCCGGCGACGACGCCGGCGAGGATGAGGACGAGGCCGTGGCCGCCGGCGTCGACGACGCCCGACTCGCGCAGCACCTCCAGCTGCTCGGGGGTGCGGGCGACGGCGCGCTCGCCGTCCTCGATCGCCCGCTCCAGAACCTCGGCGAGCACCGCGTCCTGCTCCTCCTCGCTGACATCGCGGTCGAGCCGCTGCTTGTCGCGCTCGAGGTGGGCGAGCTGGCGGGAGAGCGAGTGGGCCATCTCGCGGAAGACGGTCAGCATCGTCCCCTCGGCCGGCTCCCGCACCGAGTCGTAAGCGGCGTCGGCGGCCTTGGCGAAGGCGGCGGCGACCAGGGTCGGGTCGACCAGCTCGCCCGGGCGGCTGGCCAGCTCCTCGGCGGCCCCGCGGACGATCTGGCTGAGGATCACGCCGGAGTTGCCGCGCGCGCCCATCAGCGCCGCCCGCGCCAGCGCCTGAACCAGCTCGGTGCGGCCGACCTCGTCGACCGAGTGACCGTCGAGGCGGTCGAGCTCCTCCATCACCGCGCGCAGCGTCATCGCCATGTTGTCGCCGGTGTCGCCGTCGGCGACGGGGAAGACGTTGAGGTCGTTGACCTCCTGGCGGCGCGCCTCCAGCGAGGCGTAGGCAGAGGTGATAACCCGCCGGAAGCGGGCGATCGAGGGATCGGGCATCTGCCGAGCAATCTAGCCGCCCCCAGCGGACGCCGGGCATCGCGCCGGAGCCATTGGTACGGTGCCCGCTCCAATGAGACGTTTCGCGACTTGGACCACCGGTCACCGCAAGACCGTGATCATCGGCTGGATCGTCGGCCTGATCGGGATCGGCATCCTTGCCGGTTCGGTCGGATCGGACTTCAGCGAAGAATTCAGCCTGCCTAGCTCCGACTCCAAGGACGCCCTCGACCTGCTCGAAAACCGCTTCCCCGCCCAGGCGGGCGACAGCGTGCAGATCGTCTACAAGTCGGAGGGCGGGGTCGAGACGCCGGCGGTGAAGCGGGCGATGGAGGGGGTCTTCGCGAAGGTCGCGGCGCTGCCCCACGTCAGCGAAGTGGCCAGCCCCTACGAACGGGGCGGGGCCGGGGCCGTCAGCGAGGACGGCGAGATCGCCTATGCCACGGCGCAGTTCAACGTCACCACCGACAAACTGGGTGACGGCGAAGTCAAGAAGATCATGGATACCGCCCAGGCCGCGGGCGGGGACGGTCTGCAGGTCGAGGTCGGCGGCTCCCCGGTCGAGGAAGTCCGCGGCGAAGAAGAAGAAGAAGGCGGCTCGGAGATGATCGGCGTGCTCGCCGCCGTCGTGGTGCTGCTGATCAGCTTCGGCTCGGTCGTGGCGATGGGGCTGCCGATCCTGACCGCGCTGTTCGCGCTCGGCGTCGGGCTCAGCGTCGTCACCCTCTTCACCCACGTCTTCAACACGGCTGAGTTCGCGCCGCAGTTGGCGTTCATGATCGGGCTCGGGGTCGGCGTCGACTACGCCCTCTTCATCCTCACCCGCTTCCGCAACGGGCTCGACGAGGGGCTGGAGAAGCGGGAGGCGGCGATCGCCGCGGTCGACACGGCCGGCCGGGCGGTGCTCTTCGCGGGGATCACCGTGATCATCTCGCTGATGGGGATGCTGCTGCTCGGCCTCCCCTTCCTCTACGGGGTGGCGACCGCGGCGGCGATCGCGGTCCTGTTCACGATGATCGCGGCGCTGACCCTGCTGCCGGCGCTGCTGGCGATCGCAGGCGGCTGGGTGAACCGGCTGCGCATCCCCTTCCTCGGCAGCGGCGGCCGCAGCATCGACGAACACAGCTGGTGGTTCCGTTGGAGCGCCCGCATCCAGCGCAGGCCGTGGCTGGCGGCGCTGCTCTCCGGCGCGCTCCTGATCGCCCTTTGCATCCCGACGCTCTCGCTGCGTCTCGGCACCAACGACGCCGGCACCGACCCGGCAGGGACGACGACGCGGGAAGCCTACGACCTGCTCGCCGAAGGGTTCGGGCCAGGTTTCAACGGGCCGTTCCAGATCGTCGCGGCGCTGCCCGAGAAGGGCGATGACACGGCGCTGCGGGAGCTGCGCACCGAGCTGAAAGGCGAAAACGGCGTCGAGGCGGTCACCGACGTCACGCTCAACCCGGGCGAGACGGTGGGCGTCTTCCAGCTCTACCCGACGACCTCGCCGCAGGACGTGGAGACGACGGAGCTGCTCGACCGCATCCGCGACGACGCGATCCCCCCGGTCGAGAGCGCCACCGGCGCGCAGGTCCACGTCGGCGGGATCAACGCGATCTTCGAGGACTTCGGCAACGCGATCGCCGACAAGCTGCCCCTCTTCATCGGCGTCGTCGTCCTGCTCTCGGCACTGCTGCTGACGATCGTCTTCCGGTCGGTGTGGGTGCCGCTGAAGGCGATCCTGATGAACCTGCTCTCGATCGGCGCCGCGTTCGGCCTGATCGTCGCCGTCTTCCAGTGGGGCTGGGGCGCGAGCCTGATCGGCGTCGACGCCACCGGGCCGATCATCTCGTTCTTCCCGATCTTCCTCTTCTCGATCGTCTTCGGCCTCTCGATGGACTACGAGGTGTTCCTGATGTCACGGATCCACGAGGAGTGGGAACACAGCAATGACGCGAGCGAGGCGGTCCATCGGGGCCTCGCCCTGACCGGCCGCGTCATCACCGCGGCGGCGGCGATCATGGTCACGGTCTTCGCCTCTTTCATGATCGGCGAAGACCGGATCATCAAACTCTTCGGCCTCGGGCTCGCCTCGGCGGTCTTCATCGACGCGGTGATCATCCGCTCGGTCCTGGTGCCGGCGATCATGCAGCTGCTCGGCGCCCGCGCCTGGTGGTTCCCGAACTGGCTCGATCGCATCCTGCCGCGCCTCCACGTCGAGCCCGCCGAGGGCGACCCGGCGCCGACCGGCGAGCACCCGGTCGTCAAGCCGGCGTACGGCGAGGCCGACGGCTAGCGACGCAGCGCCGCGGCCACGACCGCGGCGATCCGCTCCGGTTCCTCCTCCAGCTGCCTTTCGTCGAAGCGCAGGGCCGTGAAGCCCCGCTCGCGCAGGTCGAGGTCCCGCGCGTGGTCGGCGTGGAAGGCGACCGAGCCGCGGTGGTAGGCGAAGGAGTCGGCTTCGACCACGAGGCGCTGGGCGCGCCAGAGGAAGTCGACCTCGTGGCGGCCGAGCTTGACGTTGGTCTCGGGGTGGGGGAATCCGTGACGGAGGAAGAGCGCGAAGAACCCTTCCTCGAGGTCGGAGCGCAAGCGCTTTCCCTCCGCTCCTGCGATGCGCACGCTCATCAGCTCCCCTTGGCGCTTGGCGCGGCGCAGGAGGTAGGGGGCGACGGTGCCCTCGAGGTCCTCGATCGTGCGTTGGATCGTGGTGACGGGGATGTCGTGGCGGCGGGTGGTGAGGAGCCTTCCCCCTCGCCCTCCTCTAATAGGCAAGGAGGAGGGCGAGGGGGAAGGCTCTTGGGGCGTCGAGAGGGAGGGGCAGCGGTGGAGGTGGATGCCGCGGCGCTTGGTGCGGCCCGCTGTGGTCGGGACGGAGACGTGGATCGGGCCGTTGAGGGGGCGCAGGAGCCTGCAGAGGGCCGCGGCGGAGTGGTGGCTGAGGACCGCGCCCTCGCCGCAGGCGAGGACGGCGGCCATCCAGCGCGAGTGGTGAGTGGGAGCGCGATGGCCGACCGCGTAGACGCCTTGGTGGAGGCGGTGCAAGCGCCCGCGCCTCGCTCGCTTGTAGGTGCCCTCGCGGCTTAGGCCCAGGTCGCTCAGTTGCGAGAGCGTCACAACTCCGTGCTGCCGCGCGGCGACGGCAGCTATGCGCGCATCGACCGTGTCGCTTTTGTGGCCCATGTGTCCACTAAGCCGACAGGCTCTCCTGCCTCGCCCCCTTACGTGCTGCTGTTTTGGCTCGGTGCGCCTCGACTACGACTTCCGCGGCAGCGACATCGCGTAGTCCGCCCCCGCCTCGACCCATCTCGCGAGTTCCTCGTCGTTCGCCGTCCCCTCGGGGTCGACGTAGACCATGTTCTTCATCGGCTTGCCCGTGAAGTCCATCGGACGCGTGTGGGGCTCCCGCAGCGCCGCTTCGGCGTCCGCGGGATCCAGCCGCACCATCAGGTCCTCGCCGATGATGCCCACCGCCATGTTGCCGGCGAGCATGAAGGCGATGCCGCCGAACATCTTCCGCTCGCTCAGTTCGGGCCGAGGAGCGAGGACGTCGCGGATGCGATCGGCAAGAGCTTCGTCGAAGGCGATGGGGGGAGGTTAGGGCGGTCGCGAGGGTCCGGATGAAAAGCCCCTTCGCGAACTCGGCTCGCGTGGATGAGGAAGGCGTGGATGCTGGGGCCGGTGAGGGGGACGTCAGACCGACCAGGGAAGTCGACGCCGAGGGTCCCCCGCCAGCGACTGTCTCGAGCGGCGTCGCGGCGGAAGACCGCCGCCCCGGCGAAGGGAGTGGGCGGGCGCAGCGCTGCCGTGCGCAGCTGCGGGTCGAACCGAAACGCACGTGCCCCATAGGTTCGTTCGATTGAACGTTGGATGCCGATGCGACCCCTCTTTTCCCATAGCGAAGCCTCAACGTTCACCCGCGCCCCGGGACGGTTCTGTAGCGCCTTCAGAGCGACCTTTGCCTTCCCCCATAGACCTCGCGCGGTCAGCCGAGCGCCGCGGATGCCGCGCCCGAAGGCTTCACCGGACCCCGCGCCGCCACAGACGAAATCGATCAACGGGTGGAGGTCGAAGCGGGCACGACCGACGCTGACGTCGGTGAACCCCTCCTCGCCGTGAAACTCGAATGAACCGATGTAGTGCCCTCCGTCGAAGGTCCCAGTCGAATTGGGGTGGCAGACCGGAGCCGTCCTTTCCAGGTTTCCGCTGGGCTCGAACTCCAGAGCGATCCTCCCCAGCTCCCCGAGGTCGGCGTCGATCGTCGCCTCCGTGACCTCGGCGGGAGCCACGTAGAAGACCGAATCGGACTTCCGCGTCACCCAGATGACGACATGACCGTGGCGGTACTCAGCTTCCGAGCTCGCGAAGACGAACAGCCGGTAACCATGGCTCGCCTTCAGATTGAACGCACCGAAACCGCCGGTGTCCCGTTCGCCGGCGGCACCGGCTATGGGTGCTCCCCCTGCGAGCGCAACCATCAGCGTCAGCAGCGCAACCGCACATTTTGCCCACCTGATCCCCACCACTCGGCGATCCTACGGGGGGAAGGCGCTGGCCGACGCAGCGAATCTGATTCGATAGCCGCGATGGCAGTCAGCGCCCAGTACAGCGTCACGATCCGGGTCGAGCTCGACGCGCGGCAGGAGCCGCTCGGGCGGTTGACCGCGGCGATCGCCGAGGCGGGCGGGCAGCTGCAGGGGGTCGACCTGGTGCCGGGGGCGGGGCCGGAGGGCAAGCGTGTGCGCGAGTTCACGATCGACGCCGCCGACCGCGACCACTGGGAGCGGATCCTGCGGGCGATCGGCTCCACGCGCGGCGCCCGCGTCCTCGACTACGTCGACCGCACGATGCAGATGCACCGGGGCGGCAAGATCGAGCAGCGCAACAAGTACCCGCTGAAGACGCGCGACGACCTCTCGATGGCCTACACCCCCGGCGTCGCCCGCGTCTGCATGGACATCCACGCCGACCGCAGCAAAGCCTTCGAGTACACGATCAAGAAGAACACCGTGGCGGTGGTCTCCGACGGCAGCGCCGTCCTCGGCCTCGGCAACATCGGCCCCGAGGCGGCGATGCCGGTGATGGAGGGCAAGTGCATGCTGTTCAAGGAGTTCGCGGCGGTCGACGCGTTCCCGATCTGCCTCGACACCCAGGACGCCGACGAGATCGTCCGCGCGGTCGAGCTGATGGCGCCGACCTTCGGCGGCATCAACCTCGAGGACATCTCCGCCCCGCGCTGCTTCGAGATCGAGGAGAGGCTGAAGGAGAGCCTCGACATCCCCGTCTTCCACGACGACCAGCACGGGACCGCGGTGGTGACGATGGCGGCGCTGTTCAACGCCCTGAAGATCGTCGGCAAGCCGATCGAGGACGTGCGGGTGCTGGTCGTCGGCCTCGGCGCCGCCGGGGTGGCGGTGACGAAGATGATGCAGGAGGCCGGGGTCAGCCACATCGTCGGCTGCGACCGCAGAGGCGCGCTTTCGACCGCCCGCGAGGACTACCAGGCGGGCGAGATGAACGAGACCAAGCGCTGGTTCGCCGAGACCTTCAACCCCGACCAGGTCGGCGGCACGCCGGACGACGCGATCGAGGGCATGGACCTCTTCATCGGCCTCTCCGGCCCGGGGATCATCCAGGCCGACTCGCTGGCGAAGATGAACGACGACGCGATCGTCTTCGCGATGGCCAACCCGACCCCCGAGGTGATGCCCGAGGACGCCGCTCCCCACGTGCGGATCATGGCCACCGGTCGCTCCGACTACCCGAACCAGATCAACAACGTGCTCGCCTTCCCCGGCATCTTCCGCGGCGCCCTCGACGCCGGCGCGCCCAGCATCACCGAGGAGATGAAGCTGGCCGCCGCGAAGGGGATCGCGATGGCGGTGTCGGAGGTAGACCTGGCCGAGGACTACATCATCCCCAGCGTCTTCAACCGCGACGTGGCACCTAAGGTGGCCGAGGCGGTGGTCGAGGAGGCGAGGCGCGACGGCATCGCCCGCCTCAACGAGGAGACCGGGACCTTCGCGGCGGTGGAGGGGTAGCGCCCCGATGAGGGTCCTCGTCACCGGCGCCAGCGGCCTGATCGGCACGGCGCTGTGTGACGCGCTGTTCGCCCGCGGCGACGAAGTCGTCGGCCTCAGCCGCGACCCCGGGCGCGCCCGCAGCACCAACCCCCGCGTGATCTGGCACAAGTGGGAGCCGACCTTGGAACGGCCGGACCCCGCCGCCTTCGAGGGCGTCGAGGGAGTCGTCAACCTGGTCGGCGAGCGGATCGACCAGCACTGGAGCGAGGAGGTGAAGCAGCGGATCATGGAGAGCCGCCGCCAGGCGACCCACAACCTCGTGCAGACGATCGAGGCGCTGGAGGAGAAGCCGAAGGTGCTCGTCAGCCAGTCGGCGATCGGCTACTACGGCGACCGCGGCGAGGAGGAAGTCACCGAGGAGGACGGTCCCGGCGAGGGCTTCGAGTCGCGGGTGCCGGTGGCGTGGGAGGGCGCCGCGCGCGAGCTCGAGGGCAGCGGCGTGCGGCTGGTCGTCGTCCGCACCGGCCTGGTGCTGGCGGCCGACGGCGGGCTGCTGAAGGAAATGCTGACGCCCTTCAAGCTCGGAGCCGGCGGCCCGCTCGCCGGCGGCGGCCAGTACTTCTCCTGGATCCACCTCGAGGACGAGATCGGAATCCTCCTCTGGGCGCTGGACACCGAGAGCGTCAGCGGCGTCGTCAACGCGACCTCCCCGAACCCCGTCACCAACAGGGAGTTCTCGAAGGCGCTCGGGCGAGCTGTCAACCGACCCGCCGTGATGCCGGTCCCGGGCCTGGTCCTGGACCTCAAATTCGGCCGCGAGTTCGGCCGGGTCCTCCGCGGCGGCCAGCGAGTGCTCCCAAAACGGACCCAGGAGCTCGGCTACGAGTTCAGCTACCCCGACCTAGACGCTGCTCTGCAGGATCTCCTCTAGCTGTTCCCCCAAGGCTCAACCGTCCCGCGCCAGCACGTCGGCCGGACCCTCGATCCAGACACGCACGTGATCCCCAGGGTGCCACGCCGGGAATCCCAGCCGGCGCACCCTGACGACGCTGCCGGAGGGAAGCTGCAGCTCGACCAGCTGGTCGTGGCCGAAGAAGCTGCGTGAGAGCACGGTTGCTTTCTGGCTGCGTCGATCCGGAGGCTCGATCGTCCCGATCGCCAGCGACTCCGGCCGCACCAGGACGTCGACCGCCCCCGTCAACCCGTCGCGGTTGGGCAGGTTGCCGAGCTCGCACTCGACGGTGCCGTTCACCGCCTTTCCCGGCAGCACCTCGATGTCCCCGAGGAAGCCGGCGACCCAGCGGCTGGCGGGGCGGGAGTAGACGTCCTCCGGGGTGCCGGCCTGCTCGACCCGCCCCTCGTTGACGACGGCGACGACGTCGGCGACGCTCAGCGCCTCCTCCTGGTCGTGGGTGACGAAGACCGAGGTCAGCTTCTGCTCGGCGAGGATCTCGCGCACCTCTTCGCGGACCCGCCCCCGCAGGCCGGCGTCGAGGTTGGAGAAGGGCTCGTCGAGGAGCAGCGCCCGCGGCTCGGCGACGAGGGCTCGCGCCAGCGCCACCCGCTGCTGTTGGCCGCCGGAGAGCTCGTGCGGGTTGCGCCTGCCGAGACCGCCGAGGCCGACCGCCTCCAGGGCCGACTCGATCCGGGCGCGGTCGGGGCGGCGGCCGAGCGCGTAGCCGACGTTGGCGGCGACGTCCATGTGGGGGAAGAGCGCGTAGTCCTGGAAGACCATGCCGATGCGGCGGCGCTCGGGCGGGAGCGAGCGGTGCGGCGCCGCCACCTCCTCGCCGCCGATCTCCACGGTCCCCGCGTCCGGCAGCTCGAGGCCGGCGATCAGGCGCAGCGTCGTCGTCTTGCCGCAGCCGCTGGGGCCGAGCAGGGCGCAGATCGACCCCTCCGCGACGTCGAGGTCGAGGCCGGCGACGGCGACGACGTCGCCGAAGGACTTGCGGAGGCCGCGCAGGCGCAGCCCTGGCTCTTGAAGGGGCTCTTCGTGCTCCATCGGCAGGGGAAACCATAAGATTAGGGCAACCTAAGATCTCCTCCCCATGAGCCACCCCCTCCCCCAACCCGCGCGGCTGCTCGCCGCCCTGCTCGCCCTCGCCCTCGCCCTCGGCGGCTGCGGCTTCAGCACCGAAGACGGCGGCGGCTCCGACGAGCCGGCCACCGAGGGGATCACGCTCTACTCCGGGCGCATCCCGGCGGCGATCGGGCCCGCAGTCGACAGCTATGAGGCGGAGGCCGACCGCGACGTCCAGGTCCGCTTCGCCGAAACGGCCGACCTAGCGGCGACCCTGGTCGAGGAGGGCGACGCCTCCCCCGCCGACGTCTTCTTCGCCCAGGAGCCGGGCGCGATCGCCGCCGTCGCCGAAGCGGGCCTGCTGGCGAAGCTGCCGGCGGACATCCTCGACCGGGTTCCGCCCCGCTTCCGAGATCCGCAGGGGCGCTGGGTCGGAGTCACCGGCCGCGCCCGCGTGATCGCCTACAACCGCGACGCGGTTGTAGAGGCCGAGTTGCCGCGCTCGCCCTTCGGCCTCACCGCGCCGCGCTGGCGGGACCGCGTCGGTTGGAGTCCCGCCTCCTCGAGCATGCAGGAGTACGTGACCGCCCTGCGCGCCCGCTACGGCGACGAGCGCACGAGGGAGTGGCTGGAGGCGATGGTCGACAACGGCGCCGTCTCCTTCCCCGACAACGTCACGATCCGCGACGCGATCGCCCGCGGGGAGATCGACGTCGGCCTGATCAACCACTACTACGTCGCCCAGGCGATCGCCGCCGAGGGGCCGGGCTACCCGGTCGCCGTCTACTTCCCCCCGGGCGGCCTCGGTTCGCTGATGCTGCTGACCAGCGTCGGCGTGCTCGAATCGAGCGACCGCAAGCCGGAAGCCTTCGATTTCGTCCGCTCGCTGCTCTCGGATTCCTCCCAGTTCTTCTTCACCTCGAGCTCCAAGGAGTATCCGCTCGCTCGTGGAGTCGAGCCAAGCTCCTCGCTGAGCGTGCCGATCGCGAAGATCCCCGTCTCCGACTCGAGCCTGGTCGACCTCAAGGAGCTGCAGGGGACGATCGACCTGATGAAAGAGAGCGGGGCGCTCTAAATGGACGCGCCGCGCGGGGAGCGCTGATGCCGGCGGCGCGGCGGGCGCCGGTCTGGCTGCTCGGCGCCGGCGCCCTGATCGGCGCCGCGGCCGTCCTTCCCGCCGCCTACCTCGCCGTCGTGGTCGCCGGCGACCTCTCGGCGGCGCTGGAGGTCGCCTTCTCCTCGCGGGCGCTGGAAACGCTGCTGCGGACCGCCGCCCTGACCGCCGCCGTGGTCGTCGCCTCGGTCGCGATCGCGCTGCCGATCGGCTGGCTGACGGTCCGCACCGACCTCCCGGCCCGCCGCCTCTGGGCCGTCC
>JBKPOX010000029.1:0-5070 GCA_046733335.1 Actinomycetota bacterium | reverse complement strand
CGGGGGGGGACACGGGGGGGGTGGGTTGGGGGGGGGCCGCGGGGGGGGGGGCGGGGCGCACAACCGGGGGGCGGGCCCGGCGCCCCCCACCCCCGGCTCCTCGACCGTGAGGCTCGCCAAGTTCCTCGCCCATGGGGGAGTAGCCAGTAGGAGGCGGGCCGAGGAGATCGTTGCCAAGGGGCTGGTGACGGTGGGCGGCGAGGTCGTCACCGATCCGGCGCTGGACGTCGGCGAGGAGGACGACGTGCGGGTGAACGGCGCCCCCGTCGCCGCCGAGGCGCGCGAGGTGTGGGCGGTCAACAAGCCGGTCGGGGTGGTCTCGACGTCCAGGGAGCCGGGGAGCCGGACCCCGGTGGTCGCCCTCGTCGAGACCGCGGCGCGGCTCTACCCGGTGGGCCGCCTCGACGCCGACTCCTCGGGCCTGCTGCTGCTGACCAACGACGGCGAGCTCGCCAACCGGCTGACCCACCCCCGGTACGAAGTGCCGAAGACCTACGTGGCCCGGCTGCGGGCGACGATCGCCGAGCGCGATCTCGAGCTGCTGCGTCGCGGCGTCGAGCTGGAGGACGGGCCGACCGCGCCGACCCAGGCCAGGCGCCTAGGCGAGCGCGAGGTCGAGATCGTCCTCCGCGAAGGCCGCAACCGCCAAGTGCGGCGGATGGTGGAAGCGGTGGGAAACGAGGTGGTGGCGCTGCGGCGGGTTGGATTCGGCCCCCTCGCACTCGGCGACCTCGGCGAGGGCGCCGCGCGGCGGCTTTCGGCGGACGAGATCGCGGAGTTGCGCAGGGCGGCCGAGTAGGGCAGTTCCAGCCGCCCGGGGCGGCCAAATCCCCCTCCCCACAAGCTTGTAGGAGGGGGATTTGGCCGCCAGCTGTGGCTAGGAACCATCGGGTGTGCCAGTGCAGTCAAAGAGGCCGTGAGCCGTGTGTGGGCGCATGCAGGGAGACCGTCAGTCGCGTGCAAGAGCAGTCGAAGAGGCCGTGAGCCGCGAGGCGACGGTGTCGGCCACGGCCTCGCCTTCGTGTTCCGCTTCCTTACTGGTGACCCGCAGGACCGAGTAGCCGGCGCGCATCAGTTCGCGGTCGCGCCAGCGGTCGCGCTCGAACGCCACCGCGGCGCCGTGGAAGTCGCGGCTGTCCGCCTCGAGGGCGAAGCGGTGGCCGGGCCAGAGGAAGTCGACCTCGATCCGGCCCTTGGCGATCTGGACGGGCGCGTTGATCAGCGGTGGTGGAATGTCACGGCGGGTGAGCAGCGGCAGGATCTTCGCCTCCAGCGGGCTCTTCAGCTGGCCTCGCGTCTTCGTCAGCGGCGCAGCGTCCCGCCACTTCGCGACGAGGGCCAGCAGGCTCTTCATCCCCCGGCGCCGCGGATCGACCGACGCCTCGATCGCCGGAATGTCGAGGAGGTTCCTGTGCGCCGCCCGGTCGAAGGCGCTGCGCAGCGTCCAGTCGCCGACGGTGCCGGCGAGATCGACCAGCGTCCGCGCCGGGCTCGTGCACGGGATGCCGGCCACCGTCCCGGTCTCGTCCAGCCGGGGCGGTCGGACGCGGTGGAAGCGGATGCCGTCGATCTTGCGCCCTCGGGATCGTGGCGCGATCACGTCGATCACGACCGGTCCCTCGTCGAGGAAGCCGAGAAGGGCGGCGGCGCTGCGGTGCGAGACAACCGCTCTGGGACCACAGGCGAGGGCCGCCGCCATCAGCCAGCCCCGCTCGTTCCGCTGCGGAAATCCCACGGCGTAGACACCTCGGAAGACCCGATGCAGCCGACCAGCGGCCACCGCGTGGTCGATTGCCCGCTCTCCCATGCCCAAACCGCGCATCTGGTCTCGCGAGACCACCCCGTGCTGGGCCGCGGCTAAATCCCACAAGCTTCGCTCCAGGCGTGCGGTGCGCCTTTTCCCCGTCATAGGGGGATAAGGCGCACCGCTCCCCGGACTCGCTCCCCGTCTCTGAGAAGATTCGGGAGTGACCGCCGACGGGAGCAACGGCGACCTGCGGGTCGGCCGCCACGAGGGGCCCCAGCAGCGGCTCTTCGCCGTGCGGGGCGCCACACAGGCGGAGGCGAACGAGGCGGAGGCGATCCTCGCCGCCACCGAGGGGCTGATGCGCGAGCTGATCGAGCGCAACGGGCTGGAGCCGGCGGCCATGGTCAGCTGCCTGTTCACGACCACCGACGACCTCGACGCGGAGTTCCCCGCCGTCGCCGCCCGCAAGCTCGGGCTCGAGGCGGTGCCGCTGCTCTGCTGCCGCGAGATCCCGGTTCCGGGCTCGATGCCGCGGGTGATCCGGGTGATGCTCCACTTCTACGCGCCGGCCGGCCACGAGCCGGTCCACGTCTACGCCGGCGAGGCGCGGAAGCTGCGCGCCGACCTCCACGCGGCCCAGTAGGCGCCGCCGCCAGGTCGGCGCTCGTCGTGGCGAGCCGTGCCCGCCTCGTCCGTTTCCTCGCCGTCCGTCACAATCGCTGACCGAATGACGATCACCTTCGCCGACAAGCTCGCCCGCATGCCGGGCTACCAGGCCGGGGTTCCGACCGGGCAGGCGCCGGAGGCGGTCGCCTCCGGCAACATCGCCCAGCTCGCCTCCAACGAGTCGCCCTTCCCGCCCCACCCGGAGGTGGTCGAGGCGATCCGGAGGGCGGCCGCGTCGATGAACCGCTACCCCGACCCCGACGCGACGCTCCTGCGCCGCCGCCTCGCCGAGCGCTGCGAGACCGAGCCCGGCTGCGTCGCCGTCGGCAACGGCTCCTGCGAGATCCTGCTCGCTGCCGCCGAGGCGCTCTGCGAGCCGGGCGCCGAGATCGTCTACGCCTGGCCCGCCTTCTCGATGTACCCCTACCTGCCGGCGCTGACCGGGGCGCGGGAGGTCCGCGTCCCCCTCGGCGAGGGGGACGTCCACGACCTCGACGCGATGGCGGCCGAGGTCACGGCGGCGACCCAGCTGCTGATCGTCTGCAACCCCAACAACCCGACCGCGACCCACGTCCCGGCGGCCGAGATCGCCGCCTTCTGCGAGCGGATCCCCAGCCATGTCACGATCGTCCTCGACGAGGCCTACGTGGAGTTCCAGGCCCACGACGACCCCGACGCCTCCCTCGACCTGCTGAAGGACTTCCCGAACCTGGTCGTCCTGCGAACCTTCAGCAAGTGCTACGGCCTCGCCGGCCTGCGCGTCGGCTACGCGATCGGCTCCGCCGGCTTCCGCGCCGCGGTCGACGCCGTCCGCCAGCCCTTCAGCGTCAACGCCCTCGCCCAGGCCGCCGGCGCCGAGGCGGTGCGCCACCAGGACGACGTCCTGCGCCGGGTCGAGAGCACCGTCGCCGCCCGCCTCACCGTCGAGGAGGGGCTGTGCGAGCTCGGCCTGAAGACCACCGACTCCCACGCCAACTTCTCCTGGATCGATCTCGGTGAGGCGGATGAAGCCGCGGTGATCGCCGGCCTCGCCGAGCGCGAGATCGCCGTCCGGCCCGGGAAGGCCCTGGGCGGCCCCGGCCACATCCGCGTCAGCTACGGCGCCCCGGCCGAGAACGAGCGATTCCTGCGTGGCCTGTCGGAATTACTTGACTAAAGCCGAGCCCGTGATACAACCTCCTCCATCGTGAGGCTCGACAAAGGCACACCCGCGACCGGCACCCGCGCCCATGGCGCTGCCGTCGCCCCAGCCTGCCTCACCTATTGGCGATTTAGCTAGGCGCTCGGCCTGGCGGCGCGTGCCGTCGAAGACTCAGATCTTCCGCCGGGCGCCGTCCCAGCCGGTCGACGGCTCGACTGCCGAACCAACCCGGCAGCGAGCGACCAGAAAGTACGATTTCAGGGGTTTGGAGAAAGGCGAAGGCAAAATGTTCATCGGGATGGAGGGGGCGAAACGAGACGGCGTCCGCGACCAGCGGATCGCGAAAGTGGTCGAGCTGGCGCCGCCGGAACGGCTGCTGGCGGAGTTGCCGCTCGGCCCCGAGCGGGCGAAGAGGGTCATCGAGGGCCGCGAGGAAGTGCGCGAGGTGCTGCGGGGCAAAGACCCGCGGCTGATGGTCGTGGTCGGACCGTGCAGCGTCCACGACCCGAAGGCGGCGATGGAGTACGCGACGAGGCTGAGCGCGACGGCGCAGGGGCTGCGCGAGGAGCTGCTGGTGGTGATGCGCGTCTACTTCGAGAAGCCGCGGACGACGACCGGCTGGAAGGGACTGATCAACGACCCGCATTTGGACGAAAGCGGCGACGTCAACGCCGGGCTGCGGATCTCCCGCAAGCTGCTGCTGGAGGTGCTCGACGCCGGGCTGCCGATCGGCTGCGAGTTCCTCGACCCGATCACGCCCCAGTACATCGCCGATTGCGTCGCCTGGGGGGCGATCGGCGCCCGCACCTCCGAGAGCCAGACGCACCGCCAGCTCGCCTCCGGCCTCTCGATGCCGATCGGCTTCAAGAACCGGACCGACGGCAACATCCAGGTCGCGGTGGACGCGGTGCGGGCAGCGGCGGTCTCGCACGCCTTCGCCGGGATCGACGACGCCGGCATGCCGGCGATCCTCCACACGACCGGCAACCCCGACTGCCACGTGATCCTCCGCGGCGGCCACGGGCAGCCGAACTACCACCCGCCGGAGGTCGAGGACGCCCTCGTCACGCTCGGCGTCGCCGGGCAGCCGGAGCGGCTCGTGATCGACGCCTCCCACGACAACAGCGGCAAGGACCCCGAGCGGCAGTTCTTCGCCGCCGGCGACATCGCCGACCAGGTCGCCGACGGCAACAAGGCGATCGTCGGCGTGATGCTGGAGTCGTTCCTGGTCGAGGGGCGGCAGAACCTCGTCGCCGGCGAGGACCTCGTCTACGGGCAGTCGATCACCGACGCCTGCATCGACTGGGAGGACACCGTCACGGCGCTGGAACGGTTCGCCTCCGCTGTGGAGGCGCGGCGCGGTTGACGGGGCCGCGCGCCCGCCGATGAGGATCGCCGTCCTCGGGGTGGGGCTGATCGGAGGCTCGATCGGGCTCGCCGCGCGCCAGCGGCTGGGCGCCTGTCTCTTATACACATCTCCGAGCCCACGAGACATTCGGTACAATCGCGTTTGCCG
>JBKPOX010000028.1:0-17473 GCA_046733335.1 Actinomycetota bacterium | reverse complement strand
AGGCGCAGAGCGAGGTCACCGTGGTGCGCGACCAGGTCGGCTCGCCCACCTACACCTGGCACCTCGCCTACGGCGTCGTCCGCCTGATCGAGGGGATCGAGTACGGCATCCACCACATGGCAGCCGGCGGCCAGTGCTCCTGGTATGAGTTCGCCCGCGAGATCTTCGAGCAGGCCGAGGTCGAGTGCCGGGTGCTCTCGATCACCAGCGACGAGTTCGGCGCCGCGGCGCCGCGGCCGCCCTTCTCGGCGCTGGTCAGCCAGCGCGAGCACGCGATCCGGCTCCCCAGCTGGCAGGACGGCCTGGCAGGCTATCTCGCCCAACGACAAGCGGAGGCAGGTACGGAATGAGGCTGTTGGTCACCGGAGCGGCAGGGTTCATCGGCTCCACCTATGTGCGGCTGGTCGGCGACGAGCACGACGTCGTCGTCCTCGACAAGCTCACCTACGCGGGGCGGCGCGAGAACCTGCCCGAGGGGACGAACCTGATCGAGGGCGCGATCGAGGACCCGGCGGCGGTGCGCGAAGCGATGCAGGGAGTCGACGCCGTCGTCAACTTCGCCGCCGAGTCCCACGTCGACCGCTCGATCGACGACCAGGAAGCGTTCGCCCGCACCCACGTGGTCGGCACCGGCACCCTGCTGGACGCCGCCCGCGAGCTCGGGGTCGAGCGCTACCTGCAGGTCTCCACCGACGAGGTCTACGGCTCGATCGAGTCCGGCTCCTTCACCGAGACCTCGCCGCTCGACCCCTCCTCGCCGTACTCGGCGACGAAGGCGGCCGGCGACCTGCTCGTCTGCGCCCACTGGCACACCTACGGGATCGACGCCTCGATCGTCCGCGGCTCCAACAACTACGGCCCGCGCCAGTACCCCGAGAAGCTGATTCCGCTGATGGTGCTGAACGCGCTCCACGGCGACTCGCTGCCGGTCTACGGCGACGGGCGGCAGGTTCGCAACTGGCTCTACGTCGAGGACTTCTGCCGTGGCATCCACACCGTGCTGACCAAGGGGAACGCCGGCGAGGCCTACAACGTCGGCGGTCCCGACGAGTGCGAGAACATCGAGGTCGTCAAGCGGGTGATCGAGCTGACCGGCGGCGACGAGTCGCTGATCGAGTACGTCAAGGACCGCCCCGGCCACGACCGTCGCTACTCGCTCTCCTCGGCGAAGCTCCAGGAGGAGCTGGGCTGGGAGGCGCAGGTCCACTTCGCCGAGGGCCTGGAGCGAACCGTCCAGTGGTACCGCGACAACGAGGAGTGGTGGGGGCCGATCCGCTCCGGCGAGTACCGCGAGTACTACGAAAAGCAGTACGGAAAGGCGCTGGGCTGATGGCGATGGTCACCGAGACGACGACCGACGACGTTCTCTGGGATCTCGAGCACCTCAAGGAGGCGCGCGGGCTGACCAATTGGATGTTCGAGCAGTTCGAGGAGGACGTGCGCGGGCGCGTGCTCGAGGTCGGCGCCGGGATCGGGACGTTCAGCGAGCTGCTGCTGACGCGACCCGTCAGCCACGTCCTGCTGATGGAGCCCCACGGCCCTTGCGTAAAGGCGCTCGCGGAGACGTTCGCCGGAAACGAGAGGGTGACGGTGCTGGGCGAGGCGCTCCCGGACGCCCCCAGCCTCGCCGCCGAGACCGGGAGGATCGACTTCATCCTCTGCCAGAACGTGCTCGAGCACATCGAGGACGACACCGGAGCGCTGCGGGCGATGGCGGCGGCGTTGAAGCCGGGGGGACGGCTCGGGCTGCTCGTGCCGGCGAACCCGCGCCTCTACGGGCCGCTCGACGAGGCCTACGAACACTTCAGGCGCTACACGAAGCCGGTGGTGCGCGAGCTCGTCCTCGACGCCGGGCTCGAGCTCGACGACCTCTACTCGTTCAACGCGCTGGGGATTCCAGGCTGGTGGGTGCAGAACCGGCGCGGCCCCGCGGCCGAGCTCAGCAGCGGTTCGCTGAAGGCCTACGAGATGCTCTTGCGGGCCTGGAAGCCCGTCGAAAAGCGCTGGCGGCCGCCGGTCGGATTGAGCGTGATCGCCCGCGCTCGGAAGCCCGGCTGATGGCTGAGCGGCTGTCCACCAAGCTCGACGGCGTCGTCCTGGTCGAGCCGGTCGTCCACGGCGACGAGCGCGGCTTCATGCTCGAGTCCTTCAGCCGCGAGGGCTGGCGACAGCTCGGCGTCGACGTCGAGTTCGTCCAGCACAACCACTCGCGCTCGCGCCGGGGCACCCTGCGCGGGATCCACTTCCAGACCGAGCCCGGCCAGGCGAAGCTGGTCCGCTGCGCGCGGGGGGAGATCCTCGACGTCGCCGTCGACCTGCGCCGCGGCTCCCCCACCTACGGCCAGTGGGAGGCGCACGTGCTCGACGACGTCAGGCACCGCCAGCTCTTCGTCCCGGTCGGCTTCGGTCACGGCTTCGCCGTCCTCAGCGAGGAAGCCGACGTCGCCTACCAGGTCTCCAGCTACTACGACCCGGCGACCGAGGCCGGGATCGCCTGGGACGACCCCGACGTCGGCGTCGAGTGGCGGGTCTCCGAACCGTTGCTCTCCGAGCGGGACAAAAAGGCGCCGCGCCTGGCAGAGGTTGCCGACTCGCTCCCGTTCTAGGGCCGGGCGCGGCCGCCGGTCAGGGCGACGAAGGCGTGCCACGCCGGCTTCGGCTTGAACTTCGTCCCTTCGCGGAAGAGGCCGACCGAGTCGCAGAAGCTGCACGATCCCTCCTGGTCCTTCCACGAGAACCAGTAGACCTGCTTGAGGTTGAGCCTGCGGCGGTTTTCCAGCAGGTAGCCGTAGCTGGCGCGCAGCTGCTTGACCTGGCCGCGGATGCCCTGCTCGAAGGCGACTTCCTGGAAGTTGTTCTGCGAGCCCCAGCCCATCTCGGTGACGTAGAAGGGCACCCGGTCGTGGTTTTCGATCGTCACTTCGTGCAGGGTCTCGGTCATCACTTCCAGGTCCCGCGAGAAGGCGGCGTAGGGGTGCAGGGCGATGCCGTCGAAGTAGCGCTTGATCCCGGGCACGTCGTAGATCGATTCGAGGAATTCCGCGGCCGGCATTCCCCTGGCGCCCTTCGCGGTCGGTTCGCCGAAGAGGCCGGAGAGCATCACCTTCGCCCCGGGGTCGACGCGTTTGATCGCCGGGGCCGAGATCTTCAGCAGCTTCACGTAGCGCTGCGGCGAGGCCGGGTAGGCGAAGTAGAAGAAGTTGGCCTCGTTCCAGACCTGCCAGGTGCGGATCGGCAGCGGGCGGGGGAGTTCCGGCACGTACTGCACCCCGGGCGCGTGCTGGGCCCAGAATTCGCCGCCCGGCCCGTAGTGCCGCACCGCCGCTTCGAGGAAGGCGGTCCAGGCCCGTTTCGCCCGGGCGCTGTTGACCGGCAGGGTCGTGTACTTCTTGGCGATCCAGGCGGGGGTGCCGTAGACGAAGGGCAGCACCTGCAGCCCGTGCCTGGCCGCGACTTCGACGACCGGGTCGAAGACCGCCCAGTTGTAACCCCCCCTCGGGGTCGGCTGAACCGCGTTCCAGGGCAGCGGCCAGCGCACCGTTTCGATCCCGCCTGCCTTCATGTAGCGCGCGTCTTCGTCGGTCAGCGTCCCCTGCGGGTCGATCCCGAAGAAGCCCTTCGGGCCGGGCACGGGCGGCTTCGCGGCGCCGGGCTGGGCGCCCGCGACGAGGGCGACGATCAGGCAGGCGGATAGGAGGAGGGCGGCGAGGAGGCGCTTCATCGACTACGGAACGGTAGCGATCGGTGGGGAGCGAAATGTTTCGATTCCCGCACCCGCATCCGGAAGAACTCGAAGCGGAGGTCGTCGCCGGCGCCGGTGACGGCGATCGTGCGGGCCTGCGGGACCGGCGAGAAGGGCCCGGCCGCGGCGAAGGGGCCGTTGCCGCGGAGCAGCAGCCCGTCGCCCGCGGTTTCCGGGATCAGCCGGTAGCTGCGCCCGCCGTCGAGCAGGAGCCACCGCACGCGGGCGTGGAAGAGGGCGGTCCAGAGCCTTTCGAGGCCGTCCACCTCGGCGCCGCGGATGCGGACGAAGACGACCTCCTCGCGGCCCGGGGCGGGAACGTCGACCGGCTCCCCCGCGGCGGCCGTGGCCGAGCCGGCCGGCCGCGGCTCCTCGCAGCGATCGTCGACCCGGCCGAGGACCTGCCAGCGTTCGGTCGTGCGCAGCGGCGCGAAGTGGCAGAGCACGGCCCGCTGCTGTTCGGGCGGGTCCCAGCCGCCGAAGCGGCTGTCGAGGTCCTGGGTCGGGAACTCGGGGAAGACCAGAAGCGGGTTCTCGCGCAGGATCCGCTCCGGCCCCTCGGGGCTTTCGACCGTCTTCGCGTTGAGGCGGTCGAGGGCGGCCGTGTAGGCGGAGTAGTCCTGGAAGACGGGGAGGGGCTTCCACTCGAGCTCGTAGGCCCAGGCGACGCTCGCCTCCCACGGTTCGATCGCGACCGTCCGTCCCTCCAGCGCCGCCCGCATCGCGGGGTCGAGGCGGTAGGTCGCCTTCATCCCGGCCCGCCCGGCGGCGATCAGCTGGGCCCGGCGGGAGGGGCTGAAGAGGTTGGCGACCTGTTCGCCGGCGAACCTCAGGTTGCCGATCGCGTCGAGGTTGGTCGGCGTCCCCGGCGGCCGCACCGGCAGCCCGGCGAGGGCGATCGCGGCGGCGCCGGCGACCAGCCAGGGCCAGCGCGCCCGGGTCCAGGGGATCGCGATCCAGAGCACGCAGGCGGTCGAGAAGTAGAGGCTGAGGTGGCCGGCGTCGGTCCGCACCACCCCCTCCTTGAAGACCGTGAAGGCGGCGAGGGCCATCAGCCCGGCGCCGGCGAGCAGCGCCCGGCGGTCGCGGAAGCGCCCGGCGGCGCAGGCGGCGACGAGCGCGACCGTGGTCAGGGCGGCGGCGATCGAGGCGGCGGTGACCTTCCACGGGGCGACGTCGACTTCGCGGATCATCGCGCCGCTGTAGCCGGAGACGATCTCCGTCGTGTTGGCGAGGAAGTCGGGGACCGCGGCCAGGCTCTGCCCGCTGGCCAGCCACAGCGCCAGCGCCTCGGCCGCGAAGAGGACGACGAAGGCCGCGATCCGCAGCCGTCCCGCCCGCGCCCCGATCAGCGCCAGCAGGAAGATCGCGACGACGACCGGCCCGGTCGAGAGCTTGACCAGCGCCTCGATCGCGGCGAAGGTCGCGGCGGCGAGGACGAAGGCGTCGAGTGCCTGCGGCGGGCGCTCCTCCTCGAGCAGCGCCAGCGAGACGAGGACCGCGAGCAGCAGCGGCTGCTCGAGCAGCGGCAGCACCCCGATCAGGACGAAGGCGACCGCCGCGCTCGCCAGCAGCGGCAGTGCCCGCCGCAGCGCCCAGACCAGGGCCAGGCAGAAGGCGACGTACAGGGCGGCGCTGAAGAGGAAGGCGAGCACCCCGAGGTCGCTGAACCAGATGTACTGGCTCTGCAGGAAGCCCAGCGGGCCGTAGGTGAAGACGATCTCGTTGCCGAATTGCAGCCCCTCCTCGGCGGCCATCGCCAGCCCGGCGTTCCAGCTCGGGTCGAGCCCGGGGCCGGGCGGGTTCATCCCCACCCGCCAGGCGAGCAGCGCGACGGCAGCCGCCGCGAGGGCGGTCGCCCGCGCTGAGGGGTTGGGAGCGAGCAGCCGCTTCATCGGGGTGGGCACCTGGCCCGGGAGGATCTCAGCCGCGGCGGAGGCCGGTCAGCGCCAGGCTGACCGCGAGCTTGGCGCCGATCCCGGCGTAGACCGCGGTGTTGACGAGCGGGTTGTGCTGCGGCGCGTCGAAGCGGCGGTAGAAGCGCCCCATGCCGCGATGGAAGGCGACCTCCTGCCGCGGCGCCCGGCGCCGCGGGCTGGAGCCGCCCTTCACGTGCAGCGCCACCCCGGCCGGCTCGTAGAAGACCTTCCAGCCCGCCTCCCAGAAGCGGCGGCACCAGTCGAGGTCCTCCATGTAGAGCCAGTAGCCCTCGTCGAGCAGGCCGACCTCGCGGATCGCCTCGGCGCGGCAGAGCATGAAGGCGCCGTTGACCGCGTCGACCTCGCCGGGCTCGTCCTCGCCGAGGTGAGCCGCGCGGTATTGGGAGCCGCCGAGCCCGGTGAAGTGGGCGAGGGCGCTGAGCGGCGTCGGGAAGGAGCGCTTGCAGGCGTGGTCGAGCTCGCCGCTCTCGGTCACCAGCTTCACCCCGACCATCCCGATCCGCTCCTCCGAACGCAGTCGGGCGAGGGCCGCGTCGAGCGCCCCGGCGCGGACCTCGGTGTCGGGGTTGAGCAGCAGCATCGCCGCGGCCTCGCTCTCCCGCAGCACCAGGTTGTTGGCGGCCGAGAAGCCGATGTTGCCCCGCCGCAGCAGGCGCACGTCGGGGAACTCGCGCTCGACCATGTCCGGCGCCCCGTCGGGGCTGCCGCTGTCAACGACGGTGACCCGCATCTCGCCGGCGGCGAGCGGGTGCTCGGCGAGCGAGCGCAGGCAGCGCCGCAGCAGCGCTTCGGCGCCGTGGCTGACGATCGCCACCTCGAGCGCCGGCGCTCGCCTGTTCCTTTCGGCCGTCATGCGTCCATGAGGAACAGAAGAAGGGCTAGTAGGCGCCTTCGCCGCGCATGATCGCGCGCGGCGTGCGCAGCAGGATCGCCAGGTCGGTCAGCAGCGAGAGGTTGTCGAGGTAGTCGCGCTCCATCGCCAGCCGCTCCTCGAAGGTGAGGTCGCTGCGGCCGTAGACCTGCATCGGCCCGGTCACCCCCGGCTTCACGGCCAGCCGGCCGCGCTGGCGCTCGTCGTACAGCGCGACCACGCTCTCCTCCTCCGGCCGCGGCCCGACCAGCGACATCTCCCCGCGCAGCACGTTCCACAGCTGCGGCAGCTCGTCGATGCTGGTGCGCCGCAGCCCGCGGCCGCTGCGGGTGACGCGGGGGTCGCCCGGGATCTTGAACGCGGGCTGCTCGAGGCTGGCGATGTCGACCAGCTCGGGCAGGCGCTGCTCGGCGTCGGTGACCATGGTGCGGAACTTGACCATCGTGAACGACACCCCGTCCTTGCCGGCGCGGCGCTGGCGGAAGAAGACCGGCCGCCCGTCGTCGATCAGGATCCACAGCGCCGCCCCCGCCAGCAGCGGCGCCAGCAGCACCAGCAGCAGGGCCGAGACCGCCACGTCCATCGCCCGCTTCATCGCCAGCGTCGAGCGCGGCGGGTCGCTGAAGCGGAAGTCGAGGACCGGCAGCTCGGCGAGGCGGTTGAGCTCGATCCCCGGGCCCAGTAGGCCGTAGTGCCGCGGCAGGAAGGTCAGCGCCAGGCCCTCGGCCTTGCACTCCTCGATCAGGCCCTCGGCATCCACCTTGCTCATCTGCTGTTCCGTGACGACCACGCGCTCGATCGCGTGCTCGCGGGCGACGCGGGAGATGTCGCCGGGGGCGCCCAGCCGCGGCAGCTCCTTGGCCACCGTCTCGCTCTCGGACGAGAGGTAGCCGACCAGCGCCAGCCGCGTCTCGGGATGCGTGGAGACCCGGCGCGCGACCATGTCGACCGCGCTCGCCGGCCCGATCACCAGGCCGGTCGAAAGCTCGGTCAGGTGGTGCCAGAGAAAGCGCAGGACGCCGCGCAGGGCGAAGCTGGCGAGGAAGGCCCCGACCCCGACCCCGATCGCGCTCGCCGGAGAGAGCGGCCCGGCCGGGCTGAGCGCCAGCAGCCCGTCGAGGACGAGCGTGCCGAGGACGCTGGCGGTGACCAGCGAGGGCAGCTCGTCGAGAGTGCTGTGGCGAATTCGCCGGTGGTCGTTGTCGTAGAGGCCCTGGAGCTTGACCACGATCACCCAGGCGGGGCTGAACAGCACCGCCCAGAAGAGATCGGCGACGTCGGTGCTGGAGCTGGTCGCGGTGACCGCGGAGAGGACCGCCAGCAGCGCCCCCCAGTCGCCGACCGCGAGCAGGCGCCGCAGCAGCGCCCCGCGGCGGCGCGACTCGTCGGGGCCGTGGCTCTCCGGATGGAAGGGGACAGGTTGCGGCGCCGGCGCCTCGGCCGGTTTCGCCACAGCGGGTTTGATGTCGGGAACCTGGCTCATCCGCACCCTTCGAAACCGTCCTCGAGGCACTTTTCTTCGGGGTTGAGCCGCCGCGCCTCCTCGAGGTCGGCCGCCGCCGCGGCGTCGTCGCCGGCCTCGTGGTTGATCCTCGCCCGCAGGTAGTAGAGCTGCCAGTTGCCCTCCTCGCGGTCGATCGCCTGGCTCATCCTTTCGGCGGCAGGCCCGTATTCCCCCTGCGACTCGGCGAGCAGCCCGAGGTGGACGTATGGCGTAGCGGCCCAAGGCTCGATCGAGCGCGCGTTTTCGGCGTGGTCGATCGCCGCGGGGACGTTGCCGTCGGCCGCGGCGGCGTCGCTGGTGTCGAGCTCGCGGTCGACGAGCAGCGGGCCGATCAGGGCGAGCGCCACGACCCAGGCCAGCGCCAGGCCGGCGACGGTGAGTCCGAAGCGCCGGCGCTCGCCCCGCCCGTTGGTCCGCGCCTGCGCGCGGGCGAGCTGGGCGCAGCGGGCCGCGACCAGCGCCCCGGCGGCGAGGAAGAAGATCGCCCCGATGCCGGCGATTTCCCAGAACCAGTCGATCGCGGCCCCGACCGCGAAGGCGAGGCAGGCGGCGAGGAGGACGGCGAGGAGCTCCCGCTGCCCGCCGCTCGCGTCCCGCCAGGCCGCGAACCCGGTCCACAGCAGCAGCCCGACCAGGGCCAGGACGAGCAGTCCCCCGACGGCGCCGAGTTCCGAGAACGCCTGCAGGTAGAGCGAGTGCGCGTTCAGCACCGGCAGGGTGATGTGGCGCAGCTTGTCCCAGGAGAACCGGTAGGTGCCGGCGCCGTGGCCGACCACCGGCTCTTCCTCGAAGGAGTCGACCGCGACGCGCCAGTACTCGTGGCGGTTGGCGCCGGAGAACTGGGAGAAGTGCGCGGCGGGGTCGGCCGGGAACTGCTGGTCTGGGCTGGAGAACTGGTCCCAGGCGCGGCCGCCGACGGCGATCGCCGCGCCGATCGCCACGACGGCGGTGACGATCCCGATCCGCCTGAGGATGCGACGGTCGCGCGAGAGCTCGAGGGCGCGTCCGGTGAGGCTGCCGCCGCGCCGCTCGATCCGTCCCAGGAGGGCGAAGAGCAACAGGGAGAGGGCGATGCCGCCGAGCAGGACCGCCAGCACCGTCACCCCTTGGTCGATCGCGGCCTGGTCGGCGTGGTTGTCGGCGAGGCTGCGGCTTGCCTGCACCTGCAGGACCGCGGGCATCGCGCCGATCGCGCCGATCGCCAGCGTGGCCAGCATCCAGAGGCGATCGTGGGAGAGGACCAGCAGGCAGCCGCCGGCGATCGCGAGGCCGAGCAGCCCGCCGCGGGAGTAGGTGAAGTAGAGGGCGAGGAGGAGGGCGGGTACCGCGCCCACCGAGGCCCAGCGGAGCGGCGCGTTCAGGGCCCGGCGGCTCATCCAGCAGCAGAAGGCGATCCCGATCCCGAAGGCGAGCCCGTCGGCGTTCCAGTAGCCGAAGGGATAGCCGGTGCGCGGGCCGCTGCCGGGGCCGGCGCCGAGCTCGAAGACGTTGGGCAGGAGGCGGCTGGCGAGCGCCAGCACCGCCGCCCCGATCAGCGCGATCCCGATCCCTTCAGCGAAACGTTGGCGGCGTTGGTCGGTTTGTGCGATCAGGAAGGCCGCGAGGAAGAAGCCGAGGTAGACCACGACGCGGTCGGCCTCGACCACGCTGAGCTCCATCGAACCGGACCAGAGAGACGAGAATGCGGAAAAGAGCCCGAGGCCCGCGATCAACCCCGTCGCCCACCAGAAGGGCCGGCCGAGCGTCGCCTTTCCGGCGGCGCCCAGCGCCAGCAGCGCGACCAGCACCAGCCAGACGGCGAGCCCGGCGATGTGGCGGTCGCTCAAGAAATAACCGCCCCCTGCGAGGGCGAGGCCGAGGATCAACGCGAGCGGACTTATCAGCGCCGCTGATTCCTCTAACCTTGCGCGCCATGTCTCGGACCCCGCACCCCCGCGCCCACGGTTCGGCCCTACCTGTCGCCTTGCTTCTTTCAGTGCTTGCTGTGCTGGCATTCGCTGTCTTCCCGGCTCTGGCCGACGCTGAAGAAGCGACCGGCCCGGTCTACGAAACCGAAGTCCCGACGGTCCCCACCGAAGAAGGCTCCGGCGGCGGCGGGCGCCACGGCGACGCCTCCGGCGGCGGCGGCGGGGCGAATGTCTCGAATACCCCGGACGGCAAGGCCGGCGAAGCTGGCACGGGTGGCAAGGGCGGCTCGCACACCGGCCAGGGTAACCAAGCCTCCGACGCCGGCAGCGGCAAGCAGGGGGCCGGCTCTGGAACTGCAGGGGTCGGCGACGGCGAGGCCGTGCTCGAGCCGGGCGAAGCCGCCGCGACCGCCTCTGACGACGGCTCTTCCTCTCCCTTGGTGCCGATCCTGATCGCGATCGTCGTCCTGGCCGCCATCTCGATCGGCGCCTACTACTACCGGCAGCGCCGACAGGGCGCCGGCTCTTCCGTCTCGCCCAAGGCGAGCTGACCCGATGTCGAAAAGGAGCGAGCACATGAGAAGGATTCTGCGTGCCTGGACGCTGGCACTGGCGCTGACGACCCTCTTCGCGGCCTCCGCCTCGACCGCCCAAGCCCTGCCGGCGGGGTTCTGGGGGATCGTGCCCCAGAGCGGTCTCGACGCCGAACGGTTCCAGCGGCTCAGCCGGGGAGGCGTCGAAAGCATCAGGATCCCGATCGGCTGGCCCTCGGTGCAGCCGAGCCAGGGCAGCTCCTTCGACTGGAGCGGCTTCGACAACCAGATCGAAGAGGCGGCCAAGGTCGGGATCAAGGTCCTGCCCTTCCTCACCGGCGCTCCCGAATGGGCGGTCCCGGGCAAGCCCGTCCCCGGCACCGGCGGAACCCTCAAAGCTCCGGCGCGGCTCCCGGTCAGCGGCGCCGCCCGCACCGCCTGGGTCTCCTTCCTGACCGCGGCGGTCGCCCGCTACGGTCCCACCGGCAGCTTCTGGTCCGAGCACCCCGGCGTGCCGAGACGACCGATCCGCGAATGGCAGATCTGGAACGAGCCGAACTTCAAGTACTTCATCGCCAAGCCGAACCCCGCCGAGTACGGCACCTTGGTGAAGATCTCCAACACCGCCCTGCGCGCGGCGGACCCCGGCGCCCAGGTCGTCCTCGCCGGCCTCTTCTCGCGGCCCAAGGGCTCCCGCGACCGCAGGACCGGCAAGCACAAAAGCCTCAACTGGTACGCGAGCGACTTCGTCGACGCGATGTACAAGCGGACGCCGGGCATCAAGGGCAGGTTCGCCGCCGTCGCCCTGCACCCCTACACGATCTTCGCCCGGGAACTGCCGGAAGTCGTCGACGAATTCCGCCACCACCTGGCGCTCAACCGGGACGGAGGCAAGCGGCTTCTGATCACTGAGCTCGGCTGGAGCTCCGGCCCGAAGAACAGCGGCAACCTCTTTGCCAAGGGCCGCTCGGGCCAGGCGAAGGAACTGCGGGCCGCCTTCACCCAGCTCCGTAGCAAGCAGGTGCCGTGGAAGCTGAAGAGCGTCTACTGGTTCTCGGTCGACGACCTCCCGGGCGCCTGCAACTTCTGCGACGGCTCCGGCCTGTTCGGCCCCGGCTTCATCCCGAAGCCCGCCTGGTTCTCCTACGTGAAGTTCGCCGGCGGCGCCCCCTAACGCCGCCGCCCAGCGGGATCGGCGGGTTCGCCTAAGATCGGTGGGTTGGCGACCAGGCAGAAAGCGAGTAAGAAAAGGGATCCGCTGGCGCCGTTCTCGGCGCCGGTGCGACGCTGGTTCGAGGCCTCGTTCGAGGGGCCGACGCCTGCCCAGGACGCCGGCTGGGAGGCGATCTCCAGCGGCGCCCACACGCTGATCTGCGCCCCGACGGGCTCCGGGAAGACGCTGGCCAGCTTCCTCTGGGGGATCGACCGGCTGGCCCGCGCCGAGAACCTCGGGACCGGCGTCAAGCTCGTCTACATCTCGCCGCTGAAAGCGCTCTCTTACGACATCGAGCGCAACCTGCGGGCGCCCCTGCGCGGGATCGGCGCCGAGATCGCCGTCGGCCTGCGCACCGGCGATACCTCGCAGAAGGAACGGAGGGCGATGGCCAAAGAGCCGCCGGACATCCTCATCACCACCCCGGAGTCGCTCTACCTGATGCTCTCCTCCAGCGTCCGCGAGATCCTCACCGGGGTCGAGACGGTGATCGTCGACGAGATCCATGCGGTGGCGCAGACGAAGCGGGGGTCGCATCTGGCGGTGACCTTGGAGCGGTTGGAGCATCTGGTCAGGGACCATGCGCTCGCAGAAACGTCTGTGCACCCAGGCATCCAGCGGATCGGGCTTTCGGCTACCCAGAGGCCGCTCGAGCGGATCGGGCAGTTCCTTGTCGGGCCGAAGCGGGAGTGCCGGATCGTCGACGCGGGGCAGAGGAAGGAGCTGGACCTGGAGATCGTCGTCCCGGTGGAGGACATGGCGGATCCGGGAGCACCCGCTTATCCGAGCGAGGACGGGCCATCCCCGACCGAAATTGAGCCCTCAGCGCACGTCCGCTCGATCTGGCCCGCGATCTACCCGAGGCTCCTCGAGCTGGTCCAGGAACACACCAGCACCATGATCTTCGTCAACAACCGCCGCGCCGCCGAGCGGCTCGCCAAGCGCCTGAACGAGCTCGCCAACGGCGAAGGCGAACAGGAGCTTCCAGCAACCGAGCACGCCGGGCACGATGGATCTGAGAACTCCCACGCCCCTCCCGGGGGTGGCGACGATCGGGAGGACTCTGCCGGTAGGCAGAGCCCCCGATCGGAGACAGGACCCGCGGGCCAGAGCGCTCCCGAGCCCTATCTGGAGATTGCCCGCGCCCACCACGGCTCCCTTTCCCACGAGGAGAGGGCGAACGTCGAGGAGCTTTTGAAGTCCGGGCAGCTGCCGTGCCTCGTCGCCACCTCCTCGCTGGAGCTGGGGATCGACATGGGCGCCGTCGACCTGGTGATCCAGGTCGAGTCGCCGAAGTCGGTGACCCGCGGCCTGCAGCGGATCGGCCGCGCCGGTCACCGGATGGGCGAAGTCTCCAAAGGCCGGATCTTCCCGAAATACCGGGGCGACCTGCTCGAGTGCGCGGTCGTCGCCCGCCGCATGCGCGAAGCCGAGATCGAGGAGACGGTGATCCCGCAGAACCCGCTCGACGTCCTCGCCCAGCACCTGGTCTCGATGGCGGCGCTGGACGAGTGGGAGGTCGACGAGGTCGAGCGCCTGCTCACCGCCACCCAGCCCTTCCACGAGCTCTCCCGCGAACAGCTGGAGAACGTCCTCGACATGCTCGACGGCCGCTACCCCTCCGACCGCTTCGCCGAGCTGCGGCCGCGGATCGTCTGGGACCGCACCGAAGGGACGATCCACGGCCGCAAAGGCGCCCGCCAGCTGGTTGTCACCAACGCCGGGACGATCCCCGACCGCGGCCTCTACGGCGTCCACCTGCCCGACGGCCGCCGGGTCGGCGAGCTCGACGAGGAGATGGTCTACGAGGCGCGCGCCGGCCAGACTTTCCTGCTCGGCTCCAGCACCTGGCGGATCGAGGAAATCACCCGCGACCGGGTGATCGTCACCCCGGCCCCGGGCGCCCCCGGCGCGGTCCCCTTCTGGAAGGGCGACGGGATCGGCCGCCCCGCCGAGCTCGGGCGCGCGATCGGCGCCTTCGCCCGCGAGGCGGTCTCCAGGGAGCCCGCCGAGCTCGCCGCCGAGTACGACCTCGACGAGCGCGCCGCCGCCAACCTCGTCAGCTACCTGCGCGAGCAGCAGCAGGCGACCCGGGTCGTTCCCTCCGACGAGACGATCGTCGTCGAGCGCTTCCGCGACGAGATCGGCGACTGGCGCCTCTGCATCCTCTCCCCCTACGGCGGCCGCGTCCACGCCGCCTGGGGTCTCGCCCTCGCCGCCAAGATCCGCGACGAGCGCGAGCTCGAGGCCGACGCGATCTGGTCCGACGACGGCATCGTCATTCACCTCCCCGACGCCGACGAGCCGCCGCCCGCCGACCTCGTCCTGATCGAGCCCGACCAGCTCGAGGACCTGGTCGTTGGCGAGCTTTCCGGCTCGGCGCTGTTCGGCGCCCGCTTCCGCGAGAACGCCTCGCGCTCGCTGCTGATCCCGCGCGCCTACCCCGGCAAGCGCACCCCCCTCTGGCAGCAGCGGCTGAAGTCCCAGAGCCTGCTCGAGGTGGCGCGGGACTTCCCCCGCTTCCCGGTCGTCCTCGAGACCTACCGCGAGTGCCTGCGCGACGTCCTCGACCTGCCCGCGCTCGCCGAGCTGCTGGAAAAGCTGCACTCGCGCGCGCTCAGCCTGGTCGAGGTCGAGACGCCGACGGCTTCTCCCTTCGCCTCCTCCCTCCTCTTCGACTACGTCGCCACCTACATGTACGAGGGGGACACGCCGAACGCCGAGCGGCGGGCGGCGGCGCTGGCTCTCGACCGCGACCTCCTGCGCGAGCTGCTGGGCCAGGAGGAGCTGCGCGAGCTGATCGACCCCGAGGCGCTGGCCGAAGTCGAGGCGCAGCTGCAGCACCGCACCGAGGCCGGCCGCGCCGGCGACCGCGACGCCCTGCAGCAGCTGCTGCGCAACCTCGGCGACCTCACCCGGGAGGAGTGCGAGGAGCGCGTCGCCGAGGGCTACTCGGCGAGCTCGATGCTGGAGAAACTGGTCGCCGAGCGCCGCGTCGCGGAGGTGCGGATCGCCGGCGAGGAGCGTTTCATCGCCGCCGAGGATGCCGGCCTCTACCGCGACGCCCTGGGCGTGCCGGAGCCGCCGGGGCTTCCGGAGACGTTCCTCGAGGAGCACCCCGACGCGATGCGGGCGCTGGTCCGCCGCTACGCCCGCACCCACGGTCCCTTCCCGACCCACCAGCTGGCCGAGCGCTACGGCGTCGACCCCTCGCCGGCGCTGCGCGAGCTCGAGTCCGAAGGGGCGATGGTCCGAGGCGAGCTGGCGCCGGGGGGGACCGAGCGCGAGTGGTGCGACGCCGAAGTCCTGCGCCGGGTCCGCCGCGCCAGCCTCGCCCGCCTGCGCAAGGAGGTCGAGGCGGCCGACACCCGTGAGCTCGCCCGGTTCTTGCCGAGCTGGCAGAACGTCGACGCCTTCCGACGCACCGGCGCCGGCCTCGACCGCCTGCGCGAGGCGCTGGTGCCGCTGCAGGGGGTGGCGCTGACCCCGAAGGTCTGGGAGGGGGACGTGCTGCCGCGCCGCCTCGGCGCCTACTCGCAGAGCTGGCTCGACGAGCTCTGCACCAGCGGCGAGCTGGTTTGGATCGGCGCCGGCGCCCTCGGCCGCAACGACGGCCGCGTCGCCCTCTACTTCCGCGAGGACGTCCGCCTTGCCGGCCCGCCGCCCGTCACCGCCAAGCTGGAGTCGCCGCAGGGCGAGGCGCACGACGCGATCCGCGAGCGCCTCGCCGGCGGCCCCTCGTTCTGGCTCGACCTCCTCGCCGACCTCGACCACCCGGCCGAGGACGTCCACAACGCCCTCTGGGACCTGGTCTGGACCGGGGAGGTGACCAACGACGCCTTCGCGCCGCTGCGGGCGCCGCGGCTGCGGGCGGTTCCCTCGGGCGAACGCCCCGGCCGCCGCTTCGCCCGCCGCCGCTCGACCGCGGGCGCCGCGGTCCAGGGACGCTGGTCGCTGACCGCCTCGCTCTTCGCCAACGCGCCCGGACCGGGGGCCAAGCTCCGCGCCCAGGCCGAGCTGATGCTGGAGCGCTACGGGATCGTCACCCGCGAGACCGTGCTCGCCGAGGGCATCCCCGGCGGCTTCTCCACCCTCTACGGCGAGCTCGGCAACCTCGAGCTGCTCGGCACCGCCCGCCGCGGCTACTTCGTCGAGGGCCTCGGTGGCGCCCAGTTCGCGCTCCCCGGCGCGGTCGAGCGGCTGCGCTCGCTGCCCGAACCCGACGGCTCCCACCTCGTCCTCGCCGCCACCGACCCGGCCAACCCCTACGGCGCCTCGCTGCCCTGGCCGAAGCTCGAGGGCGGCCGCCGCCCAGGCCGCACCCCCGGCGCCCACCTGCTCCTGCGCGACGGCGAACCGCTCGTCTTCGTCGAGCGGGGCGGCCGCGGCCTGCTGCGCCTGAAGGACCTGCGCGGCGAGGAGCTGGGGGAGGCGATGCGCGCCCTGGCCGACGCCGTCGGCGCCGGTCACCTGCCCAAGCTGGCCGTCGAGAAGCTCGACGGCGAGGCGATCATCGGCTCCGGCCACGAGGACGCCCTGGTCGAGGCCGGCTTCAGCCGCGGCCCCCGCAAACTCACCGCCACCGCCTAGCGAACTGCATCAAATTTCCGGGCCAGCAGCCCGGAAATTTGATGCGGTTCGCTTCTGCGCGGCAGCCGATTGGGCGTTCGGCCAGGCCATTGACATAATCGACGTAGTGCCTGAGGCGGATCAGAGCGCGGTCGAACTGCTGAAGAGCGTCACGCTTTTCGCCGATCTCGAGGGCGAGGAGCTGGAGCGCTTCTCCCACGTCGCCGTCCCCCGCGCCTTTCCGGCGGGGACCCGCGTCTTCCACGAGGGCGACGACTCCGACGCCTGCTACATCGTCAAGGAGGGCAGCTTCCGCGTCACCCGCGAACACTCCGACGGCCGCGCGATCACGCTCGCGACCCTCGGCCCGGGCGAGATCTTCGGCGAGCTGGCGATGCTCGACGGCGACAAGCGCTCGGCCAGCGCCGAGGCCCTCAGCGACGGCGAGCTGCTCGCCCTCCCGGCCAACGACGTCCGCTCGCTGCTCGCCCGCCATCCGGAGATCTCGCTGAAGCTCGTCGCCGGGCTGGTCCGCCGCCTCCGCGCCGCCAACGTCCGCCTCTCCCGCCAGTCCTTCCAGACGGTGCCGAGCCGCGTCGCCGGCATCCTCGCCCAGCTCAGCCGCGAGTCCCAGGACGGCGACGGCGACGGCGGCGAAGAGGTGACGATCGAGATGAACCAGACCGACCTCGCCCAGCTCGCCGGCACCTCCCGCGAGTCGGTCAGCCGCTTCCTCGCCGAGCTCGAGCGGGCTGGCGTCGTCCGCTCCGGGCGCGGCCGGGTCACCGTTCTGGAGCCGGAGAAGCTGCGCAACTACATCTATTGACGCGGGGGACCGACTTCGCCGGCCTCCGCGCCCGGATGGTCGAGCGGCAGCTGCGCGGGCGCGGCATCGAGGACGAGCGGGTGCTGGCGGCGATGGGGGAGGTGCCGCGGGAGCTGTTCGTGCCGGAGGCGGTGCGGGACCGGGCCTATGCGGACTCGGCGCTGCCGATCGGCGAGGAGCAGACGATCTCCCAGCCCTGGATCGTCGCCGCGATCTGCCAGGCGCTCGCTCTGGAGGGGACGGAGCTGGTGCTCGAGGTGGGCACCGGCTCCGGCTACTCCGCCGCCGTCCTGGCGCGACTCGCCGCCCACGTCGTCAGCATCGAGCGGCACCCGGCGCTCTCGCGCCTGGCGGCGGGAGCCCTGGAG
>JBKPOX010000027.1:0-9146 GCA_046733335.1 Actinomycetota bacterium | reverse complement strand
GCAACGGCCGCCGCGTCGCCTGCGACCCCTACGCGGGGACGATCGAGGCGGTGCTCGAGTGCGCGCAGAACCTCGCCTGCGTCGGCGCCGAGCCGCTCGGCCTCACCAACTGCCTCAACTTCGGCAACCCGGAGAAGCCGGTCGGCGCCTGGCAGCTCGACCGCGCCGTCAGCGGCCTCGCCGACGCCTGCAACGCCCTCGGGGTGCCGGTCGTCGGCGGCAACGTCTCCCTCTACAACGAGGGGCCCGAGGGCCCGATCTACCCGACGCCGGTGGTGGCGATGGTCGGCGAGCTGCCCGACCCGGCGCGGGTCGCCGGCAGCGCCTTCGCCCGGGAGGGCGACGCGATCGGCCTGATCGGCCCCTTCGAACCGAGCCTGATGGGCTCGGAGCTGGCCAAGCAGCGCGGGGACCTGAAGATGGGCCTCCCTCAGGCCGACATCGACTCGGTCGCCGCAGCCTGCGCGATCGTCCGCGACGCCGTCCGCGCCGGCAATCTCGCCTCCGCCCACGACGTCTCCGACGG
The DNA here is from genome assembly GCA_046733335.1 of Actinomycetota bacterium. GTDB lineage: Bacteria > Actinomycetota > Thermoleophilia > Solirubrobacterales > 70-9 > VAYN01. The sequence goes on along the minus strand of JBKPOX010000027.1, from coordinate 8,620 downwards.
CGGCCTCGCCGTCGCGATCGCGGAGTGCGCGATCGGCGGCGGCATCGGCTGCGAAACGAACCTCGAACACCTGCGCGAGCGCGGCGCCCAGCCCGAGGAAGCCCTCTTCGGCGAGGGTCCCGGCGGCTTCCTCGTCAGCGGCGAGCGCCCAGCTCTCGAGGAGCTGGGCGCCGTCCTGCTCGGCAGGGTCGGGGGCGAGAGCATCGAGATCGGCGCCGGCGACCGCAGCCTCTCCCTCCCCCTCGCCGACGCCGCGCGCGCCTGGCGCTCGCTCAGCTCTCGCCTCGTCTGAGGGTGGCGCCGCTGTCGGGGTCGAAGAGCTGCAGCCGGCCGGTGTCGACCCAGAGCTGCGCCTTTTCCCCGCGCCGAATCCGGCTGGAGGCGTCGAGGCGGGCGATCACCTGCTCCTCGCCCTCGCGCAGGTTGGCCGCCCCGGTCTCGTCGAGGCTGTCGCCGACCAGGTCGGCGAGCTGCTCGGACTCGACCCCTTCGGACTCGATGTGGAAGTAGGCGTAGAGGTCGGAGCCCAGCGACTCGACCAGGTCCACCTCCGCCTCGAAGAGCAGACCCCCGTCCTTCTTCGCGTCCTCGCCGGCGAGCGCGGCGTCCTCGAAGCTCTCCGGACGCAGCCCGACGACCACGGGGCCGTCCGCCCTGCCGGTCGCCGCCTCGCCCGGATCCAGCTCGCCGATCGGCAGCTTGAGCCGGCCGCCGCTCAGCTCGCCCGGCATGAAGTTCATCGCCGGCGAACCGATGAAGCCGGCGACGAAGAGGTTCTTCGGCTGGTTGTAGAGCTCCTCTGGGGTCCCGACCTGCTGCAGCTCCCCCGCCCTCATCACCGCGACGCGGTCGCCGAGCGTCATCGCCTCGGTCTGGTCGTGGGTGACGTAGACGGTCGTGGTCTCGAGGCGCGACTGCAGCTGCGCCAGCTGGGTCCGCATCTGCACGCGCAGCTTCGCGTCCAGGTTCGAGAGCGGCTCGTCGAGCAGGAAAGCTTTCGGGTCGCGGACGATCGCGCGCCCCATCGCGACCCGCTGGCGCTGTCCGCCGGAGAGGTTCGCGGGCCGCCGGTCGAGGTGCTGCTTGAGGTCGAGGATCTCCGCGGCCTCTTCGACCTTGCGTTCCCGCTCCCCCTTGTCAGCTCCCGCCAGCTTGAGCGCGAAGCCCATGTTCTCCCGCACCGTCATGTGCGGGTAGAGCGCGTAGTTCTGGAAGACCATCGCGATGTCGCGGTCCTTCGGCGCCCGCTCGTTGACGGTCTCGCCGCCGATCTTCACCTCGCCATCGGAGATCTCCTCGAGGCCGGCGATCATCCGCAGCGCCGTCGACTTGCCGCAGCCCGAGGGCCCGACCAGGATCATGAACTCGCCGTCGCCGATCTCGAGGTTCATCTCCTTGACGGCTTCGTAGCCGTCGGGGAAGACCTTGGTCACCCTGTCGAGGACTATCTCCGCCATTGGCCGGCCTTCATCTTCATCTCCACCCCGATCACCGAGTGCCCCGCAGCGAATCGCGTTAAACCAGGGCGAAACCGTTTGGCAGCACCCCCGCGGGGTAGCTCCTATACGCCATCCCCTGGGAACGAGGAGGAGACGATGTTGCGCTACCTGATCGCGTTGGGACTGTGCCTGGCAACCGTCGGACTTGCGGCCTGTGGGGGTGGAGACGACAGCGGCGGTGGCGGTTCCGAAGCGAAAGCGCTTCAGCCCTCCGAAGCCAAAGGCGCCTCCGGGAAAGTGACCTGGTGCATCGGCAAAGACACCAGCGGCGCCTTCAACACTGCGGTCGAAAAGTTCAACCAGGAAAACCCGAAACTGCAGGCCGACCTCCTCGAACTGCCGGAAAACGCCGACATCCAGCGCGAACAGCAGATCCAGCGCCTGCGGGCCGAATCGAGCGAGTGCGACGTGCTGGGGATGGACGTGATCTGGACCGCCGAGTACGCCGCCTCCGGCTGGCTCTACGACGTGACGCCGGCGGTCGAGGCGCTCGAAGGAGAGTTCATTCCCTCGACCGTCGAAACGACCGAATACGAAGGCAAGAAGTGGGCGCTGCCGTTCAACACCAACGCCGGCTTCCTCTTCTACCGGACCAACGAAGCGCCGAAACCGCCGACGACCTGGGAGCAGGCGTACAAGGAAGCCGGTGAAGACAACGGGCTCGTCTACCAGGGCGAACGGTACGAGGGGCTGACCGTCAACTTCCTCGAGCTGCTCTACAGCGCCGGCGGCAAAGTCCTCTCCGACGACGGCGAAACGGTGGAAATCGACTCGCCCGAGACCCGCGAAGTCCTCGAGTTCATGCGCAAAGGGATCGAAGACGGCGCCGTGACCAAAGCGGTCACCACCTACGAAGAGGAGAGCTCGCGGCGGGCCTTCGAGGCCGGCAACGCGACCTTCATGCGCAACTGGCCGTACGCCTATGCGCTGGGCAAAGAATCCGGCATCGCCGACGAATTCGAAGTGACCAAATTCCCCGGCTTCGGCGGCAACCCCGGCGCCGGTGTGGTCGGCGGATACAACCTCGGGGTCTCGGCCTACACCGACAACCCGAAGGGGTCGCTGGCCTTCGCCGAATTCCTCACCACCCAGCCGGTGCAGAAGGAAATGTTCCTGAAAGCGACGCTGCCGGCGGTGGCGACCGCGGTCTACCAGGACCCGAAAGTGCAGAAAGAGCTCCCCTTCACCGAGGAACTCCTGAAAGCGGTCGAACAAGCGCAGGCGCGGCCGGTCTCGCCCGTCTACAGCGAAATATCCGAAGCCATCTTCAACAACGTCTTCGAAGTGCTGCAGGGCCGGGAATCGGCCGACGCGGCGACCTCGAAGATGAAGTCTGAAATCGAATCGGCCCTGCAGAGGTTCTAGTGGAGGGGAAAGCCGAGAGGCTTCCCCTCCCCCGCCGCCGGCGGCGCTCCCTCTTCCGTGAGGAGCGCCGCCTTGGGGCGGCGATGCTGACGCCGTCGCTGGCGGTCATCGCGCTCGTCGCCGCCTATCCGATCCTCTACGCGATCTGGCTCTCGCTCAACGAGTACAGCGTCATCACCCCCGGTCTCTCCAGGTTCGTCGGCCTCGACAACTACCTCGAAGCCCTCGACTCCTCGGAGTTCTGGGCGGCGATGAAAACCACCGTCGTCTTCACCGTCGTCTCGGTTGGCCTGGAGCTGGTGATCGGGCTGGCGATGGCGCTGGTCATGCACCAGGCCTTCCGCGGCAGGGCGCTGCTGCGGGCCGTCGTGCTGGTGCCCTGGGCGGTCCTCACGGTGGTCACCGCGATCACCTGGCGGACGATCTTCGAACCCGAACTCGGCTTCGTCAACACCACCCTGACCGCGCTCGGGCTCCCCGGCGGGGACATCGTCTGGCTCGGGGAGGAAGGCTATGCGCTGGCGGTGATGATCTTCGCCGACGTCTGGAAGACGGCGCCGTTCATGGCGCTGCTCATACTCGCCGGCCTGCAGGGCATCCCCCGGGACCTCTACGACGCCGCCAAGGTCGACGGGGCCAGCACCTGGCAGCGCTTCCGCAGCATCACGCTGCCGCTGCTTGTTCCGGCGATCACCGTCGCCCTGATCTTCCGCACCCTCGATGCGCTCCGCGTCTTCGACCTGCCCTACGTGCTGACGAAAGGCGCGAACGGGACCGAAACGCTCTCGCTGATCGCCCAGAAGGAACTGGTGGTCAACCGCAACACCGGGCTCGGCTCGGCCCTTGCGGTGTTGACCTTCCTCACCGTGATCGGGATCTCCTTCCTCTACATCCGTTTCCTCGGCGGCAACATCCGAGCGCTGACGGAAGAAGAGGAGTAGGCGATGAGGCGCGCTCTGATCTGGCTGGCGGTGGCGGCGACCGTCCTCTTCTGCCTCTTCCCCTTCTACTGGCTGGTCAACACGTCGCTGAAGAGCGGGGCCGACCTCTCCAGCGCCAACCTGCTCCCGCCCAGCCCGACGCTCGACAACTACACCTCGATCTTCGAAGACGACGCCTTCATCGAAGCGCTCCGCAACAGCGCGATCGTCGCCGGCAGCGTCACCATCCTCTCGCTCCTGATCGGCTCCTTCGCCGGCTACGCGCTCGCCCGCCTCCACCTGCCGTTCAAGTTCCTGATCCTCGCGATCCTGCTCTCGATCTCGACCTTCCCGCCGATCGCGATCGCCGCGCCGGTGTTCGAAATCTGGACCGACATCGGCCTCTACAACACCTACCTCGGCCTGATCCTGCCCTCGCTCGCCTTCGGCCTGCCGTTGACCGTCTACATCCTTGCCTCGTTCTTCCGCGACATCCCCAAAGAGCTGGAGGAGGCGGCGCTGATCGACGGGGCCACCCGCTTCCAGGCCTTCCGCAAGATCGTCCTCCCGCTCGGGGCCCCGGGCGTCGTCACCGCCGGCCTGCTCGTCTTCATCTTCGCCTGGAACGAGTTCCTCTTCGCGATCACCCTGACCAGCACTCCCGAGCGGCGCCCGGTTCCGGCGGCGATCGCCTTCTTCACCGGCAGCACGCAGTTCGAGCTGCCGCTGGGGACGATCAGCGCCGCCTCGGTCGTGGTGACGATCCCGCTCGTGGCGCTGGTGCTGATCTTCCAGCGCCGGATCGTGGCCGGCCTGACCGCGGGCGCGGTCAAGGGTTGATGGCCTCACCTTCGCGTGGGACCTGACCTCGACTTGGTTCTCTCGCCAGACGGCTGGCCGTACGCCAGCAGCCCTCCGCAGGCGCCGGACGATCCCGGGCGCTACCACGCCCTCTTCGGGCGCGATTCGGCGATCGTCTCGCTGCAGGTGCTGCCGGCGTGGCCCGAGGTGGCGCGGGCGACGCTGCGAGCGCTGGCGCGGCTGCAGGGGACGGCGGAGGAGCCGGCGACCGACGAGGAACCGGGGAAGATCGTCCACGAGTGGTGGCCGCAGGCGCCGGCGCGGCTCGCCGCCGCGGGCTGGCCGGTTCGCGGCGGCGAGCTCCGCTACTACGGCTCGGCCGACTCGACCCCCTGGTTCCTGGTCCTGCTCGCCTCTCTCGGCGACCGCTCGCTCGCCTCCGAGCTGGAGCGGAGCTGGCGGGCGGCGGGCGAGTGGCTGGAGCGGGTCCTCGACCGCGGCGGCGGCTTGGTCCGGCACGGGCCGCGGCGGGCCGGCGGGGGCCTCGCTCAGCAGGGCTGGCGGGACGCCGAGGACCCCGTCGATCCCGCCAATCACGGCGCCGGCATCCTCACCCCGGAGGGTGAGGCTCCCTCGCCGCCGCTGGCCGACGCCGAGAGCCAGGCGGTGGCGGTCGTCGCCCTGCGCGCGCTGGCGGTCCTATCCGGGCGGGAGCGCTGGCACGGAGCCGCGGCTGAGCTCGCCGACAGGATCGAGCGGGCCATCGGCTGGGAGACCCTGGCGATCGCTGGCGACGACCACCCGGTGCCGGGAGCCGGCTCGCAGATCGGCTGGCTGCTGTGGGCGGGCGTGTTCGGCGGCGAGGAGCGCGACCGAGCGGCCGAGCGCCTCTGCCGACCCGATGTGCTCACCCCCTGGGGCCTTCGGACCCTCTCCTCCGAGCATCCCTGCTTCGCCCCCGGCGCCTACCACCGCGGCGCCGTCTGGCCCTTCGACTCCTGGCTCGGGTGGGGTGGCCTGCGGGCGGCGGGCAGATCGGAGGCGGAGGCGCTGCGCCGCGGCGTCCTCGAGGCGATCGGGGCTCTCGGGCAGGCGCCCGAGCTCTACGCGGTGACGGAGGCCGGTCCGGAGCCGATCCCCATCGCCAACCGAGTCCAAGCCTGGACCCTGGGGGCGCGCGGGGCGCTCGAGAGCGAGTGGGACGGCCGCGCCGGTTCGCTCTTCTGAGCCCCAGGGTCGACGCCGAGGCGCCTCCGATTTCGAACACAGCCCGCTGGGTCAGAAGTCGGCTGCGCTGGAGGTGCGCCGGCTCAGGCCGTGGCGGCGACCAGGCGGCACATCAGCGCGGCTGCCTGCTTGTCGTCGAGTCCTTGGAGCCGCGTGAGGTCCTGCCAGGTGCGGAAGGAGAGGGCGTGGCCGATCGCGACACGGGTCTGCCTCGCGGCGTTGCCGCGCGGGCCCCGGCCCCGCATCAGGACCTTGACGGACTCCTCGAGGAAGGCCCGGAACCCCCCCATCAGCTCGTCGACGACGGGAACGGTGGGGGCGTCGCGCAGAAGCTTGTCGAGCATCTCCTCGGTTCGCCCGTAGTAGGCGTAGAGCTCGCCGAGGGCGGCGTCGAGGCGCTCGTCGGGATCCGGGATCGAGCCCCAGCGGCCGAGGTCCGGTGGCGGGTTGGCCTCCGCCCAGTGGGCGGAGCAGGCGCCGAACAGGGCCCGCTCGTCGGGGAAGTGCCGGTAGAGGGTCGAGCGGCGGACGCCGGCGTGCTCGGCGACGGCGCTCATCGAGGTGCGGGCGGGTCCGAGGGTGCCGTGCAGCTCGACGGCGCTTTCGGTTATCCGCAGCCGCGTCTGCGCCTCCGCTTCCGCCCGGGCCTTCTTCTCGTATTTCCGCTTTCGGGAAGACATGGGTGTACGACCAATATTGACAGATCCGTCAACCCCGGCTACAGTTTCACGCAACAACTCTGTACAACGAATTTAAAGGAGCAGAAGATGGCAACGGTGATTGGTCCCGCTGACGGCAAGTCCGGTTTCCTCGGCAGCATCGGGGTGAGGTTCATGATCGACGGCGAGGACGCCGGCGGAGACTTCTCCCTGGTGGAACACCCGCTCTCCCCCAAGGCGCTGGCAGCGCCACTGCACCGGCACACCCGCGAGGACGAGTACAGCTTCGTGCTCGAGGGGCGGATGGGCGGACTGCTCGGCGACGACGTCGTCGAGGCCGGCCCCGGCGACCTCGTCTTCAAGCCGCGCAACGAGTGGCACACCTTCTGGAACGCCGGCGACGAGCCCTGCCGGATCCTCGAGATCATCGCCCCGGCCGGCTTCGAGCATTTCTTCGAGGAGCTGGTGGACCTGGGCGGCGTGCTGAACGCGAAGCCGGAGGAGGTGGCGGCGCTGAGCGACCGCTACGGCCTGGAAATGAAACCGGAGACCGTGCCCGAGTTGCTGGAGCGCTTCGGCCTGCGGATCGGCGAGCCGGTGGAGACGTCGCTGCAGCTCGCCTAGCGGCGGGCGCTGGCAGAGCGGGTAACCTCCGCGACATGCGCAAGCGCGTTTCGGTCGCGGTTCTGGCTGCCCTGCTCTGCCTGGCAGCCGCCTCGAGCGCAGCCGCGGCGACGGAATTCGGCGACCGCTGCGTCGGCGACGCCACCAAAGCGAACTCGACCGCTATCGGGGCCGGAAACGGCGAGCCGTTCATCGACTTCCCCTTCGACGCCGGCCCGGACGAACTGCGCTTCGGTCGGGGCACCGTGATAACCCGCTGGAAGGTCGAGGTGGGGCCAGGGCTCGCTCCGCTCGCCCAGCAGCTCGTCTCCTTCAAGCAGCTTGACGCCGGGGTGGTCCGCTTGCTCGGCGAGAGCACGGTCGAGACCCTGCACGAGGGCACGAATGAATTCGCAACCCGGATCCCCGCTGCCGAGTACGGGCTGATCGGGCTGCGCGGACCCGATGGAGCCCTTTTCTGCGACGAAGAGGAACGTCACATCCTCGGGTTAGCCGAAGGCGCCTTCCCGGTCGGAGCGACCGGGAACTATGCGTTCACCTATGACAGGGGCGTCCCGGCGATCGCCAGGGTTGAGCGGGACGAAGACGGCGACGGCTACGGCGACGAGACCCAGGACGGCTGCTCGGTCAAGCCGCTGTTCCAGGGGCCCTGCCCCGTCGTGAGCCTTTGGCTGCCGCAGCAGGAAACCTTGCCGGGGGCGGTCCTGATCTCAGCCTTGATCAACGTGACCGCGACGGTGCATGCCTACGCCTCGGTAGTAGTCCCTGCGTCGAACAGAGAGCTCCCGCCGCGTGTGGTCCCGCTCGATCTGGGGGCACAGCTCGTCGCCGGCGGCACGCGGGCGACCTTTCGGGCACCGTTGCCGAAAGTGGCGATCAGACGGCTGGCGAAGATGCGGCCCCGAGAAAAGGTGCAGGTGAAGGTCACGGCGATCGCCTCGGACGCTTTGGAGCTGGAAGGCCGCACGATGACCCGTGAACGTACGCTGCGGATACCGGGGCGACTGCGTGTCCAGCACTCGCGTTAGCTGACGCCTCCCGCTGCTACCCTCCCACGGTAGGCAGACAGTCTTTGCCTGCGCGTCCGTCTTTTGCTGATTACAGCGAGCCACGAGGAAAGCGCGCTTGACTCCCGACCAGGGGTTCACCTTCGACCGACAGGGGCCGCGAGAGGAATGCGGCGTCTTCGGCGTATACGCGCCCGGCCACGAGGTGGCCCGCCTCGCCTACTTCGCCCTCTACGCGCTCCAGCACCGCGGTCAGGAGTCGGCGGGGATCGCCACCGCCGAGGGCGGGATGATCACGACGCTGCGCGAGGCCGGCCTCGTCTCCCAGGTCTTCGACGAGGAGAAGCTGCGGGCGCTGGAAGGGGACATGGCGATCGGCCACGTCCGCTACTCGACCACCGGCGGCGGCTCCTGGGAGAACGCGCAGCCGATCTGGCGCGACGACGGCCGCGAGGTCGCCCTCGCCCACAACGGCAACCTGACCAACGCGGTCGAGCTCTGGGGCGAGCTGAAGGAGC
>JBKPOX010000026.1:0-40499 GCA_046733335.1 Actinomycetota bacterium | reverse complement strand
CGGTCGCGGCCACCTCCGGGCGGGGCCGCGCGATCGCCACCGGCGACCTGCTGTTCTCCCGGGCCTTCGCCCTCCTCGCCGCGCGCGGCGACGGCCGCGAGGTGGCGCTGCTCGCCGACGCCTCGGTCGCGCTCGCGCGCGGCGAGCTCGCCCAGCGCCAGGACGCCTTCGACCTCGCGGTCGGCGAGGAGCGCTACCTCGCCCGCTGCCGGCTGAAGACGGCGCGCCTGTTCGAGTGTGCCTGCCTGCTCGGACGCGGCGACGACCAGCTGCGCGAGTTCGGGGCCGGGATCGGTCTCGCCTTCCAGCTGCTCGACGACGTCCTCGACGTCAGCGGGCCGGCGGAGCGGACCGGGAAGGCGCGCGGCACCGATCTCCTCGACGGCACGGTCACGCTGCCGCTGATCGAGGCCGCCGCCAGCGACGCGAGGATCGGCGACGTCGACCTGCAGGCGCTCGACCCCCGCTCCGCCGAGGCGCTCTGCGACCGGATCGAGGCGACGGGGGCGCTGGGGCGCGTGCGGGCGCGAGCGCTGGCGATGGTCGCCGAGGCCAAGCGGGCCCTCGAGCGGACCGACCTCCCGCCCGAACAACGGCAGTTGCTGGCGCTGGTCGCCGACGGGGTCGTCGAGCGCTACAGCTGAGTCCGCCGCCGACCCGCGCAGCCGCCCCGTTACCATGGGCAGGATGCCAGGAAACATCGGACTTCCAGAGATCGCGATCGTCCTCATCATCGCCCTCCTGGTCTTCGGGCCGAAACGCCTCCCAGAGCTCGGCCGCAGCCTCGGCCGCGGCATCCGCGAGTTCAAAGGCTCGATCGGCGGCGACCACGACCACGACCACGACCACGACGAGGACGACGAGAGGCCGAAGCTCGCTCCCTCCGAGCCGGCGAAGCCCCACGGCGACCCGGCCGAGGCGGAGGTCGTCCGCAACAAGCCCAGCTGAGGCGTCGCGAGGATGCCCCCTCGCGTCAGGGCGGTCTCGCACGAGGACCGGCTCACCGTCGTCGAGCACCTGGATGAGCTGCGCACGCGGCTGATCGTCTGCATCGCCGCCTTCGGCGCCGCCCTCGCCCTCTGCTTCTGGCAGAACCACCTGCTGCTCGAGATCGCCTCCGGGCCGCTGCCCGAGGGCCACGAGCGGCTGATCACCTTCGGCGTCACCGAGCCGTTCACGACGACGCTCACGGTCTCGGCCTACGGGGCGCTCGTGCTGGCGCTGCCGGTCGTCCTCTGGCAGCTCTACGCCTACGTTCTCCCCGCCTTCAGCGAGGCCGAGCAGCGGGTGGTCAGGCCGATCCTCCTGCTCTTCCCGCTGCTCTTCGCGGCCGGCGTCGCCTTCGCCTACTTCGTCGTGATGCCGGCGGCGGTCAGCTTCCTCCTCAACTTCAACGACAGCCAGTTCAACGTCCAGGTCCGCGCCCGCGACTACTACAGCTTCTTCGCGATGACCGAGATCGCCTGCGGGCTGATCTTCCAGCTGCCCTTGGCGATCGTCGCCGTGACCCGCCTCGGGATCGTCAGCGTCGAGCAGCTGCGCCGCAACCGCCGCTACGCCTACCTCGCGATCGCGATCCTCGCCGCGGCGCTGCCCGGCGTCGACCCGGTCTCGATGCTGATCGAGATGGTTCCCCTGCTTGTTCTGTACGAGTTGAGTATCGTCCTCGCTCGGGTGGTGGGGCAGCCTCGGCAGCGCGGCGCCGTGGGCCAGCCCTCCCCGCAAGAGTAGAAAGAGAGAGATGGCCTCAGGAGACAGAGAGCACCGGATGCTGTTCGACATCCGCGGACGGCGGCGGACCGTCGTCAAAGTCGTCTACGCGATCCTCGCCGTGCTCATGGGCTCGAGCCTCTTCCTCGTCGTCGGCCCCCTCAACATCGGCGAAATCTTCAACAGCAACTCCACCGGCGGCGGCGAAGCCGCGAAGCCGTTCGAAGAACAGGCGGAACGGCTGGAAGCGAAACTGCGCAAGGAGCCCGAGGACCCCGATCTGCTGGTGGCGCTGGCCCGCGCCCAGGTCTCGGCCGGCAACAGCCAGATGTCCCTGGAACCGACGGAAGAGGACCTGAACGAGGCGCTGCAGCATTACCAGCAGGCGAGCGCGACCTGGTCCGAGTACCTCGAACAGGTGGACAAACCCAGCGCGGGTGTGGCGCAGCTGGTGGCGCCTGCCCTGCTGACGCTGGCCGAACGCGCCCGCACCTTCCCCGAAGCCCAGAGGAACGTCGAAGCGGCGGCCGACACGCAGCGGATCGTCGCCAGGCAGAGGCCGACCATCAACTCGCTCACCACCCTCGCCCTCTACACCTACTTCACCGGCGACTTCGCGGCGGCGGAAAAGGCCCAGGCCGAAGCGAAGAAGATGGCGAAAGAAAAATTCGAACGCGAACAGATCGATAAACAGCTGGAAACCGGGAAGAAAAACGCGGAATTCTTCCAGCGAAACCGCAAGCGCGCCGAAAAAGCGGAAAAAGCCGCCAACAAAGGCAACCCGGAAAGCCTCCAAAGCCCCTCGAGCGCTCTGAACGGCGCCTTCGGCGGCGGCTCCGGGCTCGGCGAATAGCCGCCCACCCGACCTTCGCCCGAGCCGCCGGCCTTCCTATACTTGCCCCTCCCGGGCCGTTAGCTCAGTTGGTAGAGCAGGAGACTCTTAATCTCAAGGTCGAAGGTTCGAGCCCTTCACGGCCCACTCCGTCCCTAACTGCTCCGGCAGAACTTTTCCACCTGACCCGAGATCACGGTTCCGTCGGCGAAGGTGAAGCGCCCGTGGGTCTCGAGGATGTTGTCGCTGCAGCGGGCGGAGACGTAGCTGCGCGACCTGCCGCCGGAGCGGTAGCGGCGGCCGATGCGGACGTCGATGTGGGAGATCGCGCCGAGGCCCCCGGCGATCGGGGGGACGTCCAGCCGCGCCCGGTAGCGGAAGCGGCCGGAGAGACGCTCGATCGGAACCAGGACCGCATAGGTCTCCGGGACGGGGACCTCGGTGCGGGCGTGGAGGACCGCGGTCGGCCCTCCCGCCAGCGCCGGTCCGTTGAAGACGGTCAGCGGCGAGCTCACCCGGATCGTGCCGATGGGGAGGGAGACGAGGGCCTCGATGCTCCCGGTCCCGACGATCGCCCCGCGGCAGATCCGCCGGGCTTCCCCCGTGCCCACCCTGGCGACGGATTCGGGGGCGCAGCTCGGCAGGCCGGCGACGCTGAGGCGGCCGTCGCGATCGAAGTCGATCAGCGCCTGCCGCAGCGGCGAGGGCCTGCCGCCGCCTTTGGCGGAGATGTCGACGTGGCCCTGGAAATCGATCGGGACGTAGGTGCGCCGCGGCAGGGTCTGCGGCTGGAAGCCGCCGTCCGCCCGCAGGACGAGGTCGTTGACTTCCACCAGGGCGCCGTCGCCGGCCGCGGTCGCGGCGGCCAGCGCCGCGACCGCGGCGGCCAGCAGGCTCGCCTTGATCAGTCGGGGTAGTGGCATGGCGAGGTCAGCGTCACCGGGAAGAAGTCGCCGTTGGTGAAGCGGGCGGTTCCGTAGACCTGCAGCCGGCCGCCGTTGCAGTGCGCGTTGACGTAGCCCACCTTCCTGCCCCCGCGCATCCGCGTCGCTCCGATCGCGGCTTCGGCGAGGAGGGGGGCTCCGTAGCCGCCGGCGATCTCAGGCAGCTCGACCTCGGCGCGGAAGCCGTAGCGCCCGGCGGAGATCCGTTCGATCGCGATCGGGACCAGCACCGTCTTCGGCTCTGGCACGGTCTCGTAGCCGTGCGCGATCAGGGTCGGGCCGCCCTTCGCGGGGGGCCCGTTGAAGAAGGAGAGCGACGAGGAGATCGGGAACGGCGCCCTCCCCGGCAGCGTCACCAGGGCCCGCGCCTTCCCCTTGCCGACGAGCGCGCCGGCGCAGCGCCGGCGGGCCTGGGCCGGCGTCGTGCCCGCCAGCTTGGCGGCCGTGCAGGTCGGCCAACCCCTGGCGTCGACCGAGCCGTTGCCGTCGAGGAGGAAGAGGAGCGTCTTCAGCGTTGGCGGCGTCGAGCCGTCGCGGGTTCCAACCCGGGTGATGCTGCTGAGGACGATCGAGGCGTTGCCGCGCCTGGGCAGCTCGCGCGGCTGCACCGTTGCCGTGGCGCTGACCCAGACGGGGCCGACTTCGGCGGTGATCGCGTAGGCCGTCGCCCCCGCGCCCAGGACGAACAGGACGGCGCAGGCGGCGGCTTTGCGGAACGGCGCTCTCAATCAGATCCCCTTGCACCGTTTGAACACGGAGCCCTGCAGAAAGGTGCCGTCTTTGAAGAGGAACTGCCCTTTTGCCTGCAGCCGCCCGTCGGGGCAGCCGGCGTTGGCGTAGCTCAGCGTCTTGCCCTTGTACTCCCAGGTGCGCCCGACCTTGATCCGCGCGTAGAGCGGGGTGCCGTAGCCGCCAGCGATCCTCGGGATCTCGGCGACGGTCTTGAAGCCGTAGCGGCCGTCGCTCACCTTCTGGATCTCGATCGGGACGACGAAGGTGGTCGGGCCCGGCACGGTGATGTGCGCGTGCGCGAGGACGACCGGGTTGCCGTGCTTCGGGCTCGCGTTGAAGAGGGTGATCGGCGAGGAGGCCGGGATCGGTCCCTGTTCGGGGAAGTTGACGACGGCCTTGCCGAAGCCCGTGCCGATAATCGCCCCCGGGCAGAGCTTGCGCGCCAGCTTGGTCGTGGTCGCAGCGAGTTTGCCGGGGGTGCATACGGGGAGGCCGCGGGTCTCGACCTTGCCGTTTTTGTCGAACCAGATCGTCACCGTTTTCAGCACCGGCGGCGGGCTTCCGTCTTCGGTCGCGATCTTCCCGAATCCGTGCAGTTCGATCGGCGCGAAGCCCTTCTTCGGCAGCGCCGTCGGGGAGAAGCCGCCGTCCGTCGTGATCACCAGGTTGGAGGCGCGGAGCGTGATCGCCAGCGCCGAGCCGGCGGCGAGCAGCAGCAGCACGACGCCCAGCCCATACGCCCTTAACAAAGTCTTCCGCACCAAATCCTCCCTCCCGTCGCTTCTACCGCCAAACTACCAGCCGTGGGAAGGAGGATCGGGAGGGGACCGAAACGCTCTGCGAGGAAGGGTCCGCGGCACGACCAGCCCTTCCTGCTGCGCTACCCGCGCGGCGTCCTCGCGATCGCCGCGGTCCTGCTCCTCGCCCTCGGGGCGATCGGAACCGGCGTCAACGACCGCCTCGACCCGACGACCCTCGACGTCCCGGGCACTGAATCCCTCCGCGGCAACGAACTCCTGCGCGACCATTTCGGGGACTCGGCGCCGTTCGCGATCCTGCTGCGCGGGCCGGGGCCGGCTATCGACCGCCAAGGCCCGCGCCTGATCAGGTCCCTGCGGCAGGATCCCCGCGTCACCACCCTTTCGCCCTGGGACACCGGGGCGGTCGAGCGCCTGCGACCGGTGCCGAGCCGGGCGCTGATCCTCGTCGACTTCCACGTCGACGTCAGGACCTCCGTCAACGAGACGGTCCCGCACCTGAAGCAGGTGCTGGAGGAGCAGATCCACAGCCCGGTCCGCGCCACCCAGACCGGCTACGCCAGCCTCTCGCGCGCGATCCAGGACGAAAACCTGGCGGCCAGCGAGCGCGGCGAGCTGATCGCCCTCCCCTTCCTCCTGATCATCCTCCTGCTCGTCTTCCGCTCGCCGATCGCCGCCGCGATCCCACTCGCCTTCGGCGCGATCACCGTCGTCGCCTCGCGGGGGATCCTCTACTTCTTCACCTCCTGGTTCGAGATCGACGCCTTCGCGCTGACGGTCTGCTCGATGATGGGCCTGGCCCTCGGGGTCGACTACGCGCTGCTGATGGTCTCCCGCTTCCGCGAGGAGCTGGCCGAGGGGGCGGAGGCGATCGACGCGGCGCGGATAACCCGCCGCCACGCCGGTCGCACGGTGGTCTTCGCCGGCAGCACGCTGCTGCTCTCGATGATCGTCTCGCTGTTCATCCTGCCGGGCTCCCTGCTGGCCTCGCTGGCGGGAACCGTCTGCATGGTGGTGATCCTCAGCATCCTCGTCGCCACCGTCGCCGGGCCGGCGATCCTCACCCTGGTCGGGACGCGGGTCGACCTCTGGCGGATCGGCGGCGCCCCCAGGAGCGGCCGCTCGCGGCTGATGGTCCTGGTCGGAGCGGCGTTGCGGAAGCCGGCGGTGGCGGCGCTCCTGATCGGGGCGCTGCTGCTGGTCCTGGCGGCGCCGGCGGTTGGGCTGAAGACGGGCCCGCCGAGCCCGGAGCAGCTCTCGACCGACTCCCCGGCGCGGCAGGACGCCGAACTGGTCGACGATGCGATCGGCCCCGGCTGGGACGCGCCCTTCCAGGTGATCGCCGTCTCCAACGAAGGGCCGATCACCGGCGCCAAGAGCCTCGCCGCGATCGACAGCTTCCAGAAGCGGCTGGCGAACACGCCCGGGGTGCAGGCGGTGATCGGCCCCGCCGAAGCGACCAAACGGGTCGACCGCCTGCAGGGGCTGGGCAACGCGGTCCTCTCCTCGAAGGGCAACTACGGGCCCGTCAAGCAGCTCGGCAAACTCGGCAGCAGCCTCGCCGTCGCGGCCGGGGGAGTGGGACAGCTGCGCGAAGGGATCACCGAAGCGAGCAACGGCGCCGGCCTGCTGGCGCTGGGAGCGGGCAGGGCCGGCGAGGGGGCCGAGCTGATCGCCAACGGCCTCGGCCAGGCGACCAGCGGGAGCGAGCGGGCGATCGGCGCTCTCGACCGCTTCTCGAAAGGAGCCGAACGGCTGGCCGAGGCCCAGGGAACCGCGGCCCTGGGGGCCCTGCAGCTGAAGCTCGCCCTCCGCGACGCGATCATCCCCGGGCTCCGCGCCAACGCCCTGCGGCGGTCGCGGATCCTGCAGAGGTCCCTGAACGAAGACGCGAACGGGAAGCTGCCGGAACTGATCGCACCCGCCAAGGAGACCGAGGAGAAGCTGAAGGAAGCCCTGGCGCAGCTGCAGGGGATGACGGTCGGCAAGGGCGACCCCAACTACGCCGCCGCGCTGGCAGCGGTGGAGCGCGCCGCGGCCGCGGTGACCGGTACCGACCCCGCCACCGGCGCCCCCTACGACCCGGTACCCGCCACCCCCGAGGTCGAGAGCTACGCGGGGTTGCCGGCGGAGCTCTCGGCCCTCGACGAACGGCTGCTCGAGGACCACGACCAGGCGAAACACATCACCGATTGGCTGGCGTCCGCGATCAACGAACTGAAGCGGATGGAGACGGGCGCGGCGAAGCTGACCGAAGGCCTGGAAAAACTGCACGGCGCCGGCAACCGCCTCGCCAGCGGCTCGAAACGGCTGGCCTCGGCGGCGGAACGCCTGGGGAGCGGGCTCTCCCGCCTCAACGGCGGCGCCGAAGCGCTGGTCGGCGGGATCGAGCGCCTCGGGGGCGGCGCCGAAGCCCTTGCCGACGGCCTCCTGAACGGGGCTGGGGAAGCCGCGCCCCTGGAAAGCGGGCTGGAAGAAGCGAGCGTGCAGGTGCTGGCGGGCAGGAAGCGGATTCGCCGCCAGGTCACGCGGGTTGCCGACTCCACCCCCGGCCTCTTCAACTCCGGCTACTTCGTCCTCTCGGCCCTCGACGGCACCCCGCCGAGAACCCGCGAAGCGGTCAACGAAGCGATCGACCTCCGCAACGGCGGCCAGGCGGCGACGATCCGGGTCATCACCGACTACAGCTTCAACACCCCCGGCTCGATCCGCCTCAACAGGAAGCTGAACGAGGACGCCGCCGAGCTCGCCGAGGAAGCCGACCTGACGACCGGCGTCGCCGGCGGCGCCGCCCAGCTCAACGACTACAGCCGGGTGACCCGCGAGCGCATCCCCTGGGTCGTCCTCGCGATCACGATCGCGACCTTCCTGGTGCTGATGGTCGTCCTGCGGGCGGTGCTGCTGGCGGCGATCGCCGTCCTGCTCAACCTGATCACCGTGGCGGTCGCCTTCGGCGTCCTCACCCTCCTCTTCAACGTCCCCGAGGACTGGCCGCTCGGCGGCCACAACTACGTCGACGCGGTCGGGGCGACGATGATCTTCGGCCTCGTCTTCGGCCTCTCGATCGATTACGCGGTCTTCCTCCTCAGCCGCATGCGCGAGCACTACGACACCCACGGCGACAACGCCGCCGCGGTCGAGTTCGGGCTCTCCCGCACCGCCGGCGTCATCACCGGCGCGGCGGCGATCATGATGGCCGTCTTCATCGCCTTCGCCGGCGCCCCGATCGCCACCGTGAGCCAGCTCGGCATCGGCCTCACGATCGCCGTCATCCTCGACGCGACGGTCGTCCGCATCGTTCTCCTACCGGCCCTCATGCTCCTCCTCGGCGACCGGATCTGGTGGCTGCCGAAGCCGCTGGCCCGCGCGATCCCGAAGTTCAGCGTTTGAAAAAAGTCGCAGCCCTCTCCAGGAACATCTATGGTTTCGGCAAGGAGAGGAATGAGCGATGGAACGTCTCGCATCGCGTACGGTTCGCCGGACCCCGCTGCGCGCGGGGGGGACCGCCCTCACACTGATCTCCTCCTCGCTCAACCTGGAAGCCCTCCGCCACCTGGCCGACGGGCCGCTGCCGCTGCAGGACCTGATGCGCCGGCTGGGGTTCCCGCCGCGGAGCACCACCCGGCTCTGCCTGCGCACCCTGGCTGAGCTCGGCGCCGTCGAGCGGCGGCCGCGGAGCGAGTTCCCCGCCTCGGTCGACTACGCGATAAGCCCGGCGGGCCGCTCGCTGTTGAGGGTCTCGGTTGCCCTCCAGGCCTGGCTGGACGCCTCGCCGGCGGGCCCGACAGAGCTGGGCGGCACCGCCGCCAAGAGCGCGGTCAAGGCGCTGGTGGAGGGGTGGGGAGCCAACCTCGTGCGGGCGCTGGCCACGCGGCCGCTCTCGCTGACCGAGCTGAACACGCTGATCCCGCGGATCAGCTACCCCTCGCTCGAGCGGCGCCTCACCGCGATGCGCCAAGTCGACCTCCTGGAGGCCCATCGCCGAGCCGGCCGGGCGAGCCCCTACGAGGTGACCGAGTGGCTGCGCCGGGCGGTCGCCCCGCTGACCGCCGCGGTGGGGTGGGAGCGGCTCTACGCGGCCGAGCGAACCCCTGACCTGCGGCGCCTCGACGTCGAGACCGCCTTCCTCCTCGCGATCCCCCTGATGGAGGAGCTGCCGAAGGGCCTGCGGGGAAGCTGCCGCCTGGCGGTCGAGGTCGATGACGGGTCCGCGCCCCTCTTCGCCGGAGTCCTGGTCTCGGTCGAGGACGGAGCGGTGACCGGCTACGCCCCCAACCTGGAGAGCGAGGCTGAGGCCTGGGCTGCGGGAAAGCCGCTTTCCTGGCTGCGGCGGATGAACGGCGGCGAGGACGGGGAACTGGCGATCGGGGGCGATGCCCGGCTGGCGGAGGAGCTGATCGGAGCATTGAGGCGTACCGTGGACGAACCGCGCTGACGCACCATGGCGCAACTGTTTACACGCGCGAAGTCTTACGCAACTGCACAAATGCAGGCGATTTAAGCTGCGAACGCTCGCGACACCCGGCTGTAGTTCTTTAGGTACAGTTTCGTTCTTTGATTCCTGTCACCCGAGCGCAAACAATGGGAGGGCAAGCCTGCGCCGAATTTGCGCGCCGGCAGGGCTACCGGAGGTGCCGTATGTCGACTTCATCCATCCACTTCCACGAGCCGCGGCTCGCGGCGGCAGCCAGATGACACGCGCTGGAGGAGTGGCCCTGTCCCTTTTGGCGGCGCCGCTCAACTTCCACATCCTGAAGACACTCGAGTCCGAGCCGAAGGCCCTGCTGGACCTTCGGCGCTCGGTCGGCTCGCCGCCGCAGAGCACTATGCGCCTCTACTCGCGGACGCTGACCGAACAGGGGATCATCGACCGCCGCCGCCGCGCCGAATTCCCGGGCTCCGCCGAATACATGATCACCCAGGCGGGACTCGACCTGCTCGACGTCACGAAGGTTCTCCAGGACTGGCTTCGCGTCGCGCCGGAAGGGCCGATCTCGCTCGGCAGCCCGAGCGCGAAGAGCGCCACCAAGGCTCTGATCGAGGGTTGGTCCACGAACATCGTCAGGGCCCTGGCCGCCCGCCCCCTCTCGCTGACGGAGCTGAACCGGTTGATCCCGAAAGTGAGCTACCCGTCGCTGGAGCGACGGCTGGGCGCGATGCGCCTCGCCAACCTCGTGGAGCCCCACCCCGGCGAAAGGCGGGGGACGCCGTACGCGGCAACCCGATGGCTGCGCCGCTCCTCCGCGGTGCTCGCTTCGGCCGCCCGCTGGGAGCGCAACCATCAGCCGCGGGAGGCTCAGCCGATCGGCCGCCTCGACGTCGAGGCGGCGTTCCTGCTCGCGATCCCGCTGCTCGAGCCGCCCGCCGAGCTCAGCGGCACGTGCCGCCTGGCGGTCGAAGTGCAGGGCGGCGGCGCTCCGGTCTTCGCCGGGGTCCTCATCTCCCTCGAGGACGGGAAGGTGAGCTCGTGCTCCTCGCGGCTGGAGGGGGAGGCCGACGCATGGGTGACCGGCACGCCGGACGCCTGGCTCAACCGGGTGGACCGCGCCGAGGGCCCCCAGCTGGAAATCGGCGGTGATGTGCAGATGGGGGAAGCCGTCCTCGAGTCCTTCGGGGAAGTGGCGGGCGTCCCGGCCTGAGCGGGCGCTCCGGAGCGCACCTCTGCCCGTCCACATCTCTATGCACGCGCAGGAATGGCAAGCGCATTTGCAGGGGAAAAGCCGCAAACTTCTGGTTATCGAGCTAAGAACTGCCCTGTACCGCCCGGGCGCTTGCCGTTGCCGCCGGGCTCTGCTCATATGGAGTTGATGCAGTCGTAGCACGACTCATTATTTCTCCTGGAAAAAGGTGCCCCCGGGCACCTTTTTCTTTGCCGCGGCCGGCGTTGACTTCGAGTTAAGTCCCTGCTCAGCCCGAGCTTGGCGGGGACCCCCTCGGATACGATCGTGCAGTCGTTCTTCCGGGTCGGAGGGGCCGGAGAACCGAAAGCAAGCGACCATCCGTGGCTGCCAAACCCTTGAGCGAGGAAACTGGCCCGGCTGCAAGCCGGGGGACGACCCCAGCGCGGATCGCGGTGATCGTCGCGCTGGCCGCGGCGGTCGTCGTCCTCGCGATCGTCCTCCTCACCGGCGGCGGCGCGCACAAGTACACCCTCGTGTTCCAGAACGCCGGCCAGCTCGTCCCCGACAACCAGGTCCTGATCGGCGGCTCGCCCGCCGGCACCGTCGAAAGCATCGGCCTCACCGACGACAACCTCGCCGAGGTCCACGTCGAGGTCGAACAGGAGCTGCACGAGGGAACGACGGCGGCGATCCGCGCCACCTCCCTCTCCGGCGTCGCCAACCACTACGTCTCGATCAGCCCCGGCCCGAACAACGAGCCCGCCCTGGACGACGGCGCCGAGCTCGGCCTCTCCTCGACCACGACCCCGGTCGACATCGACCAGCTGTTCAACACCTTCCCGCCGCGCGTGCGCGAAGCCCTCGGCAACTTCTTCAAGGGCAACGCGACGAGCTACTCGGGCCAGGGGAAGAACGCCAACGAATCCTTCAAGTACTTCGGCGCCGCCCTCAACCGGGCGGGCGCCTTCGCCCGCGAACTGAACGCCGACCAGCAGCTGCTCTCGCGCTTCATCGTCAGCTCGTCCCGGCTCACGACCGCCGTCGCCGGCCGCGGCGAGCAGCTCGCGAGCGCGGTCTCCAACGCCGACACCGCCTTCGAGGCGATCGCCCGCCAGAACGAAGCGTTCGACGCCACCCTGCGGGAGCTGCCGCCGGCGATGCGCCAGTCCAACACCACCTTCGTCAACCTGCGGGCGGCGCTGGACGACCTCGAACCGCTGGTCGAAACGGCGAAGCCGGCGACCAAGGACCTGGCCCCCTTCCTCGCCGAACTGCGGCCGGTGTTCCAGAAGCTGGTGCCGTTCACGCGCAACCTGCGATTGACCGTCAGCCAGCCCGGGCCCGGCAACGACGCCGGCGACCTGCTGGCGCTGCTGCCGGCGGTGCAGGAACGCACCTCGAGGGCGTTCCCTCACTCCGAAGCCGCGGTCCGGGCCTTCCAGCCGAACCTGAACTTCATCCGCGCCTACACCCCCGACCTCTTCAATGGGCTCGGGAAGTTCGGCCAGATCGCCGGCTACTACGACGGCAACGGCCACTACGTCCGGGCGGCGACCGCGGCTCAGAACCTCTTCCGCTACGACGAAGCCAGCGGCGAGCTGCAGCCGATCAGCAAAAACCAGCAGTACGAACCCTTCGGCTCCTCGCCGCGCGTGCACCGCCGCTGTCCCGGCGGCGCGACGCAGCCGGCGCCGGACGGCTCGAGCCCCTGGGTCGGCGGCGGCAGCGTCGACTCCTCCGAATGCAACCCCGGCGACGTGCCCCCAGGACCATGACCAGGAGGCTCCTGCTCGCAGCAGCGGTGGTCGCGGCGATCGTCGTCGTCGTCCTCGTGGCCTCCGGGGGCGGGGACTCCGACGCCTACCGGGTGCGGGCGGTCTTCGACAACGGCGGCTTCATGGT
Organism: Actinomycetota bacterium; assembly: GCA_046733335.1. Taxonomy (GTDB): domain Bacteria; phylum Actinomycetota; class Thermoleophilia; order Solirubrobacterales; family 70-9; genus VAYN01. Next base: position 28,000 of record JBKPOX010000026.1, on the reverse strand, counting down.
CACCGGCGAGCAGGTGCGGGTGGCGGGCGCCAACGTCGGCACGATCGAGTCGGTCGACGTCTCGATGCCGGGCGACACGGTCGCCTACGAGAAGGGCAAGCCGGTGAAGAAGGCGGGCAAGGCGATCATCGTCATGGAGATCACGGAGCCCGGCTTCCAGGACTTTCGCCGCGACGCCACCTGCCTGATCCGGCCGCAGTCGCTGATCGGTGAGAAGTTCGTCGACTGCCGGCCGACGCTGCCGCGGGCGCCGGGGACCGAGCCGCCGCCGCCGCTCCACAAGATCCCGGAGGGTGAGGCGGGGGAAGGCCAGTACCTCCTGCCGCTCGGCAGCAACGGCACCAGCGTCGACCCCGACCTGATCAACGACATCAACACGCTCCCCTACGCGCAGCGCTTCCGGCTGATCCTGAACGAACTCGGCGCCGGGCTCGCCGGCCGCGGCGAAGACATCGAGGTCCTCGTCAAGCGTGCGAACCCGGTCCTCCGCGACGTCGACCGCCTCTTCGGGATCCTCTCCGCCCAGCGCAACCAGCTGGCGCAGCTGGCCGGCGACTCGGAGGCGATCCTGCGGCCGCTCTCGCGCGAGCGCGCGCACGTGGCGGGCTTCTTCAGCAACGCCGGCGCCGCCGCCGAGGCGAGCTCCGAACGCGGCCCCGAGCTGGAAGAGGCGCTGCAGAAGTTCCCCACCTTCCTCGATGAGTTCCGCCGGACGATGATCAGCCTGAAGTCGTTCTCCGACGCCGGCACGCCCCTGTTCGAAGACTTCGGGACCGCGGGGCCGGCGCTGACCGACGCGACGCGGACGCTGACGCCGTTCTCGGAATCGCTGACGGTGGCGCTGAAGAGCCTCGGCGACGCCGGCGAAGCCTCCGGGCCGATCTTCGCCGAAGCCGACCCGGTGGTGAGGAAGGCCCGCGACCTGGCGAAGTCGGGCGTCGTGCCGACCGGAGAGCTGGCGAAGCTCCTGGTCAACATCAGGAAGACCGGCGGCTGGGACGGGCTCGTGAAGCTGATCTACAACTCGACCGCCTCGCTCAACGGGTTCGACCGCTTCGGGCACTTCGGGCGGACGCGGGTGACGCTCTCGGCCTGCCTCGAATACTCGGCGCGGAGCGCGGGAAGCGAAGGCGGAGGCTGCGCCGCCAGGTTCAACGGGCCGGGCGCCGCCGAAGCGGCCAACACCAGCGCTGCGGACCTCTACGCTCTGCTCCAGGCCGATCTGGAAGAGCGCACCGGCGGGACCGCGACCGAACCGGGCCCGGCGATCGGCATCGGCCAGGGCGACAGCACCGACCCGGCGCCTGAAGGCGAAGCGGGCATCTCCGAATCCTCGAAGACCGGAGGCGGCACCGAGCCCCTCCTCGACTACCTCCTGGGACCATGAGGAACCGCAGCGGACTGAGCGGCATCGCCAGCAGCCCGATCCTCGTCGGGGCGGTGACCGTGCTGGTCGTGATCGTCGCGGTCTTCCTCGCCTACAACGCCAACAACGGGCTTCCGTTCGTCTCCACCTACAACCTGAAGGCGCGGGTGCCCAACGCCGACGCCCTGGTAAAGGGCAACGAGGTGCGGATCGGCGGCGTCCGGGTCGGCATCGTCAAGAAGGTGGTGCCTGTGCCGCTGGAGAACGGCGAGGTCGCCGCCGAACTCTCGCTCAGCCTCGACAAGAGCGCCGAACCGCTCCCCGTCGACTCGACGATCACGGTGCGGCCGAAGTCGGCCCTCGGCCTCAAGTTCCTGCAGGTCACGCCGGGGAATTCGCGGAAGGGGTTCGAGGCGGGGGAAACGATTCCGGTCTCAGCCTCCCATCCTGAGCCGGTCGACATCGACGAGTTCTTCGACATGTTCGACGAGCCCACCCGGCAGGCGATCCGCCAGAACCTCGCCGGCTTCGGCAACGCGCTCGCCGGTCGCGGCCCGCAGCTGAACGAAGCGTTCGGCGCCCTCCGCCGCCTCGCCGTCACCGGCCAGCCGGTGCTGCGGAAGATCGTCGAACCGAGCACCGACTTCGCCGGCTTCTGGCGGGCGCTCGAGGACCTCTCGGCCACCGTGGCCCCCGTCGCGGAGACCCAGGCGAGCCTCTTCGTAGCGCTCGACCGCACCTTCTCCGCCTTCGCCCGCGTCTCCCGCCCCTACATCCAGGAAACGATCGAGAAAAGCCCGGGCACGCTGACCGAGGTCAACGCCGACCTGCCGGCGATCCGCCCCTTCCTCCGCGACACCGGCCGCTTCTTCACCGCCCTGCGTCCGGGGGTGAAAGCGCTCGCCGAAACCTCGCCGGTGATCGCCGAATCGCTCCACGCCGGGGTGCCGGTCCTGAAAGCGACCCCCGTCCTCAACGCGCAGCTGCAACCGACCGCCGAAGCCCTGGTCGACTTCCAGGAAGCGCCGGGCGTCTTCAACGGGCTCGATCTGCTGACCGACGCCAACCGGCTGTTGAAGCCCTCGCTCACCTACATCGCCCCGAGCCAGACCGTCTGCAACTACTGGTCCCTGGCCTTCCAGCAGATCGCCAATGCCGCCAGCCAGGGGAACGACGAGGGCAACTGGCTCCAGTTCATCTCCTTCGCGCCGCCGGAAGGACCGAACAGCGAGAGCAGCTTCGCGAGCGCGCCGGCGAACGACCCGGCGAACCGTGAAAACCACCTCCACTACAACCCGTATCCGAAGACGGCCGCGCCGGGCCAGGAAAACATCTGCGAAGCCGGGAACGAGAAGTACGTCCCCGGCGAGACCGTGATCGGGAACGCTCCCGAGCTGTTCGACACGACCACCCGCGGGCAGGTGGAAGAATGAGCCGGCTGCCGGAGAGGGACAGACGGGCGGCGGCGGCCGGGGGAGGCCGGTTCAGCTGGCGGCCGAGCAACACCCTGATCGCGATCCTCTTCATCCTCATCTTCACGGTCGGGCCCTACCTGGCCTTCACCAAACACGTCCCCTTCACCAGCTACGGCTACGAGCTGAAGGCGACGTTCTCGAACTCCGCCAACATCGCCACCAACTCGCCGGTGCGGATCGCCGGGGTCGACGTCGGCAAAGTGATCGCGACCAGCCGCGACGGCGACAACACCACCGTCACCTTCACCGTCGAGGGGGCGGGCCGGCCGGTTCACGATGACGCCTTCGCCTCGATCCGGCCCCGCATCTTCCTCGAGGGGAACTTCTTCGTCGAACTCGACCCCGGCAGCCCGAGCGCGCCGGAGATGGAGAGCGGCGAGACGATCCCGGTCAGCCGCACCTCGATCGCGGTCCAGCTCGACGAAATCCTCACCGCGCTGCAGTCGCCGGTCCGCGCCGATCTCAGCCGCTTCCTCGAGGGCTACGGGACCGCGCTCACCCACAAACCGACCGCGGCGGAAGACGAGACTCAGCTGCCCGAGGTGAAAGGCAAAAGCGGCGCCGAAGCCCTCAACGGGGCCTTCCGCTACGGCGGCGACGCCGGCCGCTACAGCTCCCAGGTCACCAACGCCCTGCTCGGGACGGAAAAACGCGACCTCGCGCGACTGGTCGCGGGGGCGGGCCGCGCCTTTGGCGCGTTCGCCAGCCGCCAGCGCGACCTGCAGGGGCTGATCGAGAACTTCGACGTCTTCACCGGCTCCCTCGCCAATCAGCAGGCGAACCTCTCGACGACGATCCGCCTGCTGGCGCCGACCCTGCGCGTCACCCGTGCCTCGCTGGTCAGCCTCAACCGGACCCTGCCCCCGCTGCGCAGCTTCGCGATCGAGCTGGAACCGGCGGTGGAAGAGCTGCCGGGCCTGATCAGCGCCTCGAAACCGTTCCTCGCCCAGGTGAGGCCGCTGCTCTCCGCGAAAGAGGGGGGCGGCGTCGCCAGGCTCCTGCGGGAATCGACCCCGTCCCTGGCCGGCGCCGCCTTCGTCAGCAAGCGGAACACCGTCCCCCAGCTCAACCAGCTCAGCGTCTGCACCACCAAGGTCATGGTCCCGACGATGAACCAGACGATCGAAGACCGCTTCAGCACGGGCGGTCCTAACTACCGCGAGTTCCTCTACAACCTCGTCAACTTCGCGGGGGCGGCGCAGAACTTCGACGGCAACGGCCCCTACGCGCGGGCGCAGGCCGGCGGCGGCTCGGTCCTGGTCGGCGAACCGAACCCGTTTGGCAATCCCGGCACCCTCAGCGACGCGATCAACTACGCGCACACGATCGAAAACCCACTCGGCACGCAGCCTCAGCTGGGCGGCCAGCCGCCGCTGAAGCCGGACGTCCGCTGCTACACGAACGAGCCGCCCGACGTCAACGGCAGGCTGGGGCAGGTCGGGCCGCCCTCGCCGTCGGTCGCGGGGGTGAACCCATGAGCGAGCCGACCCGCGAAGGAAGCCGCCTGGTCCACTTCCGGGCCTGGCTCTCGCGCCAGGCGCGCGGCCGCCGCACCGACACGATCGCGATCGTCGTCCTCACGATCGCCGGCACCGCGATGATGCTCGGGATCTTCACCCAGCAGAAAGCATCGCTGCCGGCGTGGCTCCCTGTCGTCGGGGAAGAATTCGACCACATCTCGGCCCAGTTCTCGACCGCGCAGGCGGTCACGCCGGGGCAGGGGCAGGCGGTGGACATCGCCGGGATCCAGATCGGCAAGGTCACCTCGGTCGACCTCGAGGAGGGGCACGCGGTGGTCGGGATGGACATCGAGCCCCGGTACATGGAGCTGATCCACCCCGACGCCAGCTTCCTGTTGCGGCCGAAAACGAACCTCAACGACATGATCGTCGAGATCGAACCCGGGGACGAGAAGGGCGAGGTCGAGGACGGCGCCGAATTCACCCTCGCCCAGACCGAACCGAACACCAACCTCGACGCGTTCCTGGCGACCCTCGACGCCGATACCAGGCAGTACCTGCAGCTCCTCGTCGCCGGCGGCGCGGAGGGGCTCGGCGGCCGCGGCAGGCAGCTCTCCAACGCCCTTCGCCGCTTCCAGCCCTTCGTCCACTACACGGCGAAGCTGAACAAGGCGGTGGCCGCCCGCCAGGTCGCGCTCTCCCGGGTGATCCACGACTTCGGCCTGCTGACGACGGAACTGGGCCGCCACGACGCGGCCGTCAGGCGCTTCGTCACCTCCTCGCGGGCGGCGCTCGGCAACTTCGCCAACCAAGAGGAGTCGGTGGAAGCGGCGTTCGAGGAGTTCCCGGCCGCGCTGCAGGCGGCGCGGGCCGGGCTCGCCAGCTCCAACCGCTTCTCGCAGGCGGCCTACCCGGCGCTGATCGAGCTGATCCCGCAGGCGCAGGCGCTGACCCCGGCCTTCCAGTCGACCGAGCGGCTGTTCAGCCAGACCACCGCCCCGATCCGCGACCAGATCCGGCCCTTCACGCGGCAGATCCGCCCGGTCCTCACCCACGGCGCTGAAGCGGCGCAGCCGTTCGAGAAGACCGTCCGCAACTTCGGCAACTCGCTGCGGGGCTTCAACTCCTTCCTCAACGAGCTCTCCTACAAGCCGAAGGGGTCGCGGCAGAGCTTCCTCTTCTACCTGCCCTGGCTCAACCACGACTTCAACGCCGCCTTCAACCTCGAGGACGCCGGTGGGCCAGTGCTCAGGGGCCTCGTCCTCATCTCCTGCACCGGGGCGGACCTCGGCTACGGGTTCGTCAAGGCGCGCTCGGCGGAAGAAAAGTTCTTCCTGCAGACGCTGCTGGAAGTGATCAACCTGCCGCGAAAAGAGGAAATCCCGGTCTCCTTCCCGACCGAAGAACCCGGCAACACCTGCCAGTTCAAGGAAAGGACCGGATGAGCAAGCGGGCCCCCAGCACCACGCAGCTCCTGATCATCACCGGATTCGCGCTGTCCTGCTTCGGCATCCTGCTCTTCCTCTGGGTCACCTTCGGCGGCCCGACCCCGTTCCGGGCCAAGACCTACGAGCTGAAGGTTCCGTTCAAAGAGGCGACGCAGCTCGCCGAACAGTCCGACGTCCGCATCTCCGGCGTCAACGTCGGCAAAGTCCAGAACATCGTCCTGGCGCCGAACGGCAAGCAGGCGCTGGCGACGGTCGCGATCGACGACCGCTACGGGCCGCTGCCGAGCACGACGCGGGCAATCCTGCGGACCAAGACCCTGCTCGGGGAGACCTACATCGAACTGACCCCCGGCGCCCGCGAGGCGCCGCAGCTCGACGACGGCGCCACCCTGCCGACCGCCAACGTCGCCGAATCGGTCCAGCTCGACGAGATCTTTCGCACCTTCGACCCGCAGACGCGGTCCGCCTTCCAGGAATGGATGCAGGAAAGCGCGGTGGCGATCAACCGCCAGGGGCAGGCGCTCTCCTACGCGGTCGGCGGGCTCGAGCCGACCTTCACCGAATTCGGCAAGCTCTTCCGCGTCCTCGACAGCCAGCGGCTCGCGGTCGGCCAGCTCTTCCGCAACGGCGCCACCACGTTCCGCGCCCTGCGCGGCCGCCAGGGGCAGCTCGCCGACCTGATCCAGAGTTCCGATGCCGTCTTCGAGACCGCCGCCCGCCGCGACCGCGACATCGAAGCTCTCTTCCGCGCCTTCCCGACCTTCCTCGACGAGTCGCGCCTGACCACGAGCCGGCTGAAGGAGTTCTCCCTGGAGGCGGACCCGCTGATGCGCCAGCTCGTGCCCGCGGCCGAACAGCTCTCGCCGACGCTGATCTCGCTCTCGAAGCTGGCGCCGGAATCGAAAGCCTTCTTCGAAGGGCTCGGCCCGGTGATCAAGCGGGCGCCCACCGGTTTCGCCGCCCTGCGGAAGATCTTCCGCGACGAATTCCCGCCGCTGCTGCGGGCGATCGACCCCTTCTTCCGCAACCTCAACCCGATCCTGGTCGGGCTGAAGCTGTACAGGACCGAGGTCACCTCCCTCTTCGCCAACCTCGCCGCCACCTTCAGCGGCGAACTGCCTTCGGCCACCGGCAGCGAAAGCGGCGAACAACCGCATTACCTGCGGGTGGTCGGCCCGATGAACCCCGAAACCCTCACCACCTATCCCCGCCGCCTCGGGATCAACCGCGCCAGCGCCTACAGCCCACCCAGATGGGCGGAAGACCTGACCAGCGGGGCCCTGCCCGGATTCGAGATCCGCCAGTGCACCACCGGCATCGCCGCCACCCTCAACCAGAGCGCGGCGGAAAGCCCTGCCTTCAAAGAACGCGCGGTGGCGACGGCGAGCAAAGAAGATCCCACGAAAGCGAAAACGCAGGAGGAAAACGCGAAACTCCTCTTCGAACGGATCCGCCAGTACGCCTTCGTCGGCAAGACCAGCACCTCCGAAATCGCCGCCCCCGTCTGCAAGCAGCAGGCCCCCTTCGAGCCGATCTACGGCAGCGGCCCCGCCACCCTCTACCAGCACACCTTCGAACAGCCCCAGCCGTAGGCCTTCCCGCTGCGATCTAGGCTTCGCCGCCGGCGGCCCTGAGGCTGTTGACGTCGATCTCGTCCTGGGGCCTGCCGGCGGCGCGCTTCATCTCGATCAGGTCCTCGTAGCTGCAAAAGAGGGGGAGTAAGCCAGGGGTCTCGGGACTTGGCACCTCGTGCCCCGCCGGAAGCTCAGGAAAGGCCGGATGCTCCGCGTCGAGGATCCCGAATGGGAGCCGCTGCTCAACTTCGCCCCTGAGCATGTCGTCGACTTCATGTGGATGGGCACCATGGAGCTGACCGACGGGACGCGGCTGCAGGCCTATAAGCACTACTGGACGCGGGAATACCTGCACCTCGACAACGAAGGACGAGCCTTCGTCTACGTGGGGAAAGAGCGCTACGAGGAGGTCAATCCCCCTTGGCTGCTCCGGGCAGTGCTTCGCGAGGAGCTGGAGCGGCGCTATAGTGTCAGACAGAATGTTTCGCCAGAGGAACCGATCATTGGCTTTGCCCGCTCGGCGACGAAGCACCGCATCTCCAAGGAGCGGGCGCTCTACGTCATCGAGCACTGCGGCTTTCAGCTCGTCGAGCGGCGGCGGAGTGAGAATTTCGCCGACGGCCCTGACAAGCGTGTGTTCTTCTTTGGCGACGACCTGGAGGGTGTGGCCCTCGAGGTCGTGGCGGCTGAAGGCGCGGAGGAGGAATTCACGGTGATCCACGCGATGGACCTCAGGACGAAGTTTCAACTGCTTTACGAGGAGGCGAAAGAATGGCGAAAGTGAGGAAGGCGAAACCTGGGGACGAAGCACCGCTCGGGGTTACCCGCTCGGGGACGGTGATCACCGAGGAGCTGGCCGAACAGTGGGCCGAGGAAATCGAGCGGAACCCGCCCGATCCCTCCCAGCTCGAGCGCCGCTACGTCGGCCGCCCATCGCTGAGCGCATCGGGTCGCTCGCCGCGGGTGAGCTGCCGCGTTCCGGTGGACGTCTACAAGGCCGCCTGGAAACGCGCCGACGAAGAGGGACGGTCGCTCAGCAGCCTCGCTCGCGAGGCCCTGGAGCGCTACCTCGATTCGTAGCGGCGCCTGATCGGCGGTACCGTTGCCTGCATGGAGAGGGACGCGGCGCTCGAAGCTGTGTTCATGCCGGTACGCCCGGCGAGCACGTTCGAGGAGACGGTCGAGCGGCTGGGCAGCGCGATCCGGCTCGGCCTGCTGACGCCGGGGAGCAAGCTGCCGCCGGAGCGGGAGCTCGCGCATCGGCTGCGGATCTCCCGCTCGACCCTGCGACAGGCGCTGACGGCGCTGGTGCAGAGCGGGCACCTCGTCTCGCAGCGGGGGCGGACCGGGGGCACCTTCGTCGCCGAGCAGCCGCCGCTGAGCGAGGGGGCGGGGGAGCCGCTCGACCAGGGGGCGTGGGAGGTCCTCGACTTCCGGGTGGCGGTCGAGGCCGGAGCGGCTCTGCTCGCCGCCGAGCGGGGGAGCGAGGCGCAGTTCGACCGCCTCGACGAGCTGGTGGCGAAGATGGACGACGCGCTGGAGGACTTCGACGACTACCGGCTCGCCGACATCCGCTTCCACATCGTCGTCGCCGAGGCGGCGCACTCGCCGCGCCTGCTGAGCGCGATGACCGACGTGCAGGCGCAGATGAGCGGCCTGATCGCGCTGATCGCCCACCCGCAGGAGGTGCTGGCGATCTCCAACGAGCAGCACGCCCGTCTGGTCAAGGCCCTGCGCAAGGGCGACGGCCCCGGGTCGGTGCGCCAGATGCGCGAGCACACCGAGGGGACCGAGCACATCCTCGCCGGCCTGCTGCCGGCGCCGCTGCGCCTCGAGTCCACGAGCACCTGAGCGCCGGGCGACCCGCCGGCCCATTGACAGCGGTCGAGGGCACGATCTAGGCTCGCTCAGGGAGCCATAGGTCGGTTAACCACACCTTTTCGCACAAGGTCGAACGCCAGGAGGGGAGCCGTATGGATAGGAGCGTTTCTCGCCCAGCGGATGACGAACAGCGCCTTGCGGAACTCGGTTACTCGCAGAAACTGGACCGGGCCTGGAGCGCGTTCTCGAACTTCGCGATCTCGTTCACGATCATCTCGGTCCTCGCGGGCTGCTTCACCACCTACTTCATCGCCTGGAACAACGGCGGCCCGATCGCGATCTCCTGGGGCTGGCCGATCATCGTCGGGCTGATCCTGCTGGTCGCCTTCTCGATGTCGGAACTGGTCTCCAAGTACCCGACGGCGGGCGGGATCTACTGGTGGTCCTCGACCCTCGGCAACCGCGTCTGGGGCTGGTTCACCGGCTGGTTCAACCTGATCGGCCTGGTGGGGATCATCGCCTCGGTCGTCTACGCCTCGGCGCAGTTCGCCTACGCCCTGTTCAGCCTCTACGGCCTCGACCTCGGCTTCGCCAACTTCGGCGACGAAAGCCACGTCCTGCTCGAGACCTTCGGGATTTTCGCCTTCTTCCTCACCATGCACACGATCATCAACATCTTCCAGTCGCACCTGCTCGCGGTCCTCAACAACATCTCGGTCGGCTGGCACGTGCTCGGGGTGGCGATCATCATCGGCATCCTCGTCCTCGTCCCCGACCACCACCAGAGCGTCGACTTCGTCTTCACCGAGACCAACAACAACTCGGGCTTCAGCGGCGAATCGACGACCACCCCCTTCTTCTGGTTCTACGTGCTGCCGCTCGGCTTCCTGCTGACGATGTACACGCAGACCGGCTACGACGCCTCCGCCCACATCTCCGAGGAGACGCGGGGCGCCGCGCTCGGCGCGGCCAAGGGGGTCTGGCGAGCGGTCTTCTGGTCGGGCGTGGTGGGTTGGATCGTGCTGCTGGCGATCACCTTCGCCGCGACCGACGTCGGCTTCGTCAACGACGCCGAAAACGGGATCGGCCTGGGCTCCTCGCTGGCGGTCTTCGACAGCGCCCTCGGCTCGGCCGGAGCGAAGGCGGTCATCCTCATCGCGACGATCGGCCAGCTCTTCTGCGGCATGTCCTGCGTCACCGCCGCCTCGCGGATGTGCTTCGCCTTCTCGCGCGACCGGGCGATGCCGGGCTGGCAGATCTGGTCGCGGGTCAGCAAGCGGCACGTTCCCGTTTGGGCGGTGATCTCGATGGCGGTGGCGGCGCTGATCATCACCCTGCCCGCTCTGGTCGGCGACGAGAACAACTACACCTACGCCTTCGCCGCGGTTGTCTCGATCACGGTGATCGGCCTCTACATCGCCTACGTGATCCCGGTCTTCCTGCGCTGGCGGATGGGGGACTCCTTCGAACCCGGGCCCTGGAACCTGGGGCGCAAGTACAAGTGGGTCAACCCGGCGGCGATCGTCTGGGTGATCATCTGCGTGATCGTCTTCAGCCTGCCGCAGGCGCCGACCGGCGTCCCCTGGAACGACGGGTTCGACTGGAAGTACGTCAACTACGCGCCGCTGACGGTGATTGGGGTGCTGCTGATCACCGGCATCTGGTGGCTGCTCGACGCCCGCAAGCGGTTCTACGGGCCGGTGCGGGAAGTCCACGAAGTCGAACCGGAGCGGCCGGGTCCCGAGCCCGCGGCCGGCGGCGCGCCGGCCGGCTCCTGAGCGCGGCGGCGTAACGTTTCGCGGGTGACCGTCGAGGAGCTGAGGCAGGAGGTCGCGGACGGCACGGTCGACACCGTGGTGCTGGCGATCGCCGACATGGAGGGTCGCCTGCAGGGCAAGCGGCTGACCGCCGCCCACTTCCTCGACGACGTGCTCGAGCACGGGGCGGAGGGCTGCAACTACCTGCTCGCGGTCGACGTCGAGATGGAAACGGTCGGCGGCTACGCGATGAGCTCGTGGGACACCGGCTACGGCGACTTCGAGATGGTCCCCGACCTCGACACCCTGCGGATGGTGCCGTGGCTGCCGGGGACGGCGCTGGTGATGGCCGACGTCAGGTGGGGGGACGGGAGCGAAGTCGCCGCCTCGCCGCGGCAGATCCTGCGCCGGCAGCTGGCGCGGCTCGCGGAGCGGGGCATGGCCGCGAACGCGGCGACCGAGCTCGAGTTCATCGTCTTCCGCGACACCTACGAGGAGGCCTGGAAGAAGGGGTTCCACGGCCTCGAGCCGGCCAACCTCTACAACGTCGACTACTCGCTGCTGGGAACGGCCCGGGTCGAGCCGCTGATCCGCCGCATCCGCAACGAGATGGCCGGGGCGGGGATGAGCGTCGAGACCTCGAAGGGCGAGTGCAACCTCGGCCAGCACGAGATCAACTTCCGCTACGAGGACGCCCTGCGCAGCGCCGACAACCACGTCGTCTACAAGAACGGGGCCAAGGAGATCGCCTCCCAGGAGGGTCGGGCGATCACCTTCATGGCCAAGTTCAACGAGCGCGAGGGCAGCTCGTGCCACATCCACTGCTCGCTGGCGAAGGACGGCGGCAACGCCTTCGCCGCCGACGACGCGCTGTTCGAGGGCTTCCTCGCCGGCCAGCTCGCCTGCATGGAGGAGCTGACGCTGATGTACGCCCCGCACGTCAACAGCTACAAGCGCTTCGCGAAAGGCTCGTTCGCCCCGACCGCGATCGCCTGGGGGCGCGACAACCGCACCTGCTCGCTGCGGGTGGTCGGCGGCGGCGAGGGGCTTCGGGTCGAGAACCGGCTGCCGGGGGCCGACGTCAACCCCTACCTGGCGTTGAGCGCGACGATCGCCGCCGGCCTGCACGGGATCGATGCGGGGCTGCCGCTGGAGCCGGCCTTCGAGGGCAACGCGTACGAGTCCGACAAGCCGCGGGTGCCGTCGAACATCTACGCCGCCCGCGACGCGTTCGCGGCGAGCGCAGTGGCGAGGGAGGCGTTCGGCGAGGAGGTCGTCGACCACTACCTGAACCGGGCCGAGGTGGAGATCGCCGCCTTCGAGGCGGCGGTCACCGACTGGGAGCGCTACCGGGGCTTCGAGCGGCTCTGATGGACCCCGTCGTCGGCATCTGCGCAGCGATCGAGCGGGTGTCGTGGGGTGTCTGGGACGGCTATGAGGTGACCCTGGCGCCGCGTGGCTACGTGAACGCGGTCCAGCGGGCGGGGGGGATCGCGATCGTGCTGCCGCCCGACCCCGCGGCGGTCGCCGACCCGGACCTCCTGCTCGACCGGGTCGACGCGCTGATGCTGGCCGGGGGCGCCGACATCGATCCCGGCTGCTACGGCGCGGAACCCCACCCGGAGACGAGGGGGACCTGGCCCGAGCGCGATCGATTCGAGCTGGCGCTGGCGCGGCGGGCGCTGGAGCGGGACATGCCGCTGCTGGGGATCTGCCGGGGCATGCAGCTGCTGAACGTGGCGCTGGGCGGGACCCTCGTCCAGCACCTGCCGGAGGCGACGGGAAGCGAGGCCCACCGCACCGTCAGCGGCACCTTCAGCGAGCACCACGTGCGCCTCGACCCGGAGTCGCTCGCCTGCTCGGCCGCCGGGGTCGAGGGCTTCGTCGTCTGGTCCCACCATCACCAGGGGGTCGACCAGCTCGGCGAGGGCCTGAGGGTGAGCGGCTGGTCGGCCGAGGACGACCTGCCGGAGGCGATCGAGCTGCCCGGCAGGCGCTTCGCCCTGGGGGTCGTCTGGCACCCCGAGGAGGACGAGGACAGCAGGGTGATCGCGGCGTTGGTCGGGGCGGCACGCGGTTCGTCTGCTCCTCATGGCCGCATAGCAGCCGAAAGGAACAGCGCGTGAGCGCGACCATCGAGGTGATCGAGCCGGCGACCGAGCGGGCGATGGCCGAGGTTCCCCGGGCGTCGGTCGAGGAGGTCGACGCGGCGGTGGCGCGGGCGAAGCGCGCGTTCCCGACCTGGCGGGCGGTGGCGCCGGCCGACCGGGCGAGGCTGCTGGCCGGGCTCGCCGACGCGATCGAGGAGCGGCGCGAGGACCTCGCGCAGCTCGAGGCGCGCAACGCCGGCAAGCCGATCGCCGACGCCCGCGGCGAGATCGAGATGGCGGCCGAGACTTACCGCTACTTCGCGGGCGCGCCGGAGCGGCTGCTGGGCCGGACGATCCCGGTCGCGGGAGGCGTCGACATGACCTTCCGCGAGCCGCTCGGCGTCGTCGGCCTGATCGTCCCCTGGAACTTCCCGCTGGTGATCGCCTCCTGGAAGGTGGCGCCAGCGCTCGCCGCCGGCAACTGCGCCGTCCTCAAGCCGGCCGCGCTGACCCCGCTGAGCGCGCTCGAGCTGGAGAGGATCGCGCTCGCCGCCGGCCTGCCGGAGGGGGTGCTGAACGTGGTGCCGGGTCCGGGCGGCGTCTGCGGCCGCCGCTTGGTCGAGCACCCCGACGTCACCAAGCTCGCCTTCACCGGCTCGACCGAGGTCGGCCGCGGGATCGCCGCCGGCGCCGGGCAAACGATCAAGCGGGTGACGCTCGAGCTCGGCGGCAAGTCGGCCAACGTCGTCTTCGCCGACGCCGATCTCGAGGCGGCGGCCGCCGCGGCGCCAGCCGCCGCCTTCGGCAACGCCGGCCAGGACTGCTGCGCCCGCTCGCGGATCCTCGTCGAGCGCTCCGTGCTCGACGACTTCCTCGCGGCGCTGAAACCGGCGGTGGAGGGGCTCGAGGTCGGCGATCCGCTGGCCGAGACGACCCGGATGGGGCCGCTGATCTCCGCCGAGCGGCGCCGAGCGGTCGCCGCCTACGTGTCGGACGAGGCCCCCGTCGCGATCCGCGGCAGCGCCCCCGAGGGCCCCGGCTACTGGTTCCCGCCGACGGTCCTCGCGCCGGTCGCCAACGGCGACCGCGCCGCCAGCGAGGAGATCTTCGGCCCGGTCGCCTGCGTCATCCCCTTCGACGGCGAGGAGGAGGCGGTGCGGCTCGCCAACGACACCGTCTACGGCCTCTCCGGCTCGATCTGGACCCGCGACGGGGCGCGGGCGCTGCGGGTCGCGCGGGCGATCGAGACCGGGACGATCTCGGTCAACTCGAACACCTCGGTGCGGGTCTCGACCCCCTTCGGCGGCTTCAAGCAGTCCGGCCTCGGCCGCGAGCTCGGCCCCGACGCGCTCGACCAATACACCGAGGTCAAGAACGTCTACTACGCGACCGGGAGCGGGTGAGCGGTGGCGGGAAGGCTGGAGGGCAAGGTCTGCGTCGTCACCGGCGCCGCGAGCGGGATCGGCGCCGCCTCGGCCCGGCTCTTCGCGGCCGAGGGGGCGCATGTCGTCGGCCTCGACCTCGACGCCGAGGGCGCGGCCGGGGCGCTGACCCTCGCCGCCGACGTCGCCGACGAGGAGCAGGTCCGCACGGCGCTCGAGCGCGCCCGCGAGCGGTTCGGCCGCATCGACGTGCTGATGAACAACGCCGGGATCAACCCGACCGATGACGGGTCAGTGCTGGAGACCAGCCTCGAGTCGTGGCAGCGGGTCCAGGACGTCAACCTGCGCGGCGTCTTCCTCTGCTGCAAGCACGGGATCCCGCACCTGCTCGACGCCGGCGGCGGCTCGGTGATCAACGTCGCCTCCTTCGTCGCGACGGTCGGCGCCGCGGTCTCGCAGATCTCCTACACGGCCTCCAAGGGCGGCGTGCTCTCGCTCTCCCGCGAGCTCGGCGTCGAGTTCGCCGAGCGCGGCGTCCGGGTCAACGCGCTCTGCCCCGGCCCCGTCAACACCCCCCTGCTGAAGGAGCTCTTCGCCAAGGACCCCGGGCGGGCGGCGAAGCGCCTCGTCCACATCCCGATGGGCCGCTTCGGCGAGCCCGAGGAGATCGCCCGCGCCGCCCTCTTCCTCGCCAGCGAGGATTCCAGCTTCGTGACCGCCAGCACCTTCCTGGTCGACGGCGGCCTCTCCGCCGCCTACCTGACGCCGGTCCAAGTCGACTAGCTTCCTCCCGACCGGTGGCCCCTCGAGTCGACTACGACAAGCACGGGGCGGGGTACGCGGAGGGCCGCCGCGCCGATCCCCGGATCGAGGCGCGCATCCACGCGGGGCTGGGCGAGGCCGAGACCGTGCTCAACGTCGGCGCCGGCGCCGGCTCCTACGAGCCGCGCGACCGCTGGGTCCTGGCGGTGGAGCCGAGCGCGACGATGCGGGCGCAGCGGCCGCCCTCGGCGGCCCCGGCGATCGACGCCCGAGCCGAGGCCCTGCCGCTCGACGACGGCGCGGTCGACGCGGCGATGGCCTGCGTGACGATCCACCACTGGGCGCCGCGGGACGCGGGCCTTGCGGAGATGCGGCGGGTCGCCCGCGGCCCTGTCGTCGTCTTCACCTTCGACCTCGACCACCTGCCGCCCTGGCAGCTCGATTACCTGCGCGAGGGGATCGCGATCGAGCGACCGCGCTTCGGATCGCTTGCGGAGGTTGCCGCAGGTCTCGGCGGGCGGACGCGGGTCGAGCCGATCCCGACCCCGGCGGACTGCGAGGACGGCTTCTTCGAGGCGTTCTGGAATCGGCCCGAGGCATTGCTCGACCCTGCCGTCCGCGCCTCGCAGTCGATGTGGGAGCTGCTCGGGGACGGGGTCGAGGAGCGAATCGTCACCCGCCTAGCCGCGGACCTCGAATCGGGCCGCTGGGACGAACGGCACGGCTATCTCCGCCGGATGGAGAGCTTCGACGGGTCACTGCGGCTGGTCGTCTCGGAGCCGAGCGGTCAATTCGACAGCTATGAGACGTCGAAATGACCACTCGCGTCGATGGGTAGAGGCTCGGCGTGGGATCGGAAGCGAAAGCGATGGCGAAGAGGAAGGCGAAGGAAAAGGAGGCGGCCGGCGGCGCCGAGCTCGCGGAGTACGAGCGCAAGCGCGACTTCGGCAAGACCTCCGAGCCGCCGCGGTCCAGCTCGGACGGGCGCCGCGGGAAGAAGGGGGGGAGGAAGCGCGCCCCGCGCTTCGTCGTCCAGGAACACAGCGCCCGCCGCCTGCACTGGGACCTGCGGCTCGAGCACGACGGCGCCGCCGCCTCCTGGGCGATCCCGAACGGCATCCCCGAGGACCCCGCGGAGAACCGCAAGGCCGTCCACACCGAGGATCACCCGCTCGAGTACCTGAGCTGGGAGGGGGAGATCCCGGAGGGCGAGTACGGCGCCGGGACGATGAAGATCTGGGACGCCGGCACCTACACGCTGGAGAAGTGGGAGCCGGGCAAGGTGATGGTCGACTTCCACGGCGAGAGGCTGCAGGGCCGCTACGCGCTGTTCCGCGCCGGCAAGGCAGAGAAGGACTGGATGATCCACCGGATCGACCCGCCCGCCCGCGAGCGCGACTCCTTCCCCGAGAACGTGGTTCCGATGCTCGCCCGCCTCTCGAAGCTGCCGCGCGAGGACTCCAGGTGGGCGGTCGAGGTGAAGTGGGACGGGGTGCGGGCGATCGCCTACTGCCGCCCCGGCAGGGTCGCGCTGCAGACCCGCAACCTCAACGACGTCAGCGCCCAGTACCCGGAGGTGCGCCGGATCGCCCGCGCCCTCGGCTCCCACGACGCCGTGCTCGACGGCGAGATCGTCGCCTTCGACGAGAGCGGCAAGCCGAGCTTCGAGCGCCTGCAGCAGCGCATCCACCAGACCGACGAGAGCGTGGTCCGGCGGCGGATGGAGACCCATCCGGTCGTCTACGTCGTCTTCGACCTGCTCTACCTCGACGGCCGGGACCTCACCGGCGAGCCCTACACCCGCCGCCGCGAGCTGCTCGAGGGGCTGGAGCTGTCGGGCACGAGCTGGCAGACGCCCGGATACTCGGTCGGGCGCGCCCGGGAGCTGCTGGCGGCGAGCGACGAGCAGGGGCTCGAGGGCGTCGTCCTCAAGCGGCTCGACTCCCCCTACGCTCCGGGCAAACGCACCGGCGCCTGGCTGAAGGTGAAAAACACGAGCCGCCAGGAGCTGGTGATCGGCGGTTGGACCCCGGGCGAAGGCCGCCGCGAGAAGCACCTCGGCGCCCTCCTGGTCGGCTACTTCGACCACGACGGCGGCGAGCCGGTGCTGCGCTACGGCGGCAAGGTCGGGACCGGCTTCACCGCCTCGGAGCTGACCGCCCTCGCCGCGCGCCTCGCCCCGCTCGAGCGCAGGACGAGCCCGTTCGGCGCCGGCCCGAAACCGCCGAAGGGAGCCCGCTTCGTCGAGCCGCGCCTGGTCGCCGAGATCGAGTTCCGCGAGATGACCGCCGAGGGGATGGTCCGCCACGGCGCTTACAAAGGGCTGCGCGAGGACAAGGCGGCGAGCGAGGTCGAGCTGGAGCGGGCGAGCGACCCCGAGGGAGAGTCGCTGACCTCGCGGGCCGCAAAACGCCCCCGCAACAAAGCCGCGGTCACGGTCGAGGGCCGCGAGCTCGAGCTCTCGAACCTCGACAAGGTGCTCTACCCGAAGAGCGGCTTCACCAAGGGCGAGCTGATCGACTGGTACGCCCACATCGCCGAGGTGCTGCTGCCGCACCTGCGGGGCCGGCCGCTGACCCTGAAGCGCTATCCCGAAGGGGTCGAGGGAAAGCACTTCTACGAGAAGCGCTGCCCGGCCCACCGCCCCGAGTGGGTGGCGACGGCCAAGGTCTGGAGCGACCGGCACAAGGGCGAGATCGACTACTGCCTGGCCGAGGACCTGCCGACGCTGGTCTGGCTGGCGAACCTGGCGGACATCGAGCTCCACACCTCGCTCTCCCGAGCGGACGACATCGAGCGGCCGACGGCGATGGTCTTCGACCTCGACCCGGGCCCACCCGCCGACCTCCTCGACTGCGCCCAGGTGGCGGTCTGGCTGCACGGCCTGTTCGAGCAGCTGGGGCTGAACAGCTATCCCAAGACCTCCGGCTCGAAGGGCGTCCAGCTCTATGTGCCGCTGAACGGCGAGGTCACCTACGAGCAGACCAAGCCGTTCGCGAATGCGGTGGCTGAGACGCTGGAGCTGAAGTTCCCCGACCGCGTCGTCTCGCAGATGGCGAAGGCCAAGCGGCCGGGCAAGGTGCTGATCGACTGGAGCCAGAACGACCGCCACAAGACGACCGTCTGCGTCTACTCGCTGCGGGCGAAGGAGCGGCCGACGGTCTCGACGCCGCTGGAGTGGGGCGAGCTGGAAGCGGCGCTCGCGGGCGGCGACCCCGAGGCGCTCGTCTTCGACCACGCCGCGGTGCTGCAGCGGGTCGCCGCGAGCGGGGACCTCTTCGCCCCGCTCCTCTCCGAAGAGCAGCAGCTCCCGAACCTCTGACCCAAGGCCCCGAACTGCATCAAATTTCCGGGCCGGCAGGCCGGAAATTTGATGCAGTTCGGAACGGGGCGGTTAGGAACCTCGTTGCAGCGGGCAGCAAGGGCTCATGGAGAGAGACGGTCACGACAACGTCGACCCCGTCCGCCGCGATTACGCCCCCGAGGGCGAGGCCTCGAAGTCGGGCCTCGGCGCGACCCTGAAGCGGACCCTGACCGAGTTCCAGGAGGACAACCTCAGCGACTGGGCGGCGGCGCTCACCTACTACGGGCTGCTCTCCCTCTTCCCGGCGCTGATCGCGATGGTCTCGCTGATCGGGATCTTCGGCGACCCCAAGACGACCACGACCAAGTTGACCGAGATCATCACCGAAATCGGCCCCAGCTCCGGCGCGGAGACCTTCGAAGGCCCGATCAAATCGATCGTCGAAAACCGCAGCGCCGCCGGCTTCGCCTTCGTCTTCGGCCTGGCCGTGGCGCTCTGGTCGGCCTCCGGCTACGTCGGCGCCTTCATCCGCGCCTCGAACATCATCTACGAGACGCCGGAGGGGCGGCCGTTCTGGAAGCTGCGGCCGCTGCAGATCGCGGTCACCCTGGCGATGATCATCATGATGGCCCTGCTCGCCGTCGGCCTCGTCCTCACCGGGCCGGTGGTGGAAGCGATCGCCAACCCGATCGGCCTCAGCAGCACCGCGGTCGACGTCTGGAACATCGCCAAGTGGCCGGCGATGGCCGCGATCTTCATCGTCATGGTCGACCTCCTCTACTACACCTCGCCGAACGTGAAGCTGCGCGGCTTCAAGTGGGTGACCCCCGGTGCGGTCGTCTCGATCGTCGTCTGGGCGATCGCCTCAGCGCTGTTCGCCTTCTACGTCGCCAACTTCAGCTCCTACGACAAGACCTACGGCACCCTTGCCGGGCTGGTGGTGCTCCTGCTGTGGTTCTGGATCACCAACCTGGCGATCCTCTTCGGCCACCAGATGAACGCCGAGCGGGAGCGCAGCGCCGAGATCGACGAAGGCCAGCCGCGGGCCGAGAAGGAGATCCAGCTCGAGCCGCGCGACGAGCCCAAGGACCAGAAGACGACCTGAGAGGAGCGGAGAGATGCGAGCGACGAAGACGGTGTCGAGGGCGGCTTCCCGGATCCAGCCGATCGCGAGGCAGCTGGCCGAGAACGAGTACGCGCGGGAGAACCTGCGCCGGGGGGCGGAGAGCCTGCGCGAGGGCGCCCGTGCGCTCGCCGACGGGCGGCAGCACCCGAAGCGCCACTGGCCGAAGCGGCTCGCGGCGGTTGGGCTGGCCGGCGCGGCCGCGGCTGGCGCCGCGATGGCCAGCAGAGGCTCGAAGGACTCGGGAGAGGCCCCGCGATGAAGCTGATCTTCGCCCCGATCGGCATCGTCCTCGGCCTCGTCGCGGGAACGGTGGGCAAGAAGATCTTCGAACAGGTCTGGGGGCTGGTGGACGACCAAGAGCCGCCGAAGCCCGAGCACCGCGAATTCTCCTGGCCGAAACTGATCGCGGCGCTGGCGGTCGAGGGGGCGATCTTCCGCCTCGTCAAAGGCCTGGTCGACCACGGCAGCCGCACCTCCTTCGCCAAGCTCACCGGCAGCTGGCCCGGCGAGGAGGCGCCCGAGCCGGAGTAGATCCGGTCGCGCACGGGTAACAGTTGGTTCGAAGGACTCGTCCATAAACCACGAACGGAGGAGCAGATGAACACCAGGGCAGATAGAGGAGCCGGCATCGGAGGCATTTCGTTGGGAGGCATCCTCGTGATCATCGGGATCGTGCTGATGATCGTCTGGAGCTTCTGGATCGGGCTGATCATCGCCCTGATCGGGCTGATCGCCTTCGGCGGCTTCGCCCGCGGGAAGTGGTACTAGCGGCCTGAGCCGAGCCTCGCTCGGCCGCACATCTGAACCCCGTTGCCAACTTGCCCCGCCCGCGATCCCAAGCCAGGGAGGCGGGCGGGGTGTAAGGTCAGCGCAGGTTGTCAGGGGGACCCTCGCGCACCGTTCGCATCGCCTGCATCGCCGCCGCGGTTCTCGCCGTCTTCGGCGTCCTGATCGCAACCGGCTCCGCCAACGCCGGGATCGCCTTCTTCTTCTGCCTGCCGATCGGCCTCGCGGCCTGGTGGTTCGGCCCGCGGGCGGGATTGGCGCTGGCGATCGCCTGCCTCTGCCTCTACGCGTTCAACGATGCGGTCAACCCCGTGCCCGAATTCCCGCTGGCGCTGATCATGCGCGGCTTGTTCTTTCTCACGGTCGCCGCACTGGCGTCATGGGCCGGAGAGCGGGTCCGCGTGCTCGAGCACTCGGCCGAGGAACTGGAGGCGATCAGGGCCGCCCTGGCCCCGGCGGACCTGCCCGACCTCCCGGGCGTCGACGCCGCGGCCGCCTTCGTCCCCTCCGAACTCGGCGTCTCCGGTGACTTCTACCTCCTGACCAACGGGCCCGACGGCTCGACGGTGGCGATCGTCGGCGACGTGGTCGGGCACGGCCCGGCCGCCGCACGGCTCGCCACCTTCATCCGCGCCCGCTTCGCCGCCTACGCCGCCAACACCAGCGACCCGGCCGAGCTGCTGATGCTCGCGAACGCGGCGCTTGCGGAACGGTCCGGCCGCGAGCACGAGCTGGTCAGCGCGATCTGCGTGCGGCTGCGCCCCGGCGACCCGCGGGTGTCATGGGCGCGCGCCGGCCACCCGCCGCCGCTGCGCCTGCCCGAGCTGGCGGAGCTCCCGGTCGACGGCTCCACCTTCCTGCTCGGCGGCGAAGAGCGGCTCGAGCTGGAGAACGCGGAGAGCACGCTCGCCGGCAGCGAAGGGCTGGTGATCTACACCGACGGCGCCACCGACGTCCGCCGCGGCCGCGAGATGCTCGGCCTCGAGGGGCTGCGCGAGGCGCTCGCCCCGCTCGCGGGGCTGGCGGCGAGCGTGATCGCCGGCGAGATCGAACGGGCGATCCTCGCCTGGGCCGACCGCCCGATCCGCGACGACCTCTGCCTGATGGTGTTGAAGCCCGAACGGGCCTGAACCTGGAGCCAGGTTCAGGCTGACGGTTCAGGCTGACGGTTCAGGCTGACACCTGTAACCAGGTTCACTTTGTCACCTGGGAAGGCCGGTACCCGCCGGGCCTTGAAGTGCGGTCCCCGGCGTGCGAAAACCCCGGAGCTTCATTATTACTCCTGGCTCCCGAGGCGCCCCACGCGGACTTCTCGGGAGCTTTTTTCGTGGCCGCGCCGCGTCGAGTAGCGTCATCCGGGTGGAGCCTCGCCGGCCGATCTTCGCGGTGACCAACGCGCTTCCCGAGCCCGCCCTCGCGCTGCTGCGCGAGAGCGGGGAGCTGCGGGCGGACGGGCGGCGACAGCCGGTCCCGAGGGCGGAGCTGCTGGAGCTGGTCGCCGGGGCCGACGCGGTCCTGACCCTGCTCCACGATCGCGTCGACGAGGAGCTGCTCGAGGCCGCGGGGCCGCGGCTGCGCTGCGTCGCCAACGTCGCGGTCGGCCACGACAACGTCGACGTCGAGGCGGCGGCGCGGCGGGGGGTGACGGTGACCAACACCCCGGGCGTCCTCGAGGACGCGACCGCCGACCTGACCCTGGCGCTGATCCTGGGAGCGACGCGGCGGGTGGTCGAGGGCGACCGCCTCGTCCGCGCCGGGCGCCCCTGGGCGTGGGGGATGTCCTTCATGCTGGGGACCGAGTTGCGCGGCAAGCGGCTCGGCATCGTCGGGCTGGGCGGGATAGGCGCCAAGGTCGCGGCGCGGGCGCGGGCGTTCGGGATGGAGATCGCCTACCACTCGCGCCGCCCGGCGCCGCCGGAGGTCGCGGCCGCGCTCGCCGCCGAGCGGATGCCGCTGGAGCGGCTGCTGGCGAGCGCGGACGTGCTCAGCCTGCACTGCCCGCTGACGCCGGAGACCCACCACCTGATCGGCGCCGCCGAGCTGGCCGCGATGAAGCCGAGCGCGGTGCTGGTCAACGCCGCCCGCGGGCCGATCGTCGACGAGCGGGCCCTGGCGGCGGCGCTGGTGGAGGGGCGGATCGCCGGCGCCGGCCTCGACGTCTACGAGCGCGAGCCGCGGGTCGAGCCGGCGCTGCTGCAGCTCGAGAACGTCGTCCTCGCCCCCCACCTGGGCTCGGCCACCGTCGAGACCCGCATCGCGATGGCCGAGCTGGCGGCGCGCAACGCGACCTCCGTGCTGAGCGGCCAAGGGCCGCTGACGCCGGTCGCGCCACAATGAGGCGGTGAGCCCTCGCGCCGCCAACCGCACGATCCGGCATCGGATCGCGGGCGCGGAGACGAGCGGCGCCTCGACCCGCACCTCCCCCGTCTACGACCCCGCGACCGGCGAGGTCCAGGCCGAGGTGGTGCTGGCCGAGCCGGCCGACGCCGACGCCGCCGTCGCCGCCGCGCGCGCCGCCTTCGCCGAGTGGTCGCAGGCCTCGCTCAGCCGCCGCGCCAAGGTCATGTTCGCCTTCCGCGAGCTCCTCGACCGCAACGTCGAGGAGCTGGCGCGCGTCGTCTCCTCCGAGCACGGCAAGGTGCTGGAGGACGCGAGGGGGGAGGTGCTCCGCGGGCTCGAGGTGGTGGAGTTCGCCTGCGGCATCCCGCATCTGCTGAAGGGCGAGTACTCCGACCAGGTCTCGAGCGGCGTCGACGCCTACTCCTTCCGCCAGCCGCTCGGCGTCTGCGCCGGGATCACGCCGTTCAACTTCCCGGCGATGGTGCCGATGTGGATGCACCCGCTCGCGATCGCCTGCGGCAACGCCTTCGTCCTCAAGCCATCCGAGCGCGATCCCTCGGCCTCGAACCTCGTCGCCGGGCTCTACGCCGAGGCGGGCCTCCCCGAGGGCGTCTTCAACGTCCTGCACGGGGACCAGGTCGCGGTGGAGGCCCTGCTCGACCACCCCGACGTCGCCGCGGTCTCCTTCGTCGGCTCGACCCGGGTCGCCCGGCAGGTGCACCGGCGCGCGAGCGAGGGCGGGAAGCGCGTGCAGGCGCTCGGCGGCGCGAAGAACCACGCGGTCGTCCTCCCCGGCGCCGACCTCGGCCACGCCGCCGACCAGCTCGCCGCAGCCGGCTTCGGCTCGGCGGGCCAGCGCTGCATGGCGGTCTCGGTGGCGGTCGCGGCCGGCGAGGTCGCCGACGAGCTGGTCGAGGAGGTGGCGCGGCGGGCGCGGGAGATCAGGGTCGGCCCGGGCCTCGACCCCTCCTCGGAGATGGGGCCGGTGGTGACGCCGCAGGCGCGCGAGCGGATCGTCGACTACATCGGACAGGGCGCCGCGGCCGGGGCGCGGCTGACCGTCGACGGGCGCGAGCTGGAGGTCGGCGCCGGCGGCTTCTGGGTCGGGCCGACCCTGATCGACCGGGTCGAGCCGGAGATGTCCGTCTACCGCGACGAGATCTTCGGCCCCGTCCTCTCGGTCGTCCGCAGCCGCGGCCTCGACGAGGCGATCGAGCTGATCAACCGCAACCCCTACGCGAACGGCGCCGCGATCTTCACCGGCTCGGGGCACGAGGCCCGCCGCTTCCAGCGCGAGGTCGAGGTGGGGATGGTCGGGATCAACGTCCCGATCCCGGTCCCGATGGCCTTCTATTCGTTCGGGGGCTGGAGGGACTCGCTGTTCGGCGACCACCACGTCCACGGGCCCGAGGGCGTCCGCTTCTACACCCGCGGCAAGGCGATCGCCGCCCGCTGGCCGGCGGGCGACGCCGACGACGCCGACGACGGCTCGCTGCACTTCCCGACCTCCACCTGACCTCAGCCCCGCCTAAGCTTGCGGCGATGGAACCGCTGCGGTCTCGGCCCCTGCACGAGGGCAAGCACGTCGACTTCGTCGCCAAGACCTACCGGCGCGAAGACGGCAGCGAGGTCGAGCGGGAGATCGTCGAGCACCCGGGCTCCGTCGCCGTGCTCGCCCACGACGGGGAGTTCGCCTACCTGGTCGCGCAGCCCCGCGAGGCCGTCGAGGAGGACCGGCTGCTGGAGATCCCGGCCGGCACGCTCGACGTCGAGGGGGAGAGCGAGCTGGACTGCGCGAAGCGGGAGCTGGCCGAGGAGGCCGAGCTGAGGGCGGAGGAGTGGAGCCCGCTCCACGTCGTCTACCCGAGCCCCGGCTTCCTCAGCGAGAAGGTGACGATCTTCGAGGCGACCGGCCTCTCCCCGGCGGGCGGCGAGCGCGACGAGGACGAGGAGATCGAAATCGTCCGCCTGCCGCTGGCGGAGATCGAGCGGGCGCTGCCGGAGATCCGCGACGCGACGACCGTGATCGCCTTGCTCCACTTCCTGCGGCGCTGAGGCTCTCCCACCGGTGGAGCAATTTCCTTTTGAAGGAGCTGCGGGACGCGGTTCGGGTCAGACGTGGTTGTTTCTCATGGCGCGCCAGCGTCTGAGACCTAGGGAGAGCACGCCGGGGACGGCGGAATCGGAGGGGATGTGTCGAGAACATCTGCAACTTCCAGCCGATGGGGACGCTGCACAGGGCAACGGCCTCACCTGCTTCTACGGCGGCGAAGCCGACCTCGTCTTCAACGGGGGGACGCAGCCCGAGCTGAGCGCCAGCAAATTCCAGCTGAAACGTCTGCCGGGTGGCGGTGAAGCCTTCTGCGGGACCGGTTCCTGGACCGCCACCTACTCGGTCCTGGCGCCCTCGCCGGTCTGGGTCGACTGGCCGTAGCGCCGCAGCCCTCCTGAGGACGCCGGCAGGCGGGGCAACCTGCTCGCCGGCGTCCTCAGAGCGCGTCGGCGCCGCGCGCGGCTCGCCAGCTCGGACCTAGCCGCCGCAGCGCTCACAGAGGCCGCGGAGCACGACCTCGTGCTCGGCGACGTCGAACGGGACCTGATCCGAGACCTGACCGATCGCACGCTCGAGGGCGCGATCCTCGAACGGCTCCACCCTGCCGCAGCGACGGCAGATCGCGTGATGGTGATGGTGGCCGCTGGGGTCGATCCGCTCGTAGCTGGCGATGCCCCGCGCGGCCTCGAACCGCTGCACCAGCCGCAGCTCCTCGAGCAGCTCGAGGGCGCGGTAGACGCTGGCGCGGCCGACGGCGGTCCGGCCACGGCGCAGCTCCTCCTCCAGCTCGAGGGCGGTGACCGCGCAGTCGTGGCGGGCGAGGGCCTCGACTACGGCGGTGCGAGCCCCGCCCCGCCGGTAGCCGGCCTCACCGAGCATCGTCAGGGCGTGCCGTTCCCAGCCGGTGTCCTTGAAGACCGCCATCAGCCGATCGTAGCCCCGGCGGCAGGGCGCTTCCCGCGGCGCCCGGCCAGCAGCTGGCCGAGCGGCAGCGCCAGCAGGTAGGAGGCGACGATCGCGATCGCCACCGAGGCCCCGCCCGCCGTGCCGGCGTAGTAGGAGAGGTAGAGGCCGGCGATGCCGGCGAGGACCGCGAGCGCGACGGCCAGGGCGATCATCGGCAGGATCCGCTCGGTGAGCTGACGGGCCGCAGCCGCCGGGCCGACGAAGACGGCGACGACGAGCAGGTTGCCGAGGCCCTGCACGGCGACGACGATCGCCGCGCCGAGGAGGACCACGAGGGCGGCTTCGGCAAGCCCCGGCCCGGCCCCCAGCGACCGCGCCGCGCCGGGGTCGAAGCCGCCGGCCAGGAGGCGTCCGTGCAACAGCGTCAGGGAAGCGGCGACCGCCGCGCTCAGCACGGCCGCGGCCGCCAGGTCGGAGTCGCTGGGGCCGAGGACGTCGCCGAAGAGGATCTCCTGGATGCCGGGCGGCGACTCGGCCGAGAGCGCCAGCAGCACGCCGAGGCCGAAGAGCGTCGTGACCACGACCCCGATCGCGACCTCGCGGCTGACCCCCGGCACCCGCGAGGCGGCGAGGATGGCCAGCGCGGCGACGAGGATCCCGGGGATGCCGCCGACGATCGGCGACAGGCCGGCGAGCGCGGCAATGACGAGGCCGGGGAGGATCGAGTGGGCGAGGGACTCGGCCGCATAGGAGAGCCGGTAGAGGACGACCCAGCAGCCGAGCGCTCCGCCGGCGATCCCGACCAGGACCACCTCGGCGATCGCCCGCCGCATGAACTCCTCCTGCAGCGGCTCGAGCATCAGTGGTGGTGGGGAGGGAGGATCGCGCGAGCGCCGGCGCCGGGCAGCTCGACGATCGCCCCCCCGTAGGTCGCTTCGAGCACGGCGAGGTCGAGGGTCTCCTCCGGCGGCCCGACCGCGACCTGGTCGCGGTTGAGGCAGAGCACCGTGTCCCAGCTCCGCGCCTGCTCCAGGTCGTGGGTGGCGATGAGGATGCCGCGGCCCTCGGCGGCGAGGGCGTCGATCAGCGCTTCCAGCCCGTCCGAGCTCGTGCGGTCGAGCCCGGAGAACGGCTCGTCGAGGAGCAGCACCTGCGCGTCCTGGACGAGGCTGCGCGCGATCAGCACCCGCTGGCGCTGGCCGCCGGAGAGCCTGCCGAACGTCTCCCCGGCGAGGTCCGCGAGGCCCACCCGGCGCAGCGCCTCCCGCGCCCTCTCCCGCTCGCGCCGCCCCGGCCGCCGCCACCACGGCAGCCACGAGAGCGCGCCCATCTTCGCCACGTCGAGGGCCGAGACGGGGTAGTCGAGCTGGGAGCGCTCGGTCTGCGGCACCGTGGCGCAGCGCGCCCGCACCCGCAGCTCTCCGCCGAGCGGCCGCAGCTCGCCCAGCAGCGCCCGCAGCAGCGTCGTCTTGCCGCCTCCGTTCGGGCCGAGCAGTGCCATCCGCTCGCCGGGCTCCAGCCGGAACCCGACCGAGGAGATCGCCGGCTCGCCGCCGTAGCCGACGGCGAGGTCGCGCGCCTCGATCAGGGGCTCACGTCGCATCCGCGCTCCCCTCCGGTCAGGCCGCGCACGACCGCGTCCGCGTTCGCCTCCTCCATCCCCAGGTAGGTCTCGCCGCTCGAGCCCTTCGGGCCGAGGGTGTCTCCGTACAGCGTGTAGGCAGCCGAGACCCCGGTCTGGCGGGCGACCGCCTCGGCCGCCTTGGCGCTGAGGGAGCTCTCCGGGAAGACGGCCTGCACGCGCTCGGCCTCGATCGTCCCGGCCAGCTCGCTCAGGTCCCGGGCCGAGCTCTGGGCCTGGGTCGTCTGCGAGGGGATCACCGCGCCGACGACCTCGAGGCCGTAGCGCTCGGCGAAGTAGCCGAAGGCGTCGTGGTCGGTCTCGAGCTTGCGCTGCGAGGCGGGGTTGGCGTCGACGGAGCGGGCGATCGCCGGGTCGAGGGTCTCCACGTCCTTCACATAGGCGTCGGCGCGGCGCCTGAACGCGGCCCCGCTCCCCGGGTAGGCGGCCGCCAGCGCGCGCTCGATCGCCGCCGCCGCCGCCGCGACGTTGCGCGGGTCGTGCCACCAATGGGGATCGAGCTCGGACTCCTCTCCGTCCCCCTCACCCGCCAGGCGGATGGGAACCGCCGCGCCGAGGTCGACGAGCCGCGCGTCGCTGCCGCTGTCAGAGAGGAGGTCCTCGGCCCAGCCGTCGAGGCCGTCGCCGCTGACGAAGAGGAGCTGGGCGCCGGCCACCGCTTCGACGTCGGAGGGACGTGCCTCGTAGTCGTGCGGGTCGCTGTTGGGC